>CACKBU010000001.1 GCA_902598485.1 uncultured Pelagibacteraceae bacterium
AAGAGTAAGA
This sequence comes from uncultured Pelagibacteraceae bacterium, assembly GCA_902598485.1. Classification (GTDB taxonomy): domain Bacteria; phylum Pseudomonadota; class Alphaproteobacteria; order Pelagibacterales; family Pelagibacteraceae; genus Pelagibacter. The sequence goes on from CACKBU010000001.1 coordinate 11, forward strand.
GAATTAGGTGTGTTTTCAGAAATAGTTAGTCACAAAAAAATAAAACTAAAAGACATAAATCACAGTATTAAAGGAATAGTATTATCTGGCGGCCCATTAAATGTTTATCAAATAAATAAATATTCATTTGATAAAAAAATTTTACAACTTGATGTACCAGTTCTTGGAATATGTTTTGGGCATCAAATTTTATCAAAACTTAACGGTGGAAGGGTAAAACAATCAAAACATAGAGAATTTGGTTTAGCTAATGTTTATAAAAAAAATAACAGTCTTTTAACAACTAATTTTTTTGGAAACAAAAAATCCAAACAAGTTTGGATGAGTCATGCTGATCAAGTTTCAAAACTTCCTAAAAGTTTTAAAGTTGTAGCATCAAGCACTAATTCAAAATTTGCAATCGTTGAAAATAAAATAAAAAAATATTATGGAGTACAATTTCATCCTGAAGTAACGCACACGGAGAATGGAAAGAGGTTAATAAGTAATTTCATTTTTTTAATTTGTAAAATTAAAAGAAATTGGTCTTCTAGGGATCAAAAAAATCAGCTTATTAAAGATGTTAGAAAACAAGTTGGAAACAACAAAGTTATTTGTGCTTTATCAGGAGGTGTAGATAGTAGTGTAGTTGCTCAATTACTGAATAAAGCTATTGGTAAAAAACTTTATTGTATTTTTGTAAATACTGGACTTTTAAGAAAAAATGAGGAAGTACAAGTAGTTCAAACTTTTAAGAAGCGTTTAAAAATGAATTTAATTTATGTAAATGCTGAAAAAGAATTTTTAAAAAAATTAAGAAATGTTTCTGATCCCGAGAAAAAAAGAAAAATAATCGGTAATTTATTTATTAAAATATTTGAGCGGTATGCTAAGAAAATTAAAAACGTTAAATTTTTAGCTCAGGGCACTCTTTATCCAGATTTAATTGAGAGCAAATCTGTTACTGGAAGTCAAACTTCTAAAATTAAATCACATCATAATGTCGGTGGCTTACCCAAAAAAATGAATTTAAAATTAGTAGAACCACTAAAATTCTTATTTAAGGACGAGGTAAGAAAATTAGGATTAGAGTTAAATTTAAGTAAAGAAATTATTTCAAGACATCCTTTTCCTGGACCAGGTTTAGCTATTCGAATGCCAGGCATAATAACTAAGGAAAAAATTAAAATTTTAAAAGAGGCTGATTATTACTTTATTCAAGCTTTAAAAGATCACGGTCTTTATCATAAGATTTGGCAAGCTTATGCAGCATTACTTCCAGTAAAAACAGTGGGTGTTATGGGAGACAATCGTACTTATGAATACTTATGTTTATTAAGAGCAATTACATCTGAAGATGGAATGACAGCTGACTATTATGAATTTAAAAAGTCTTTTATGCAAACTATATCAAATAAAATAGTTAACAGTATAAGGGGTATAAACAGAGTAGTGTATGATGTCACTTCAAAACCACCTAGCACTATTGAATTAGAGTAGTTTTTAATTATAAATTAACATTATGAAATATTTACACACAATGATTAGAGTTAAAGACGTGGATGAGTCTCTAAGATTTTTCTGCGAAGGACTTGGTTTAAAAGAAACAAGAAGAATGGAAAATGAAAAAGGTAGATTTACATTAATTTTTCTTGCAGCACCAAATGATGAAAAAGCAGAAATAGAATTAACATATAATTGGGATGGTGATGAGCTTGGAGAAGGTTCAAGAAATTTTGGTCATCTTGCCTATAGAGTAGATAATATTTATGAAACTTGCCAAAGATTAATGGATATGGGCTACACGATTAATAGACCGCCAAGAGATGGTCATATGGCTTTTGTTAGATCACCAGACAAAATTTCAATTGAAATACTTCAAGAGGGAAATTTAGAACCTAAAGAGCCTTGGGTTTCAATGGAGAATACTGGTACCTGGTAATATTTTTCTAATGTGGATTGCTAAGTTTAACAAACCATACAAGGAAAAAATTAAAAAATTAACTTTTAATTTTGCAGATATTAAGAAAGGTGAAACGATGCTAATTTCATCTCCAAGTTCAATAGCAAAATATATTCATAAAATTCCTAAAGGTAAAAAAAAAACAGTTATTGAAATGAGAGAAGCTTTAGCTAAAAAAGCCAAAGCTAACAAAACGTGCCCAGTATCTACAGGGATTTTTTTAAGAATTGCTATAGAGGCATCATTAGAGGAACAAATTAAAAAAAAAACTAAAAAACCAAAACTTCCTTTTTGGAGAATTATTGACGAAAAATCTCCTATTGCAAAGAAACTATCTATATCTAAAAAGCTTTTGAAAGCATATAAGAACCAAGAATTTATAAATGAGTAAAATTAAAAAATTTGTTGCAAAAAAAAATAAGTCAAAAATAGTTAGTCTAACTGCCTATTCAAAAAATATTGCTTCTATATTAGATAATTATTGTGATTTAATTTTAGTAGGAGACTCACTTGGTTCAGTTTTATACAATTATAAATCTACAAGAGAAGTAAATTTGAGCACTATGATTGAACACTCTAAAAGTGTGAGAATGGGTATAAAAAAAAGTTTAATGATTGTTGATATGCCACATAACACTTATCGAACTCCTAAAGAGGCAGTGAAAAATGCAAAACAGATAATGAAAAAAACAAAGTGTGACGGTGTAAAATTAGAAGGTGGAAAAAAAGTTTATGAAATAATCAAATCTTTAATTAAAAACAAAATTCCAGTCATGGGCCATCTAGGGTTGCTTCCTCAGTCAGATAAAACTTTCAAATTTAAAGGAAAAAAAAAGTTAGAGAGAAACAACATTATAAGAGACTCACAATTATTAGAAAAAGCTGGAGTGTTTTCAATTGTTTTAGAATGTGTTGAAACTTCTTTAGCAAAGCTTGTCACGCAAAAATTAAAGATACCAACTATTGGTATAGGAGCTTCTAAATATTGTGATGGTCAAATATTAGTTTTTGATGATTTAATTGGCTTAAATTCAACGAATTATAAGTTTGTAAAAAAATATGCCAATATAAGAAATAATATTTCTAAAGCTGTTTCAAATTATTCAAAAGAAGTAAGAAAAATTAAATTTCCTAATAAAAAAAATTCTTTTTAATTAAAAGTATTTTTTAAATTCTTCATTAATATTTAATATTTCAAGATCAACCAATCCACCTATTACTAATTGTAGACCAACAATTAAGATAAATACTAATCCGATATAAGCTATCCAAATATGTCTTTGTATATAATTGGCCATATATGTCGCTAAAGCACCAGTTAAAACAACTGATAGCATAAGTCCAAATATCATAAATCCAAAATATCCTTTTGCTGCTGCAACTACACCAATAACATTATCAAAACTTATCATGATATCTGCGAATAAAACTTTTCCAATGCTACTAATGTATGAAGGCTCTTTACCTTTTTTAGAAGTGGGTTTTACTTTTTTAATGTCTAGTAAATCTTTTCTTAAATCATTTACAATCCAAATTAATAACAAACCACCTAAAATCTTAATGAAATAAAATTCAAATAAAAAAGTCGCAAAAATTGCAAAAAAAATTTTAAAAACAAAGGCTCCAATTACACCCCAAAGAATTATTTGTTTTCTATTTTTTGGAACAAAATTTGAAGCAATAGACCCAACTATTACCGCATTATCTGCTGTTAATATAATTGTGATAAAAATTATATTGGTTAAAATTATAAGCTCTTCAATCAAGATAACGTCATAATAGTATAATCTGACAATTTTTCAATGAGACCATAATGATAATTTTATTGATTTAACCTCTAAGAGATAATTAAATGTTTATTTTAAAAAGGAGGATAGATGAAATTATTCAAATTGTTTATATCTATAGTTACTTCAGTATTGTTTTTTGCAAACGTTTCTTTAGCTGAAAAATGGGATATGGCACTGGCTTATGGTGCTGGAAACTTTCATTCTGCTAATGCAACAGAATTTGCAAAGAATGTAACTGAAAAAAGTGGTGGAAAACTTACAATCGTTACCCATCCAGGTGGTTCATTATTTAAAGGTGGTGAAATTTTCAGAGCTGTAAGAACAGGTCAAGCACCTATTGGTGAAAGATTTATGTCTGCTCTTGGAAAAGAAGATCCTTTATATGAAATTGACTCATTACCTTTCTTAGCAACTACTTATGATGATGCTATGAAATTATATGAAGCTTCAAAGCCATATATTGTTAAAAGTCTTGATGAAAAAGGATTGGTATTTCTTTATGCAGTACCATGGCCTGCACAAGGACTTTACAGTAAAAAGCAAATTAAAAAAGTTGGTGATCTAAATGGATTAAAATTTAGAGCATATAACTCAGCAACAATTAGAATTGCAGAATTAACAGGAATGGCACCAACTAAAATTGAAGCAGCTGAAATTAGCCAAGCATTTTCTACTGGTGCAGTGGAAAGTATGATTACTTCTCCTACAACTGGTAAAAATAGCAAGATTTGGGAAAATGGTGTTAAATATTTTTATGATATAGCAGCATGGTTTCCAAAAAATATGATCATAGCTAATAAAGCCGCTTGGAATAAACTTGATAAAGCAACTCAAGATCTTGTCATGAACCAAGCAGCAATTGCTGAAGAAAAAGGTTGGGAATTATCTAAACAAGGTAATACTGGAGACAAGAAAGCTTTAGCAGATGCTGGAATGGAAGTAGGCGAAGTTAATTCAGCTTTGAAAAAACATTTTGAAAAAGTTGGAGCAACAATGTCTGAAGAATGGAAAGCAAAAGCTGGAGACAGAGGTGCTGCAGTTTTATCTGCTTACAAATAAAATAGTCTTAAAAAAAAGGCCAACTTGTAGTAAGTTGGCCTTTTTACTAAATGTTTCAATCAATAAATAATAATCTAAATAAGCTCTATAAATTTTCAGGATATTTAGCCGCTTTTTTTTTAATACTTGTCGCAGTTTTTATTTTAATTGGAATTTCCTCAAGAATATTTGGTTTTTACATAAGAGGTTTGGCTGAGTACTCAGGTTACTGCATGGCTGCAGCTTCCTTTTATGCGCTAGCATTTACTTTTGTTGAGGGTGGACATATTCGAATTACACTTTTCTTAGAAAAAGCCTCTTCATCCTATAAAAGACTTTTAGAAATATGGTGTCTGATCGTAGCAACAATTTTTTCAGGTTATTTGTCTTTTTACTTATGGAAAATGTTATTAATTTCTTATGATTTTCAAGAGAGAAGCGAAGGTGCAGATGAGATCTTAATTTGGATACCTCAAACTAGTGTAGCTATCGGATCTTTAATTTTTTTTATAGCTGTTTTACATAAATTTATTTTAACAATTTTAAGTAAGAATGACTGAAATATTTCTCATAATATTTTTTATTAGTGTACTTTTATTCTTTCTTGGATCTGGCATCTGGGTAGCGATAAGCATGATAGGTGTTTCAACAATTGGTATGATGTTATTTACATCAAGACCAGTTGGGGATGCTATGGCAACTACAATATGGGGAACCTCGTCATCATGGACATTAACAGCTTTACCATTGTTTGTTTGGATGGGTGAAATATTATTTAGGACCAAGCTATCTGAAAATTTATTTGCTGGACTTTCACCATGGATGCAAAAATTACCAGGTGGATTAATTCATGTAAATGTTGTTGGTTGTGCACTTTTTGCAGCAATTTCTGGCTCTTCTGCTGCAACCGTTGCAACAGTAGGTAAGATGTCTATCCCAGAACTAAGAAAAAGAAAATATCCAGAAAAAATTTTGTTAGGTAGTCTAGCAGGCTCAGGAACTTTAGGACTTCTTATTCCCCCTTCAATAATATTAATAATTTACGGAGTAACTGTTCAAGAGTCTATAGCAAAACTATTTATTGCTGGAATTATTCCAGGGATAATGATCGCACTTATATTTATGTCTTACGTGATCATTTGGTCTTTAATAAATAAAAAAAGCATGCCAAAGTATGTAGAAAATTTTTCTTTTCTAGAAAAAATAAGAAAATCAAAACAATTATTACCAGTAATTATTTTAATATCAGCTGTGATTGGATCAATATACACTGGAGTTGCAACAGCAACTGAAGCTGCTTCTTTAGGTGTAGTAGGGGCTTTAATTTTATCTTACTTTCAAAAGAGCTTAACCATTGAAACATTTAAACAGTCCTTGTTAGGAGCAACTAAAACCTCTTGTATGATTGCTTTTATTTTAGCTGGCTCTACATTTTTATCATTAGCTATGGGATTTACGGGTCTTCCAAGAAATCTAGCTATCTGGATACAAAATATGGAGCTATCACCCTATGTATTAATTTTTGTATTAATGATTTTTTATATTATTCTTGGAATGTTTCTTGATGGAATTTCAGCAGTAGTATTAACAATGGCAATCATTGAACCAATGATTAGACAGGCTGGTTTTGACATGATTTGGTTTGGAATATTTCTAGTTATTGTAGTTGAGATGGCTCAAATCACACCACCTGTAGGATTTAATTTATTTGTTTTACAAGGAATGGCTAATAAAGATATGGGATTTATTGCAAGAAGTGCTTTTCCATTATTTTTATTAATGATACTTGCAGTAATACTCGTTGTTATTTTTCCTGAAATTGCATTATGGATGCCTCAACAAATGGTTCAAAATATTAATTAATATTTTGATTGTTTCGTTCCATCAATAATTTCTTTTAATTCAGTGTACTCTTCACAATTACAACTTTCTAATACTTTTAATCTTTCTTTGGCTAAATCTAATCTATTTGTGACAACATATAATTCACCCAAATATTCGTTTATACCCACGTGATTTGGATCAATTTCTAAACCTAAAAGATAATACTTTTCTCCATTTTCAAAATCTCCAAGTTTCCTAGTTGTAAAACCAAGATAGTTTAAAGTATCTGCTTGGAGTGGTTTTTTTTTGTTTGATTTGATTAACAAAGCTTGAGCTTTTTCATATCTTTTATTGGCTTTTTCTATTTTTCCTTTTTTTTCATATTTTTTAGCCGCTTTAATTAAAGTAACAGCCTGAGTATAATCTGATTTTACTTTACTAGTACTCTCTGATCCTGCGGAATATGAATTTGTTGATAGTAAAACTAAAAACAAAAGTGAATAAAAAGTTTTTTTGATCATATAAATTTTTTCATTTGGTTAAGTGGTTTTAATTGCAGCCCATTTTCTATTAAATTTTCCCTAATTGATTTTGCAGTAGATAATGAACTTTCATTATCCCCATGTATGCACACAGAGTCTATTTCACAAGGTATCTGCTTTCCACTGTGACAATTAAGTGACTGATTTTTAACCATATTTAATACGTGTTTTTTAGCTTCTTCTGGATCAGTAATAAGAGCGTGTGGTTTTTTTCTAGAAACCAAATTGCCATCATCCTCATAATTTCTATCTGCAAAAATTTCACAAGCTATACGCATGTTTAATTTTTTGGCTGCTTCTTCCATCTTAGATCCTGTAGGAACCAAATAAATTAAATCTTTACTAATTTCGTTTATAGCTTTTGCTAAAGTAGTAGCTAAATCTATATCCTCACAAGCCATATTATTTAAAGCACCGTGTGGTTTTATGTGAGTAACATTCTCTCCATGATCTTCAGCAATTTTTTGAAGAATTTCATATTGATCAATAATCAATTGCCTTACCTCATTAGGTGAAAGATTCATTCTTTGCCTGCCAAAATTTTCAGGGTCATTAAATGACGGATGCGCTCCAATACTAACACCATTTTTTTTTGAAATTTGAACTACTTGATTCATCGACTCACTATCACCTGCATGATAACCACATGCGACATTTGCAGAATTAACTATTTCTAGTAAATCTGGATCATACTTATTTGAATGATGTTTTGATTTTTCACCTAAATCGCAATTTATATTAATTTCCATAGTCTCTAATGTTAAGTATAACATGACATGATAAAAAATATATCAAATCTTGGTGACGCAGCTTTGTACTGTGATTTTGGTAATGAAGTAAATAAATCAATTAATTCACAAGTAATAAAATATTTTAAAACCATTAAAGAAAAAAAATTTGAAGGCATAAATAATCTAACACCTTCTTATAATAAACTAATTATTTCTTTTGATCTAAAAAAAACAAATTTTAAAGAAGTAAAAAATTATGTTGAAAACATTAATGCTCAAGACTCAAAAGATATAAATTCAAAAAAATTAGAAATACCAGTTTGTTGTCATGAAAATTTTTCAATGGACATTAAAAGATTGGAAGAAATATTAAAATTAAGTAGAGAAAAAATTTTAGAGAATTTTTTAAATAAGGAATATTTTTGTTACATGACAGGGTTTATTGCTGGTATGCCTTTTCTTGGTGACTTAGATGAGAATATGCGAGCTCAACGTTTAGAAACCCCAAGAGTAAAAGTGCCCAAGGGATCTGTTGCATTAACTGAACAATTTGCAAACATCTATACATTTGAAAGCCCGGGTGGATGGAATATTTTAGGAAACACACCTTTAGATGTCTTTGATAGTTCAAAAGAAGATAAACCAAATCTAATTAACCCAGGAGATACAGTAATTTTCAAGGAAATTACTTTAGATCAGTATAAAAATTATAATGAGCAATAATTATTTAGATATAATTAGACCCGGAATTAACACTACCTTTCAAGATAAAGGCAGAGATCATCTTTATCATATTGGTATTCCGTTTAGTGGCGCTATGGATAATAGAAATTATCTTATAGCTAATAAACTTGTTAATAATAATTTAGACTCTGCAGTCATAGAGTTTGCATATCAAGGCCCTCACATAAAGTATTCAGGAGAAAAAATCAATTTTGCTGTTACTGGTGATGTAATTTTTTCAATTAAAAAAAAAGATACTGAAACTGAGGGAAATTGTTATGAAAGCTATCAAATTGAGAATGGAGATGAGATAAATATCATATCTACAAATAAATCAGTTTATGGATATTTAGCATTAGGTGGCGAGTTCGATTTAAAATTTCAATGGAATAGTTGTTCTATAAATACAAAAGCAAATATTGGATCTAATGATGGAAAAAAATTAGATGCAGGGCAAAGAATTAATTTAAAAAAAATAAATTCAAATAAGGATACTAAAAAAACTAATTACATTAATACCAAAATAGAAAACATAAGGGTGATCAAAGGCACTAATTTTGATTACTTTTCTGAAGAAGGTAAAAAAATATTTTATGAAAAGGAATTCACAGTATCGAAACTTTCAGACAGAATGGGCATGAGGTTAGAGGGACCTAAAATTGATAATATTGTGAATACCAACATAAAATCAGAGGGTTTGATTAAAGGTGTAATCCAAGTGCCTGCAGATGGAAATCCAATTATAATGCTTTCAGATCATGGTACTATTGGCGGTTATCCAAAAATTGGAGTTGTGGCTAGTGTCGATTATGATCGATTAGTACAGATGTCTCCTGGTTCAAAAATAAAATTTAAAGAGATTAATCTATCTGACGCAGAGACTTTATTTAAGTTATATGAAATGGAAACTCAAAATTTACTATCACAAATTTAATGAATTTTTTATCAAAAATACCAGGCCCTTTTTTAGTTTTTTTAGGAGCTTGTGCATTAAGTTTTGGAGGTTTAATTGTTAAGTCTTTTGATGGATCTACACTTTGGCAAATATTATTTTGGAGATCACTTTTCTTTATTGGAATAATTACAATTTTTTTGATCTTTACTTACAAAGGAAAAATTTTCAGTGCTCTTTATAAATCTGGAATTCCAGGTTTATTTGGAGGTATAATTTTATCCATTGGATTTGCTAGCTATGTATTTGCTATGTATGAAACAACAGTAGCTAATGCAAACTTTATAATTCAAACTCAAGCTTTGTTTTTAGCAATTTTTGGTTATGTATTTTTAAAAGAAAAAATTTCAAAAATTACATTAACTTGCATTATTACAGCAGTAGCTGGTATCATTTTAATGTTGGGAAGTTCACTAACACCAGGTCAAATGACTGGAAACTTAGTTGCATTTATTATGCCGATATCATTTGCAATTTTAATTTTAATTGTAAGAAAATATCCAAAAGTTGACATGATACCTTTACAATTGGTTGCTGGAATTTTTGCAACACTAATAGGTTTGTTCATGTCACCGAGTATTTTAGTTTCAACAAATGATATTTTTTTAGGTTTCATTGCAGGATTTTTTCAAGTTGGACTTGGATTTATACTTATAACAATTGGAGCAAGATCAACTCCTTCAGCATTTGTAGGAATCATTATGTTAACCGAAGCTGTTCTAGGACCCATGTGGGCATGGATGTTTGCAAACGAAAATCCGCCACTTACAGTGCTTTTTGGTGGAGCAGTAGTTATAACAGCGGTAGTTATACAGTTTTTGTCTCCATTACTTGTCAAAAAGGTCGCTAAATAAATTTCACATAAACATTTTAAATGTGCTATAAATTTATACACGGGAGAGACTACTTTTGTAGCGCCGAAGGAGCAACCACCCCGGAAACTCTCAGGCAAAAGGACCGTACATATTAACTCTGGAAAGAGAATTATTCTCGCCGAAGGAGCAAATCTCTCAGGCACCAAGACAGAGGGGGCACAGAAGAGTTAATATGGAAATAAAAAAAACATCGCTAAATAAGCTTCATCAAAGTAAACATGCAAAGTTTGTTGAATTCGCTGGTTATGAAATGCCTATTCAATATAGCAAAGGTATTATTGAAGAACATAAATTCACTAGATCGAATTCTGGAATATTTGATGTATCTCATATGGGTCAATTATTTATATATGGTGATGAAAGTTTAACAGAAGAATTAGAAAAGATTTTTCCATTAGATTTAAAAAATCTAAAACAAAACTGCTCTAAGTATAGTTTTTTAATGAATGAAGATGCAGGAATTTATGATGATTTAATTATCACTAAAATTGAGGAAGGGTATTTAATTATCTTAAATGCTGCATGCAAAGATAAAGATTTTGAGATTTTATCTAATTTACTAGGTTCAAAATTTAAAATGAACTTAGATAACAACAGATCTTTAATAGCAATTCAAGGACCTAAATCTGTTGAAATTTTAAACTCAATTATAAATGGGGTTGATCAACTAAGTTTTATGACAGGAAATTGGTTTGATTCTGATAATAAAAAATTATTTGTAACAAGATCAGGTTATACAGGGGAAGATGGATTTGAAATTTCAATTTCTAACAATAAAGCGGAAAAATTCGTTGAAAATTTAATAGAAAAGGGAGCACAACTTATAGGACTTGGGGCAAGAGATACCTTGAGATTAGAAGCTGGATTATGTTTATATGGTCACGAATTAGATATTAACAAAACACCAGTTGAGGCAAATCTTAGATGGGCAATCTCAAAATCTAGATTAACTAATGGAAATTTTATTGGATCAAAAAAAATTATGAACCAAATACAAGATGGAGCAAGCCAAATAAGAGTAGGGATTAAGCCTGAAGGTAGACTGATTGCAAGAGAAAAAACAAAAATATTTGATGATACAGATAAACAAATTGGTGAGATAACTAGTGGAACGTTTGGACCAAGTGTAAACGGTCCTATAGCAATGGGTTATGTTGATAAAGAATTTTCAAAGGTTGATACTAAAATTTTGCTTGAGGTAAGAGGAAAAAAACATCCGGCAAATGTTTGCGCATTACCATTTTATAAAAAAAATTATGTGAAAGGAGTAAATTAATGAGTGAAGTAAAATTTTCTAAAGAACATGAGTGGATTACTTTGGAGGGAGATGTAGCCACAATAGGAATTACAAAACATGCAACAGAAATGCTTGGAGACATAGTTTTTGCAGAACTGCCTGAAAAAGGATCTAATGTTGAAAAAGATGGTACTGCAGGAGTAGTAGAATCTACGAAAGCTGCTAGTGATGTTTATACTCCAGTAAGTGGTGAAGTGGTAGATACCAATCAGTCTATAGTAGATGATCCTGCCAAAATCAATGAGGACCCTGAAGGTGGTGCATGGTTTTTTAAATTGAAAATTAAAGACACATCTGAGCTAGATAATTTAATGAACAAAGAAGAATACGATAAATTTGCAAAGGAGACATCAAGCTAATGTTACATAATTCACAAAAAGATTTTATTAGAAGACACATAGGTCCATCTGAAAAGGACCAAGAAAAAATGCTTAAAGATCTTAACTTTAAGTCATTAGATGAGTTTATTAATAGTACCATACCAGAAAAGATTCAGTTTAAAGGTGAATTGAATATCGGTGAACCAAATTCAGAATATGAAGCTTTAAGAAAATTAAAAGCAATTTCAAAAAAAAACCAAATTTACTCAAATTTTATAGGCATGGGTTATTATGGAACCTACACACCATATGTAATTTTAAGAAATATATTAGAAAATCCTGGATGGTACACATCATACACACCTTATCAGCCTGAAGTAGCACAAGGTAGATTAGAGATGCTATTAAACTTTCAACAAATGATTGTTGATTTTACAGGAATGGATATAGCAAACGCGTCTTTACTTGATGAAGGAACAGCAGCTGCCGAAGCTATGGGTTTAAGTCATAGACTTAATAAAAGTGATAGTAATTTAGTTTTTGTTTCAGAGAACTGCCACCCACAAACAATTGACGTTATTCAAACTAGAGCAGAGCCAATGGGTCTTAAAGTACTTGTTGGAAACGAGGATAAAGTTCTAGAGCAGTTAAAAGAAGATATTGTTTGCGGAGTTTTACAATATCCAGGAACTTTAGGTGATATTAAAGATCCTAGTGAGGCCATAAGTAAAATTCATAAAAAAAATGGAAAAGCAATTTTAGTTTGTGATCTCCTTGCACTTTCTATGCTAAAAACACCAAGAGAGCTTGGAGCAGATATTGCAGTCGGTAGTTCTCAAAGATTTGGTATTCCAATGGGTTATGGAGGACCTCATGCAGCCTTTTTTGCAACAAAAGATGAATACAAACGATCTATGCCAGGTAGAATTGTTGGGGTTTCAGTGGACAGGCATGGAAACCAGGCCTATAGATTGTCATTACAAACTAGAGAGCAACATATTAGAAGAGACAAAGCTACAAGTAATATTTGTACTGCTCAAGCCTTACTAGCGATTGTTTCAGCAGCATATGCCATTTATCACGGCCCTGATGGAATTAAAAGTATTTCCGAAAGAGTATCTCAATTAGCAAAAAATTTTGCAGATAAAATAAAACAATCTGGATATGAATTATACTCAGATTATTTTTTTGATACTGTAACTATTATAACCAAAGAAAAGACAGATCAGATTTTCAAAAATGCTTTAGACCAAAAAGTTAATATTAGAAAAGTAAATTCAGAGATGCTGGCTGTTTCTTTCGACGAAAGAAAAAATGTTTATAGAGTAAACCAGCTACTAAAAATATTTAATGCTGCAGAGTCAATTAAAAAAGAGGATCCAACTGTTAGTTTACCAAATCTACCAAAAAATTTATTAAGAACTTCAAAATATTTAGAACACCCTGTTTTTAATTCATATCATTCAGAGACAGAAATGCTTAGATATCTTAAAAAGTTAGAGGATAAGGATATAGCTCTTAATAGAACAATGATTGCTCTAGGTTCATGTACTATGAAATTAAATGCTACTGCAGAAATGATACCTATTTCGTGGAGAGAATTGGCTGAGCCCCACCCATTCGTACCTGTCGAACAGATGGAGGGATATAGAGAAATGTTCACAGATCTTAAAAATTGGTTAAGATCTATTACTGGTTTTTCTGGTGTTTCACTTCAGCCAAATGCGGGAGCCCAAGGTGAGTATGCTGGCTTAATGGTAATAAGAAAGTATCATTTAGATAGAGGGGATGAAAATAGAAATATATGTTTAATTCCAAGTTCAGCACATGGAACTAATCCAGCAAGTGCACAGATGGTTGGAATGAAAGTTGTAGTTGTTGATTGTGACAAAGAAGGAAATGTTGATTTTGAGGATTTAAAGAAAAAAGCAGAATTGCATTCAGACAATCTTGGTGCATTAATGGTAACTTACCCATCAACCCATGGCGTATTTGAGGAAAAAATTAAAGATATATGTGAAGTAATTCATGAACATGGTGGTCAAGTTTATATGGATGGAGCAAACCTAAACGCACTTGTTGGAGTTGCAAAACCAGGAAATTTTGGTCCTGATGTTTGTCATATAAATTTGCATAAAACATTTTGTATTCCACATGGTGGAGGAGGGCCTGGAATGGGACCTATCGCATGTAAAAGACATTTACAAGTTTATCTGCCTAATCATCCAGTCGTAAAAGATTGTGGACCTGCAAGTGGAATAGGTGCCGTTTCAGCAGCTCCTTGGGGAAGCTCAAGTATTTTATCAATTTCTTGGATGTACATTAAGATGATGGGATCCGAAGGTGTAAAACTTGCAACACAAATTGCAATCCTAAATGCAAATTACATAGCAAATAGATTAAAAGACCATTACCCAATTCTTTATAAAGGTTCAAATGGTAATGTTGCGCATGAGTGTATTATTGATATTAGATCAATTAAAAGCGAAACAGGTATTTCAGAAGAAGATATAGCTAAAAGATTAATTGATTATGGATTTCATGCGCCAACAATGTCATGGCCAGTTGCTGGAACAATGATGATTGAACCAACAGAGAGTGAGAGTTTATCTGAACTGGATAGATTTTGTGACACATTGATTAGCATTAAAGACGAAATAGATATGGTTAAGTCAGGTAAGTTTGACAAAGTAGATAACCCTATTAAAAATGCACCTCACACCGATATTGAATTAGCTTCAGATGAATGGAGTCATAAATATTCAAGAGAGCAAGCTGCATATCCTGCAAAATTCTTAAAAGCAAATAAATTTTGGCCTCCGGTTGCAAGAGTTGATAACGTGTATGGAGATAAAAATATTTTTTGTACTTGTCCAAGTATGGATGAGTTTAAAGAAGATGCAGCATAATAATTAATGAAAATTGCTGTCGTTGGGTCAGGTATTTCTGGACTAAGTGCTGCTTATTATTTATCTAAAAAACATCATGTAGATCTTTTCGAAAGAGAAGACAATTTTGGTGGACATTCTCATACTATAGATTTGTTTTTTGATGAAAAAAAAGTATCAGTTGATATTGGCTTTATTGTTTTTAATTTTCAAACTTATCCAAATTTAATTAATTTTTTTAAGGAAAATGATATTCAAATTGAAAAAAGCAACATGTCTTTTTCAGTTTCAGTAGATAATACGAAATTTGAATATTGTGGAAAAGGATTGAGAGGGATTTTCTGCAATAAATCAAATCTATTTAACATTGATTTCTTAAAAATGTTTTTTGATATAATTAAATTTTATAAAAAAAGTGATCAAGCAATCATATCCAATGACAAAATTACCTTAGGTGAATATTTAAAAATTAATAAATTATCCAAAACATTTGTTGATTATCATATAATACCAATGGTATCTGCAATTTGGTCGATGCCCCCTTATGAAGCAAGCAAAATGCCAATTAGTTTTTTTCTTAGATTTTTCCAAAATCATGGTTTGTTTAAATTGATAAATAGACCACAGTGGTACACAGTAACCAATAGAAGCAGAACCTATGTTAGTAAAATAATTTCACAATTAAGTGGGGAACATTATAAAAATTATAAAGTTACAAAAATAAAAAGAAAAATGTCAGGAATAGATTTATATTACGGTGGAGAAAGTGAATTTTTTGATTATGACAAGGTTATTTTGGCAACACATGCTGATGAAGCCTTAGAGATAATAGAAAATCCAACTGAGGATGAGAGAAATATTCTTTCGAATTTTAGCTACAAAGAAAATATAGCTTACATACATACAGATCAGCGTGCCATGCCAAAAAATAAAAAAGCTTGGTCTTCTTGGAATTCATCAATAGATGACAAGAATTTAGAGAAAAATTCAATAACCTACTGGTTAAATTTATTGCAAAATTTAAAGTGTGATGAAAATATTTTCTTAACACTAAATCCTTACTTCAATATTGATGAGAAAAAAATATTTAAAAAAGTAAAATTTACACATCCATATTACGATCAAAAAGCATTAGATGCTCAATCAGAGCTTATTAAAATACAAAATCAAAAAGATTTACTTTTTTGTGGCAGTTATTTTGGTTACGGATTTCATGAAGATGGAATAAAATCATCTCTTGAAATGCTGAAAAACCTTAATGATTAGTTCTTGTATATATAATGGAAACGTAATCCATAAGAGATTTAAACCAAAAGAACATTTTTTTAAATATAAAGTATTTTCACTTTTCATTGATCTATCAGAGTTAAATAAGCTTAATAATAAATTAAAATTTTTTTCATTAAATAAATTTAATCTTATTAGTTTTTACGAAAAAGATCATGGTGACCGTGATGGGTCATCTCTTTTTGAGTGGGTAAAAAAAAATCTAATTAATAACAAAATCAGTACAGACAACATAAAAGTTAAACTTTTATGCTATCCAAGAATATTTGGTTATGTTTTTAATCCACTAAGTATTTTTTTTGTATACGATAATAATGATAATTTAATTTCTATATTATATGAGGTTAAAAATACATTTGGTGAGCAACACACATATGTTTTTAAAGTTGAGGGACAAAATAAATTAATTCAAAATAATTGCTCAAAAAAATTTCATGTTTCACCATTCATTGAAATGGATTGTAATTATTTTTTTAGAATATTAAATCCAGACCAGAAGTTGTCAGTTGTAATTGATCAATATGATCAAGAAGGAAAAATTCTTTTTGCATCTCAAGATGGTGAAAGATCTGCTTTGACAAGTAAAAACTTAATGAATTCTTATCTTAAACACCCTTTAATGACATTTAAAATTATCTCTGCGATACATTTTGAAGCGTTTAAATTGTGGTTTAAAGGAATTAAATTAATTAAGAAAAAATTTAAAATTAAAAATAATATAACAGTAGAAAATTAATGTTTTTAAATAACACTGCAGATAAATTAGTTTTTAAATTTCTTAATAAAATAAATTATGGCTATCTAGAGCTTGCTACACATGAAGGAAAAGTTTTAAAGTTTGGAAATCCAAATGAAAAATTGCATGCAAATATTTCAATCAAAAAACCAGATTTTAATTATAATTTAATTAGAGGTGGTAGTATTGGATTTGCTGAGAGCTACATGAGAGGTGAATTTGAAACTAATAACTTATCAAATTTAATCGAATTAACTGCAAGAAATATAGAAGTAATACATAAATTCTCAGGCCTTCTTGATTTTCCAATAATTAATTTTGTAAAAAATAAAATTATTAAAAATACAAAAAGTAGAAGCAAAGAAAATATTGCTAGACATTATGATCTAGGTAATGATTTTTTTTCTCTTTGGTTAGACGACACACTCACATACTCTAGCGCTATTTTTGATGATAAATCAAAAAATCTATCTGATGCTCAAAATAACAAATATCAAAAATTAATTGATCTAATTAAACCAAATAATGGTGACAAAATTTTAGAAATAGGATGTGGTTGGGGAGGTTTTGCCGAGTATCTAGGTAAAAAATACGATGTTAAACTAGACTGTATTACAATATCAAAAAAACAATTTGAATACGCAAAAGAAAGAATTTTTAATTGTGGTTTAAACGAAAAAGTAAATATTGAAATAAAAGATTACAGAGATCTTAAAGGCAAATACAATTCAATTGCTTCTATAGAGATGATTGAGGCAGTTGGTCAAAATTATTTAGAGGGTTATTTTAAAACTATTAAAAATAACTTATCTGATGGTGGCAAAGCAGCAATTCAAGCAATTACTATCGATGATAGGTTATTTGATAGATATAAAAACAAACAAGATTTTATTCAAAAATATATTTTTCCAGGTGGTTTTTTGCCAAATAAAAATAGCATTAATCGATACGTTTCTGACAATGGTTTAACTGTTAATTCATATATTTCTTACGCTGATCATTATGCAAATACATTGGCTATATGGAGAAATGAGTTTTTAAAAAAATGGGATTTAATAAAAAATCAAGGTTTTGACTCAACATTTAAAAGAATGTGGGAGTTTTACCTTTCTTATTGTGAAGCAGGATTTAAGTCAAAAAATATAGATCTAATTCAGTTTTCAATGCAAAATAAATAAAATAATGGAGATATTTATGCGACATATAAAAATTATTAAGTCAATTTCGTTGATAATTTTATTATTCTTAATTACAAGTTGCTCGAATAATAGCGCTATGAAACCAGAAGATTTTAAAAATAAAGAACCGAGATTAATCATTGAAGAATATTTATCTGGAAATGTTAAGGCTTGGGGTGTTTTACAAAATAGATCAGGAAAAGTTACAAGACAATTTTCTGCAGACTTAAATGGGACTTGGGATGGAAAGCAGCTAATTCTTAAAGAAAAATTTAATTGGGATGATGGTGAAGTTCAAGACCGAGAATGGAAAATAAATAAAATTGATGAAAACAATTATGAAGGGACAGCAGGTGATGTTGTTGGTAAAGCGAAAGGTTATTCTTACGGACCTACATTTAAATTTGAATATGTTTTATTAGTTCCAGTCAAAGGTAAAGAGATAAAAATCACTTTTGATGATTGGATTTTTAAACAAGATGATAGAGTTGCAATAAATAGAGCAACTATGACAAAGTTTGGTTTTAAAGTAGCAGAATTAACAGTTGTATTTGTAAAAGATTAACTATTTTTTTTGATATTTTGTGAGTTTTCCAACTAATCCAAAATAAATTTTACTTGGTAAAAAACTAAGCAGCTTTAATGTTATTGTAAGTGATTTTGGAAAATGTATTTCAAATGTATTTTTGTTTACTAAACCTTCAAAAATTTGATCTGCTGCATACTCGGGTGTTTTTAAAAAAGGCATTTTAAAATCATTTTTATCTGTCATTGGAGTTTTAATAAAACCAGGAGACACTAAACAAACACGTACATTGTGTCTTTTAAAATCAAAGTACAAACTTTCAGCTAAGTTATTTAATGCTGACTTTGATGGTCCATATCCAGTTGAATTAGGTAATCCTCTATATCCCGCAATTGATGACACAATAGTTATTATTCCTTTTTTTTTATCTCTAAAGTACCGTTCAACAGCTTTAATACAATTAACTGTTCCAAAAAAATTTACCTTAAATACTTCTTCCATTTGCTCGACATCTATTTCTTTCTCTTTTTTTGGATCCCATGTTCCTGTTGAAAAAAAACAAATATCTATATTTTCAAATTTGTTTTTAATTTCATTAAATACTTCTTTACACTTTTCTTTGTCAGTCACATCTAAAGGAAAACCTGAAATATTTTCATAAGAATTTGAAAGCTCATTCAATAATTCAGCTCGTCTTGCAGATATAGCAACGTTCCATCCCATGGCTGCAAACTTAATTGCTAAAGCTTTACCAATGCCAGTACTTCCTCCAGTAATCCAAATAGTTTTTTTACTCATTTTTTGTTATGTATATATTTAATATGCTTAAAAACAAATTTTTAACATTTCTGTTGTTTCTTGCTATTACATTCTCTGCCTCATTCATTGGAGGTTTGTCTACAATTACATTTAAAGAACCTTGGTACTCACTATTAAATAAACCAACTTTTAATCCTCCAGATTGGATATTTGGTCCTGTCTGGACATCTCTTTATTTAATGATGACTTTCTCTATATGGCTTTATTGGCATACTAAAAATAGAGATATGAATACTGTTTATATTTACTTCATTCATTTAATTTTCAATACAACTTGGAGTGTAGTTTTTTTTGTTTTTCACAATATGGTCTTGGCTTTATTAGTTTTAATCATTCTAATAGCATTGATAATTAACTTAATTTTAAGGTTTAAACGCGTCAAGATGTTGAGCGCCTACTTAATGATTCCATATTTACTTTGGTGTAGCTTTGCACTAATTCTGAATACAAGCTTAATTATTTTAAATTAGATATGGATGATGTTGTAGTAATTGGTGGTGGAATAATAGGGGCGGCGACTGCTTATTTTTTATCCAAAGAAGGTAGAAAAGTAAAAGTCATTGAAAGAGATCCTACTTATAAAACAGCTTCATTCCCATTATCTCTAGGAGGTTTTAGAAGACAATTTTTCCAAAAAGAAAATATTTTATTAGGAAAATTTGCAAGAGAATTTATTTTTCAAATACCAGAATTATTAAAAACAGAAAAAAATCCTAATCCAACAGCTAGTATGGTAACCAATGGATATCTTTTAATGTTTGGCCCTGAACATGCTGAAGAGCAATATAAAGCATTAGAAAACCATAAAGATTGTGATGCAGGAACAAAAAATATTAAAGGCTCAGAGTTATCAAAAGTTTTTCCTTATGTTAATAGTGAGGGAATTGAAACAGCAACCTATACAGATAACCAAAGCGAAGGATGGATTGATCCATTTATGTTTCATAGCGCTCTTAAAAGCAAAGCAATAGAGCTTGGAGCAGAATTTATTAAGGGTGAAGTAAAAAGTATTTCTGAAATAAATGCCAAAACAATTGTTTCTGCGGCTGGTTGTTGGACAAAAGAATTGTTAGAGGATATTCCTGTTGTTCCTCAAAAGCATACCGTGTTTAGAGTAAAATGCCCAACATATATAAAAGAGATGCCACTAAGTGGAGATTTAACAACGGGTGTTTATTGGAGACCAGAAGGAGGAGAATATTTAGCAGGCTCACCTATTTCTGTATTCGACGCAGAAGATTTAGAACCAGCCTGGAATGACTTTGAAGAATTAGTCTGGCCAGCTCTAGCTAAACGAATACCTGCTTTTGAGGAATTAAAGTTAACTGGTGGATGGGCAGGTTACTATGATTGTAATAGATTAGATAATAATGCAGTAGTTGGTAAACATCCAAAATATGAGAATGTATACATGGCATCTGGGTTTACCGGACGAGGCTTAATGCAGGCACCAGGTATCGGTAGGGCCTTAACCGAATTAATCACAACAGGATCATACCAAACAATTGATATAAGTGATTTTGCAGTTGAAAGAGTTTTGGGTAAATCAGCTAGGCCAGAGCCTTACGTTTTATAATTTCAAGTTCCACAAAAAGTTTGATATTTTTCATTGTTTGATGGAGCAGGCGTTTGATATTCCTCAATATTATTTTGATTGTCGTAAGGATTTTTTAAAATAGCTAATAATTTTTTCATTTTATCTAAACTTCCTTTGTCTGCTTCAGCTAAGGCTTCCTCTACTTTATGATTTCTAGGAATAACAATTGGATTATTTGATTTCATAAGTTTGATTTGTTTTTCCTTAGTTGAATTATTTAACTCAGATCTTTTTTTCCATTCATTTTTCCAATTGATAAATTCGACATTTTTGTAAACTTCATCAGAATTAATACCCATTAAATGACAAAAAGTATTTGTGTAATCTGCTTTATTTTTTTCCATCCAATTAAACAAATCATTAATTAATTTTTTATCATTTTTTTCCTCACCAAATAGACCAAGCTTATCTCTGATCATATTTAACCACTTATCCTCATAAATATTTTGGAAATTATCTATTAAATCTGTAGCTAATTTGATTGCAGTATCTTCATTTTTATCAATTAGAGGGATTAAACATTCTGCAAATCTTGCTAAATTCCACTTTGTAATTGGTGGTTGATTAGAAAAGGCATATCTTCCAAATTTATCTATTGAGCTAAAGACAGTTTTTGGATCATAATGATCCATAAATGCACAAGGACCATAATCAATGGTTTCACCTGAAATTGCCATGTTGTCAGTATTCATAACCCCATGAATAAATCCAACCCTCATCCAATTGATTACTAGCTGGCATTGTTTTTCCATTACAAGATTTAACAAGTCTAATCCTTTTGAATATGATGTTTTAATTTCTGGATAATGTCTGTTTATTGTGTAGTCGACTAAAGTATTTAAATTTTCAATGTTTTGAGTTGCAGCAATATATTGAAATGTTCCGACTCGAAGATGACTTGATGCAACTCTTGTTAATATAGCACCCTGTAAAAGATTTTCTCTTACAACTTTTTCTCCTGTTTTTACAACAGCAAGGCTTCTCGTAGTTGGAATATTTAATGAATGTATCGCTTCACTGATAATGTATTCTCTAAGCATAGGTCCTAGTGCTGCTCTTCCATCACCCCCTCTAGAAAAAGAAGTTCTTCCCGAACCTTTAAACTGAATGTCAAAACGATTATCATTGTTTACTAAATGCTCACCCAATAAAACTGCTCTACCATCTCCTAACATAGTAAAGTGTCCGAATTGATGACCCGCATATGCTTGTGCAATGGTATTAGTTTCTTCCGGTATAGAGTTTCCAGAAAATATTTCTGCTAATTTTTTTTTGTCAGTTTTTGAAAAATCTAAATTTAAAGTAGATGCTAGTTCCTCATTTAAAATTACTAATTCAGGATCATGAACAGGAGTTGGTTTAATATTTTCTTTAAAAGTATCTGATAACTTTGAATAAGTATTATCAAAATGCCAACCAATGGTCATTTTAATTAACTAACTTCAGCTTGATTTTCTTTTGGTTTAACTTCTGTTTTAAATTGATTAGAGATTTTTTGTACTTCAACAGAAGATACTTTGTATTCAGCACACATTGTTTCTTCATCTTTACCATGACCTGTAACCATATTAACCATATGTTCTGGGAAATGGAACGTAGTAAACACAATTCCTTCTTTAACTTTGTCTGTAACCTCAACTTTAAGTGCAACCTCGCCTCTACCTGAATAAAGTCTTCCAATATCACCAGTGTTTAAATCTCTATGAGCCGCATCTTTAGGATGAATTAATAAAACATCTTCATCAACAATATTTATATTTTTTGTTCTTCTAGTCATTGTTGCTGCGTTGTAATGTTGTAAAACCCTACTTGTTGTTAAAATTAAAGGATAGTCTTTTTGATTAGCTTCTATTTCTGATGATTCTTTCCAATCAAAGTTTTTTAGTCTGCCTTTACCTAATTTAAATGTTTCTGCATGTAAAATTTTTGTATCAGTTCCATCTTCTTGAACTGGCCATTGTAATCCAAATTTTCCAAGTCTCTCTCTAGTAACACCCTTAAAGAAAGGAACGATATCAGCAATTTCTGCTAGAACTTGATCTGCATCATAAGTTGGCTGATCAAATCCTAATTTCTGCATCATCTCAGTTACAATTAATCCATCAGGTTTAGTACCTGGTAGAGGAGGCACAGCTCTGTTAACTCTTTGAATTCTTCGCTCAGTGTTTGTAAAAGTTCCATCTTTTTCTAAGAAAGTAGTACCTGGCAGAACAACAGTTGCTAATTTTGCTGTTTCACTCATAAATATTTCTTGAACAACTAAAAGTTCTAAAGAATTCATAGCTTCAATTACATGAGCACTATTAGGATCTGTTTGAACAATATCTTCTCCAATGATCCATAAACCTTTTAATTCCTTGTTTATTGCAGCTTCAAACATTTGAGGAATTTTTAATCCTGGCTTAGTTGGGTGAGTTACTCCATATTTTTCAGTATAGAATTCTTGATGCTTTTCATCAGCTACAGGGAAATATCCAGCTCCTTGGTGTGGTTGACATCCCATATCTGCTGCACCTTGAACATTATTTTGACCTCTTAAAGGATTAACCCCAACACCTTTTCGTCCAATGTTTCCAGTAATCATTGCTAGATCTGCAATTAACATTACTGTTTTAGATCCCTGTTCGTGTTCAGTAACTCCTAAACCATGGAACTCCATTGAATTTCTTGCAGTAGCATATGCAATTGCTGCTTCTTTAACTAATTGCTTATCTACACCAGCTACTTTTGCTAAATGATCAACATCTTGTCTTTCAATTTCTTTTAAGAAATTATCAAAACCTTCAGTTCTATCTCTAACAAAATCTGCATTATAAAGTTTTGATTTAATAATAAAGTGCAACATCATATTTAGAACTGCAACATTAGTTCCTGGTCTTAGTTTAATATGATAATCAGCAAGTTTAGCTAGTTCAGTTGTAACTGGATCAAGTACAATTAATTTTTTACCTTTCATGACTTGCTGTTTTATTTTTGCGCCTGTAACAGGATGAGCATTTGTTGGATTAGCTCCAATTACCAAAAATAAATCTGCATGATAAATATCTTCCGTAGAGTTAGTTGCTGCTCCAGTCCCAAAAGTTTGTTGCATTCCCCAAGCTGTTGGTGAATGACAAATTCTTGCACAACAGTCTACACTATTTGTTCCAACTGCAGCTCTAATCATCTTTTGGAAAACATAATTTTCTTCATTCGTACATCTTGCAGAAGAAATTCCTGCAAAGGCATCTGGACCGTTATCTTTTGTAATTCTGTTCATTTCTTTTTTAATAAAATCATAAGCTTCATCCCACGAAGCTTCTTCAAACTTTCCATTTCTTTTAATTAAAGGTGTTTTTAATCTGTCTGGATGATCATAAAAACTAAATGCATATCTTCCTTTAATACACGTATGTCCAGCATTTACCTCTGTTTGTTTTGGAGTATCTATTGCAACAACTTTATCATCTTTTATTGATGCTTCTAAATTACATCCAACACCACAGTATGAACAAGTTGTTCTAACTTTTTTATCTACAGCTGCAGATTTAGACCGAAAAACATCTGAAATAGCATCTGTTGGACATGTATGTGCACATGCTCCACAAGATACACATGAACTATCTCCAAACATCATATCATTATCAGTTGTTATTCTAGATTCAAAACCTCTTCCGCTCATTGTAAGTACAAATGAACCTTGAATTTCATCACAGGCCCTGACACATCTTCCACAATTAATACAATTGTCTAAGTTCATTCTCATGTAATCGTGAGAAGTATCTCTTGGTATACCTTTGTGTTGTTTAGGACTGTTGTATCTGTGATCAGCAACCCCTAAATCGTTTGCTACTGTTTGTAATTCACAATTATTGTTTACCTCACAAGTATCACATTCCATTGGATGGTCAGTTAAAACTAATTCAACAATATTTTTTCTTAGACTTGTTAAAGCTTCATTTGAAGTAAAGATATGTTGGTTTTCAGCAACTGGAGTATGACAAGATGCAACCACTCTTGTTGGACCATCTTTTTCTAAAGCAACTTCTACAGAGCAAACTCTGCAAGCACCATAAGGAGCAAGGTTTGGATCATCACATAAAGTAGGCACTTTTTTTTCACCCACATAGCTTTTTACAAATTTTAAAATAGATGTGTGTTTAGGACCAATTTCGTATGGTTTTCCATCAATATAAGCAATTTTTCTTTTTTCTGAGCTCATTAATTATCTTTCACCATATCATTTTTCATTTCATCACCAAAGTATTTTAGAATGTTCTGAATTGGAGTTGGGATTGCTCCACAAAGAGCACATAAGCATCCTTTTTGCATGGTAACCAACAATTCTTCTAGTAATTTTAAAGGAATTTTAGCTGTTTTCTTCTTAGCTTGATCAAACATTTCCTTACCCCTGTAAGATCCAAGTCTTCCTGGGAAACATTTTCCACATGATTCTTCTGCTGAGAATTCAAACAAGTGATGAATATATTCAGCCATTGGAAAATCTTTTGGAATACTAACTACACTTGCGTGACCTAACATAAAACCTTTTGCAGTGAACTCTTGAAAATCTAAATTTAAATTTTCTATTTCACTTAAAGGAACAACACCACCTAATGGACCTCCTATTTGAAATGCTTTAACAGGTTCTTTGTATCCACCACCAATTTCATTAAATATTTTTTTCATTGGCGTACCCATATCAATTTCATAAACACCTGGGTTGTTAAAGAAACTATCTAAGCAAACTAATTTTGTTCCAGCTGATTTTTTATTTCCAACCGAAGAAAATTTTTCTGATCCATTTAATAAAATTCCAGTTGCAGCAGCCAATGTTTCAACATTATTAACCACAGTTGGTTTTTTATATAAACCTTCTGTTACAGGAAATGGAGGTCTAACATCAACTTCTGCTCTTCTTCCTTCAATAGATGCAATCAAAGCTGTTTCTTCTCCACAAATATAAGCACCTTGACCAATACAAATTCCAAGATCAAAAGAAAAATCAGTTCCTAAAATATTTTCACCTAGTAAATTTAATTTTTTAAGTTCATTGATACAGCCATTAATTGCTTCAATAGATTTAGGATATTCACCTCTAATGTATAATACTCCTTCATTACTTCCTATCACATAACCACAAATCACCATTCCAAAAATAACTTTTAAAGGTTGGTCCTCTAATAAGTATCTATCTGAGAAAGCACCAGAGTCGCCCTCATCTGCATTGCAGATAACATATTTTTTATCTCCTTTTGCTTTGCTACAGAAATCCCACTTCATTCCTGTTGGAAAACCTGCACCACCTCTTCCTGTTAAATTTGAATCTAATAATGATTTTACTATTTCTTTTTTATCTGTTTTTAAAAATTTACTTAATTGCTTTTTGAATTGATCTGTTGAAGATAACTTGTCATCCATTAAAAAACTTGTTGTTGCATAACTTTTAGAGAAAAACTTATCTTGTTTAATTTCTTCACCTTTAATTATTTGGTCAATTTTTTCTATATCTTTACCAGCATAATTTTCTCCATCATAATGGAAAGCATGATTTTCATAACAATGACCTAAGCAGAACATTTCTCCAACTTTGTCATCACCTAGTTTTTCTTTTAATTTATCTTTTAATTTGTCTTGAGTGCCCGCACACATGCATGCACTACCGTTACAAACAAAAGCTTTCTTTTCTCTATGAGAGGGTCTTAAAAACTCATAAAAGGATTCTGCACCATGGAGAGTTGAAACGCCTAGGTTATGTTTTTTGGCAATTTCTTTAATATCTTGTGGATTATCGCTTAAGGTATTTTCTGAGATTTGCTTAAATAGGTTATCTTTTAAGCCTATTCTGCCTGATAAATTAC
Source organism: uncultured Pelagibacteraceae bacterium (assembly GCA_902598485.1). GTDB lineage: Bacteria > Pseudomonadota > Alphaproteobacteria > Pelagibacterales > Pelagibacteraceae > Pelagibacter. Next base: position 26,916 of record CACKBU010000001.1, read on the forward strand.
TTATATTTTTTGACACAAATACCCTTTTATTAATTTAGCCCACAATAACTTTTTTGTTATTTGTGTAAATATTAAAACTGTCCCTCTTTACGAAACCAACAAGGGTAATGTCAAATTTATTCGCTAAATCGATAGCAAGACTAGTTGGCGCACCAACGCCTATCATTATGCCTATATCTGTCATCAAAACCTTTTGAACCAATTCAAAATTTAGTCTACCTGAGCATGTTATAAATTGGTTTTTCGGATCAATTTGATTGTTCTTTAATGCACAACCAATAAGTTTATCAAGAGCATTATGTCTTCCTACATCCTCTCTGACGGCAACTAATTCTCCATTACTATTAAAAAGACCACTTGCATGAATTCCACCTGTTTTACTGAATTCTGATTGGCCTTCTCTCAATATATCTGGTGATTTAACAATTACCTCTTTTTTGATTTTGGGTTCTGATGAATTTGTTTTATTTTTTTTAATTATTTCCAGAGCATCAAGAGAAGATTTTCCACACACACCACATGAGGAATTAGTTAAAAAGTCTCTTTTTATTTTTGCAATATTTATATTTTTAGAATTATTTAAAGTTGCTAATATTTTATTTTGAATATTGTATTGACCAACTTTATCTCCATAACTTTCTATTGAATCAATATCATCAATATTTGTTATAATTTGTTCATTATATAAAAACCCTCTTACAAGATCCTCATCATCGCCAGGAGTTCTCATCGTTATAGATAAACTTTGATTTATCCATTTATCAGATTCTTTATATTTTAATGAAATCTCCAATGGTTCTTCAATTGAAATTAAATCCTCTATATTTTCAAACTTATTAGATGAATATTTTAAAACTTTGTATTTAGAATTCATAAAATTATTTTAGTGGATAGTTCTTTTTTAATAAATATTTGTTAATTATAATTGCTAATAGCAATATAATTATACAACCAAAAATTATTGGATTAATTAAATAATCATAAGAGGCACTTCCAATAATAACTATAATTGGATTTCCACCAGCAGGTGGGTGAACAATATTAAATAAAATCATTAAAAAAACTCCAGCTCCAACAGCAATTGCAATGCTGATATAAATAGGGAGCGGCATATAGTTTACAAAAATTACTCCTACTAAAGCGGTTACCAAATGTCCAAAAAAAACATTCTTTGGTTGTGCAAATGGGCTTTCAGGAAAACCAAATAGTAAAACCATTGAAGAACCAAAAGAGGCCGCAATAAAATATCCGAGCGTACTTTTATAAGTAAGGACTGTTAGCACACCAATTGTAAATGCAGAAAAAAAACCTGCAATTAATGCTTTTTGCAACAAGGGTTTTGTAATTTTGATCATTTATATTTTTAATGCTTTCGCAATAGTTCTTAAAGGTAAAAGCAAACATTCTTTCCTTGAAAGATTTTTTTTATCTAAAATTTCTTTAAAATCTTTCCAATGTTTTTCCATACTTACTTTTGCATCCTCAAAAAGTTGCTCACCAACTTTTATAAATTTTTTAACATCATCAACTTTTTTTTCCTTAATTTTTCTAGATAATAGACTGACTGATGCCTGACAATAAACACACGATTTACACTGGTAACCCATATCTTTTATAACATCTTCTTTGACAATTAAGCTTATTTCCATCTCATCACCACACAATGGATTTTTGTGTTTTGACTTATGAGTATAGTTTTCAACAACTTTATTATTTTCAGTATGGGCGGCTATTTCTAAAATTCTTAAATCCATTTAATTTCTTTAATTCAACTTTGAATGTTTTATATTTTATAGATGGATCATAACAATATTTTAGGCACTGTGCTAGCAGGCGGTAAGTCACAAAGGTTTGGAGAAGATAAATCCCAAGTAAAGTTAGCTGGTAAATTGTTAATTGATCACATGTTGACTAAAATTATTGATGAATTCAAAGAACTCTTAATAGTATCAAATAATAAAATTAATTTTCATAACTCAGAAAAAATTTCAATAATCGAAGATTATGAAAAAGGTCTTGGTCCGTTAGGTGGAGTTTTTTCAGCTATGAAATGGATAAAAGAAAATCAAAAAGACTACAAATGGATAGCAACTTTCCCTGTTGATACACCCTTTTTTAAGAGACAAATATTAAAAGATTTTATTCAAAATATTAATTTCAATGAAAGTGATTTATTTTTTATTAAGTCAAACAACACACGACATAATATATTTGGCTTATGGTCGATTAATTTATTAGATAAGTTAGAGAAGGATCTAAAAAATGGAGAAAGAAAAGTAGAGTTGTGGGCTAATAATACTGGGGTAAAAATAATTAATATGGAGTTTTCAAATAATGATCCTTTCTTTAATATAAATACAAAAGAAGATTTAAAAAAAGCTGAAGAAATACTCAAAAATGATTAGTTACGAAAAATCAAAAACAATTTTAAAAAAAGCCAAAATTAAAATTAAAGACGAAACTATAAAGAGTATAAATTCTCTAAATAGAGTAGTTTCTACCAATATTTATTCTAATATAAATTATCCAGCAGGAGATAACGCTGCATTTGATGGTTATGCAATTAATTCAAAAGATACTAATGGATTAAAAAAAAAATTACCAAAAAAATTTAAAATTATTGGTTCAATTGCTGCAGGAATGAAACCTTTTAAAAAAAAGATAAAAAAATTTGATACAACTGAAATAATGACTGGAGGAATTATACCGAAGGGTTTCGATACAATTATTCCTATAGAACAAATAATTTTTGCTCCTAATAAAAAATATATTTTAATTGACCAAAAAATAAAAAAATTTGATCACGTTAGGTTTGCAGGTTCAGATTATAGAAAAGGAGAGGTTGTAATAAAAAAAAATACAATTGTTCAACCAAATCATATTTTAGCTTTTAAAAGTTTAGGAATAAAACAAATTAAAGTAAAAAAAAAAATTAATATATTATTTTTTTCAACTGGAAACGAAATATCAAACAAAGACAATATTCCAAATTGGATGGTAAGAAATTCTAACACACACTATATAAAAAACTTAAATCAAAATTTTTTATTTAATTTTAAAAGTGGCAGTATATTAAGAGACAATCATCAAAATATTTTTAAACAAAAAATAAATAAATTAATTAAATCTAATGATGATATTATTATTACGTCAGGTGCAGTGTCTGCAGGTAAGTTTGATTTTATACCTGATGTTGTTAAAAAATTTAAGTTATCAAACTACTTTAAAAGTGCTGCAATAAGGCCTGGAAAACCAATAATGTTTGCAAAAATCAAAGGAAAAGAAAAGGCAATATTTGGACTCCCTGGAAATCCAATTTCTTCAGCTGCATGTTTTAGATTTTTTGTAATTCCATATATTTTAAATGCCTTAGGATTATCAGAAGAAAAACCAATTAAAGCTATTTTGACGAATGGATTTGATAAAAAAAAGAATTTCACAAGATTTGTAAAAAGCCAATTAAGCACAACTAAAAATGGAAAAATAAATGTTGAAATTTTAAAAGGTCAAGAGTCTTTTAGAATTAAATCATTTGTAAAATCAAATATTTGGGTTTTGTTACCAGCAGGTAAATCAAAATTTAAAAAAGGGGATATCGTTGATTGTTTTTTCCCCAATCTTTCAAATCAAAATTTAGTTTAGAAACGTATTTTTGTTGTAGAAAATTCTATTTACAATTAGATTTCCGAATATGTTAGAGTTGAGAAATCCAAGAATTGCTATTCCTGTTGTACTTTTTGCTGGTCTGTTATGGTCGTTTGGCCCATTAGTAGTTCGATACATGGATAATCCTCAATTGGTACCTTGGCAGTATATTTTTGGTAGAGGTTTAACAATTTTTATCTTATTAAATCTTTATTTATTTTTCGAAGAAGGAAAAAATTTTTACAAAAACTATTATAAAATAGGTTTATCTGGAGTGATCGGTGGATCTGGATTGGGGATCGCTATGATTACATTTATTTATTCAATTACAAACACTAGTGCAGCAGTTACTTTGCTTTGTTTAGCAGCAATGCCTTTTTTTACAGCATTATTGGCATTTTTATTTTTAAGAGAAAAAATTTCTCTCAATGTCTGGATATCAATAATAATTGCAACAGTCGGTATCATTATTATGGCACTTGGAAACACTGGTGAAAAATCATTAATTGGTTTTGTGTTTGGTTTAACTTCCTCAATTGGTTTCTCAGTTTTTTCTGTAACTCTAAGATGGAGAAAAGAAACACCAAAATTTACAACTGTAGCTTTTGCTGGTTTCTTTTGTTTTGTTTTTGCAACAATTATGATTTTATCAAACAACTTAGTTTTCTTTTCATCTAGCTATAATGGAACTTTGTTTTCTTTGCATGGTACACTAGTTTGTTTTGGTTTAATTTTATATTCAATTGGGTCTAAAGCGATACCAGCAGCAGAATTGACTCTATTATCTTTAACTGAAGTTGTAGGAGGAATTTTTTGGGTTTGGCTGCCATTATTTGGAATTAATGAAGTACCATCCGCAAATACTATAATCGGTGGGTTTTTTCTGTTTGTATCTATATTTTATTACAGTTTAATAATGAGATGGAACAAAAGATACATAGCATTAAACTAATATGGAACGGCCAGATTTTTTTGAACTTAAAAACGGTGAAAAAGTAAAATTACCATTTACAGATAAAGAATATAACGATCGAGTAAGTAAACTTAGATCAGTGATGGACCAAAATGGTCTTGATATGGTTATCTTAACCTCAATGCATAACGTTGCATATTACACAGGTTTTATTTATTGTTCTTTTGGTAGACCATACGGATGTGTGATCACTCAAAATAAAATCTCAACAATTTCAGCTAACATTGATGCAAGTCAACCATGGCGTAGATCTCATTGTGATAACGTAATTTATACTGATTGGAAAAGAGATAATTTTTTAAGAGCCATTGTTTCAATTATTGGAAGAGATGAGCCTCCAAAAAATATTGGAATTGAAAATGATCATGTCACATTAGATATGCGAGAAAAAATAGGTTCTATTTTTACTTTCTCAGTATTTAGTGATGTTTCAAAAGATTTAATGAAACTTAGAATGATTAAATCGAACGAAGAAATTGAGATCATTAGAAATGGTGCAAGAATTGCAGACATTGGTGGTGAAGAAATAGTTAAAAATATAAGAGAAGATAATACGGAGATCGAAGTAGCAATTGCAGCTAGAGATAGAATGGAAAGAGAGATTGTTAAAAGCTATCCTGGTGCTGAATATATGGACACTTGGGTATGGTTTCAATCGGGTATCAATACAGACGGAGCTCACAATCCAAAGACTAATAGAAAATTAGTCAAAGGAGATATTTTATCTTTAAATACTTTTCCAATGATCTCAGGTTACTACACTGCACTAGAAAGAACTTTATTTTTAGATCATGCCGATGATGCTTCTCTTAAAGCTTGGGAGGCAAACGTAAAAGTACATAAGCGAGGATTAGAATTAATTAAACCAGGTGTTAAATGTTCTGATATTTGTCATGAGTTAAATGAATTGTTTGCTGAGCTTGGTTACCTTCAGTATCGAACATTTGGTTACGGACATTCATTTGGTATGCTTTCACACTTTTATGGAAGAGAAGCTGGTTTAGAATTAAGAGAAGATATTGATACTGTTCTTGAAGAAAATATGGTGGTGTCTATGGAGCCAATGATCATGATCCCAGAAGGTAATCCTGGTGCAGGTGGATATAGAGAACATGATATTTTGGTAATAGGCAAAGATGGAGTAGAAAATATTACAAAATTTCCTTTCGGCCCTGAGCATAATATTATAAAAAACTAATCTTTATGAGTGAGAATAAAACTATTGTTAATAGTTGGAATGAGTGGGATCCATTAAAACATGTAATTGTTGGAAGAGCGGATGGTACTTGTATACCAGCACCAGAGCCTGCATTAGATGCAAAAGTTCCAGAAGACAGTGATATGCGAGGTCAGTTTGGTCCAAGAACAAAAGATACTGTCGATAAAGCAAATGAATTATTAGATAACTTTTCAAATATGCTTCAAAAAAGAGGTATTAAAGTTGATCGACCAACACCAATAGATTTTAATCAAAAAACATCTACACCTGATTGGGAAGCAGAAACCATGTTTGGCTGCATGCCTCCAAGAGATGTTTTGTTAACTGTGGGTAATGAAATCTTAGAAGCTACAATGAGTTACCGATGTCGTTGGTTTGAATATTTATGTTACCGACCACTTTTAAAAGATTATTATAATCAAGACCCTAACATGAGACACGAGTCTGCTCCAAAGCCAAGACTAACAGATGCAGATTACAGAAAAGATTATTTATCAGATAAAATTGGTGTTCAAAAAAGATTAGAGTGGACTGAAAAAAAATATTTTGTAACCACTGAAGAAGAGCCATTGTTTGATGCAGCAGACGTATTGAGATTTGGAAAAGATTTAGTTGTTCAACATGGTTTTACAACAAATTTAAAAGGAATTGATTGGCTAAAAAGACATTATAAAGATCACAGAGTTCATGCAGTTAACTTCCCAGGTGATCCTTATCCAATTCACATTGATGCAACTTTTACACCAATAAAGGAGGGTTTAATTATTAATAACCCACAAAGAAGACTTCCTAAAGAACAAAGAAAATTATTTGAGGATAATGGTTGGGAAATAGTGGACAGCGCACAACCAGCGCATAACGAACCACCACCATTATGTTATTCATCAACATGGCTATCAATGAATGTTTTAGTATTAGATCCTAAGACTGTATGTGTGGAAAAAAGTGAAACTTATCAAGCTGAACAATTGGATAAATTAGGAATGGAAGTTATACCAGTTGAACTTAGAGATGCATATGCTTTTGGAGGAGGCCTTCATTGCTGTACAGCTGATGTGTACCGAGAAGGTGAGCTCAAAGATTATTTTCCAAAACAATAATTTATTTGAAAATAAGATTAACTTGGATTTTGTTTTAAAAATTCAATGTACTTAATTACATCATCATATTTTTCATCAGGAATATCTTTATAGCTAGCATTGAATTTGCTTTTCACACAAATAGCGACATGAGCATATGGGTTTCTTCCTTTAGGATGATTTGGGTGATCAGGTAATTGACCCACCAAATAATCGCCAGCATCCTGAATAATTTTCCAGAGTTTACTTGCGTTTTCTTTGTTCATTCAATCAATTAATATTTTGAGTATTGCTGCTCCTAAAATAATAATTTAAGCATAAACCCACTTTGGTAATTTTTTTCTACTCATTTTTTTTCTATCTTAGATCTGATTTCATCACTCAATTTCTTTTTTTCATTGTACCATCTGCAATTATCACAATCTTGTCCAGATTTAGGATATTTATCAGAATCTAAACATGCTTTTAAATCAACAAGAATATCTTCAATATAATCTGTTTTAAGTTTGTAAGATAACAAAGTAGTTTTGAAATTTACTTTTTTATCAAAAGTAGTTTGGCTTTGATCTGCAGCATTACAAATTAACCAATAGCCTGTATCATGGACCTTAAAATCATTAAGTTGTAATAGATAAGCATAGAAATCTAACTGTCTTAAATATCCTTTATGATAATGTTTTGAAGATGTCGTGTAATCTTCAAGATTTTTGTTAGATGTTGCTTTGTAATCTAAAACAACAATTTCATCAGTATCTTTGTTAAGCCACAAGTCATCTAAAGCACCATAAATCTCAATACCTGTTTTTTTAGAAGTTGCTCTTACACCACTAAAGTTGTGTCTGTATTTTCTTAATGTTTCTTCATCTAGGCCGTTATAAGGAACAAAGTTTAATTTATATTCCTCAAATATAGGATGTGGTTTTCCTTCTGCTCTCAGCTTATCGAATTCTTCTTTTAGCAGTGCATCTACCCTTGAATTGATTGGAAATCCTGGTGTGCTTGGTGGTTTAATTTTGTGTTTTTCTAAAAGATAAAAGCAAAGAGGGCATTTAATAAAACTATCCCATTTAGATCTACTAATTTTCATATTTCTTTAATTTTATATCTAACACTAATTTACTTTTATTCTTCTTTATAATATAATGAAATTGTCCGTGATTTAGAAATAACTCTACTTGCTTCGGACATTAAACATTAACGCTAAAGGAGCATATGAAATATAAAATCAAAAAAGCAAAGAAAGACGACCCAATTTACAAAAAAGGGTTTACCATTAGTTCTATTAAGGACTACTTCCAATCAAAGAAAGATAGAGGGTTTAAGCCTTTATTCTTTGAAAAAATAGGGGATAAAAACTCTTCCCGAGACGAAAAACTTCAAAATCTAATCAAAGTATTAAAGGCAAATGGTTGGAAAATTAAAGGAGGACCTGATGGCAACAATTAAAGAGCTATATGATCTTTGTAAAAAGAAACTGGAAGCAGGTGAAAAATTAGGTTTTCTTCTAAAAGCTTTTGTTGAAGAATATGAAAATGAGGATAAAGAGCAAACCACTAAAGAGGTCAGTGTAACGTTTATGAAGAAAAAAAACTCAATAAGCTAAATTGAATATCCTGACCCTTTTTGATAGGGTCAGCTATGGTTGAAAACTGGCAAATAGTATTAGCAATTATCATAGTTGGCCTATCAATCGTAATGCCAATTTATTATTCACACCAAAAGAAGAAGAAAGCTCAGCAAGAAGAACTTAATAAAATAAAAATTTATGGTGAGAAAATTAATGAACAAACAAGAAACAAGAATTAATTTTTTATTTCAATAAGTTTTACAAAACATATTTAAAACAAGTTTGTAGCAAATTTTAAACAAACAGATGTTATTTAATTAAAATATGAAAAATTCAGAAATTATTGAAATTTCAAACAAAATGTCTCCAGAAATAAAATTTTCAATAGACTCTGTTAGATTATTAGCACCAAAATTACTTAATTATTCAGAAAGTAAGAGGGATTTTATTATATTATTTGAGCTATCTAAGTTTCATGCAACAAGAAATCAGATACTAGCAATTATTAAAAAAGATATCAAAGTAACTGAAAAGTTAAAAGAATTAATAAAAAAAAAGACAAATAAAACTATCTTAGAAAAAATTAAATATTATCAATGATCGATTACTTATTTTATTTATGTGTTGATATCTTAGTATGGCTTGCCGAACTAACTGGCACTACTTATGAATTAATAAACATAATAATTTTTGTAATTGGTTATCCATTATTCGTAATTTTGTTGTTATTTATTATTTATTTTCAGTATAAAAAAATTAAAAAAATGGAAAATAAATTTGATTTATGAATTCTTAATTGTAATTTTTATCAAAAAGTTTCTTAGTTTTATAAATTTAATTTTAGAAATTTTTCTTTTAGGTTATTTGCCACTTTGGTCTTTTAAAAAAATAAATCTTTTTAAAAACATAATTAAGTCAAAAATTAAACATCAAAGGATGTTGAACTAATTCAATGCATTGGATTTCAATCCTTTTCTATAGAATTCCGCTTTTTTTATTATCTCCCTTGTTGCGTAATTCGAGTAAACAGAAAAGGATTGAGACCATAACTAATTACAAACTACTTACCTTTAAAAAATCAACTAACCTTAGGAGCTCTAATACATGGAAATAGGCCGTGTCTGTAAGTACTGTCACGTCAGTACATATATCGCATACGATAACTGCAACCCCGTTTACAAACAATCATTTAAATTTGAAATAAGGCCAGGCGAACACAACAGTTTAGTTTGGGACAAGATCATAAAAATATTTGAGAAAAATGGATACAAAGTGGAGCTTAAATCATGAAAAGAGTTTTACTTATTATTTTATTACACTTATCTCTATTTTTTATTGTCTTTGCTTATCATGCTCAAGCTGAAGAAGATGAGAGGTGGACAATTGATAAATACGAAAGTTTAACATATGCACGAGTATATGGAGAAGTAATTCATGGAGATAGTTTAAATTTCTTTATTCAATCAAAAGATAACTGTGAAAAAGTTTGGCATAATTTCACTTTTTATACCTATGAGCAGCCTGGTGATATAAAACAACTATTAAATAAAAATATACCAATTAAAATTAATGAAGAAGAAGTTACTGCTTATGTTGATCACATACAGCCCTTTTTAATGGGTTATAGAGTATTATTGTCTTTAGGATCGTTTCCAATAAAAGAATATATTTATAAATTAAACAACTTTTATATTGAGGAACAAAGATTTGAGATTGAAATCATTGATGGGATTGATTTTAAAGCTAGTAAATATTTTGATATATCAATTAATAGATGGAATTTAGATAAGCTTGTTCCTTCAGTTTTAGAAGCACACAGAAAGTGCAAACAAATAAAAAATATAGATAGCTGATAAAGATAAATTTCAAAATATTTATAAAAAAGATATTATACAAGTTGATTCTTATGAAAAAAATAACTTCAATTGATTTATTTGCAGGTGTTGGTGGAATGAGGATATCTTTATCAAGAGCGGCTAAAAGATTGGGGTTAATAGATGATTGTAAGTTATATTCTGAAATTGATAGTTATAGTCGTCAAACTTATGTTGATAATTTTCCTAAAACAAAATTAATTGAGGATATTAAATCTGTAGCGAGAAAAGATATTAAAAAAATTATACCAGATCACGATATTTTGCTTGCAGGTTTTCCATGTCAACCTTTTTCAAGAGCAGGGATTTCAAAAAGAAAAAACCTTAAAAGAGCCCATGGTTTTGATGACAAAAATCAGGGTGATTTATTTTTTAATATTTTAGATATTTTAAATACAAAAAAACCTAAAGCATTTATTTTAGAAAATGTTCAAAATTTAAAAACTTATCAAAATGGCAAAATACTCAATCAAATACTAAAGGAGCTAAGGGTTAATTACTATGTTCCTGATCCAAAAATTTTAGATGCGCAGGATTTTGGATTAGCACAAAGACGAAAAAGAATTTTTATAGTTGGTTTTTTACGATTCAATGGTGAATTTGATTTTCCAACTCCAACTTATAAAAAAACAACTGTAAAAGATTTTTTAGATTTGTATCCTCCAAAAAAATATATAATTTCAGATTTATTATGGTCTAGTCATAAAAAAAGAAAAATAAAAAACAAAAAAGCAGGAAAGGGTTTTGGGTTTAGGTTAACTCATCCAAGAGATAAAGCAACTGTAACTATTTCTGCAAGATATTATAAAGATGGAAGTGAGTGTTTGTTGTATAGGGGAAAAAATAAAAATCCTAGACGATTAACCCCTAGAGAAGTTTTTAGACTACAAGGTTTTCCTGAAAGTTTTAAATTTTCTGTTTCAGATTTACAAGCTTATAAGCAGGCAGGTAATACAGTTCCAATAAATGTCGTTGATAAGGTATGTTCAAAGGTTCTGGTTTACATTTTAAAACAGAATATTTTATATAAAAAAGTTGCTTAAATTACAGTTTAGTTTTAGCTTTTTTCGCAGATGCTGCTATTGAACTTATACTTTCGCTATTTTGATCTCTTTTTTTTATATTAGAGGAAGTTTTTTTATGATGTTCAGAATTTTCATTAATAAAATCCTCATCTCCCATAATTGAGGTTTCCAATTCTTCATCCCTTTTTACCTGCACCTGAAGTGGGAATTTTACTGCATGTCCACTTATGAAAGCTTGACCATTAGCAAATGCTTTTAAAGCTTCTCTATCTTGATCGGACATTTGCTCCATTACTCTTTGGACCCATCCCTGATCTCTAGGGTTAACTAGTTTTAAAATTAAAAAACTATTACACTGTGCCAAGGTAGTTTCATCTAGCCTATTTGGTCTTTGTGAAATTAAGATAACACCTGTTCCAAATTTTCTTCCTTCAGTTAATAGTTTTCTAATTGTTAGCAACGATGGAGTACTCTTTTTTTCTTCTCCACTTCCTGGTACAAAATTGTGAGCCTCTTCTATAATCGAGGCAAAAGGTCCTATTCTATCATCATCTAATGATGCTCTATTTTTAAATAAAGTTTCTAACGTGATTGATACAATCATACTTTGTAATAATCTACTAAAACCACCAAGATAAAATATTGAGATTTGATTTGATCTTACAACATCCTCTGGATCTGTTATTAGATTTGGCATATTTTCAAATTCAAAAGAATTATCTTTAGATTTAAGTCTTTTGGCTAATTGTTTATTAGTTTTTTGCATTAAATCTATTTCTCTAATAAGCTGTTTTACTGTTCTTAGAACAGCACCAATAGTTCGTTTAGTTGTTTTATTATCTTCTTTCTCTAATTCGTTTCTAATTATTGTCTCAAACTCTTTTAAATGCTCTTTTATATCTTTTGAATCATACTGTCTTCTAGAACCTGTTGCTGCAGGATCCCCAAAAGCAATTTTTGCCTCATTTGACTCCACAAATTCATAAAATTTATCTGTTTGAGCTGGAGAAAGAGATAAATCAAACTTTGTGAATAATGTTATCATCATTTCCACAACTTCATCATGTCCTTTAGCCATTAATGCGGGTTGAAAAATTTTTACATCCACTGGGTTTCCATTTTCGTCTTTAAGTTTATCCCTATTAGAATAAAGACCCAAATAATCACCATGTGGATCAAAAATTAACATTGGATAACCATAATCTGATAATCCCTTTATAATTCTTCTTGTTGCAACAGTCTTCCCACCACCTGTCATCGCTAAAATAGCCATGTGTCTAGCAACAATTTTTGATGCTGAAACATTTATCTCTATATCTTTTCTTGAAATTAAAGAACCGATATGGATAAGTTTTTCTCCTTCAGAGGTTCCTGAAAGAAGTTTTTTTACAAGTTTTTCATCTGGTGTCCTAACTTGCGCTGAGGGCATCACTGGATAGTTCAAAGGTTTAAGATATATTTGTTCTTGTTCAGTATCTTTTTGATCACATTGACCTAAAATTTCAACTTCAGCTTCTTGGTATTCGTTATCTGTTGAAGCTAATGTTTCTCTTATTTCTATTTGTTCTTTAGCAATTTCTTGCGCTATTTCACTTGGGAAAGCTGTATTAGTTCTATTTATAGAAAGAATTCTTCCCCAAACATAAACATTTCTTGCAGATTTGTTTGACTCTGATGCTGGTATTTCTGCTTCTGTGTAAACTAAATCTCCTTTACTACCAGCCATGCTAGTCAATATAAATGAATAACTATCAGTTGTAGTATTTCCTACAACAACTCCAATTGTATTTTCCTCACTCATTTTTATTTCCCTTTTGGTCGGTTAAAAAAAGATCTATCTGATGATACAGCAATTTTTCTTGCAATTGCAACCGCTCTTTTATTACCTGACTCCATTGCTTTTCTCAAAGTTAGCATAATTGCATTTTTTCTTATATTTCTTTTCATCCAATCAGGTGTTTTTGCTAATTTATCCACAATGTCTAATCCTACAGGGAAGGAATAGCTTTTTAACAATCTTGAAGAATGAAATACCATATTTAAATCATCCATATAACTCTCTCTAACCTCCATGGTTTCAACTCTTATTGGTTTTTTATTCTCTGAAACTTTTAAGTAAGTTGAAAATGATTTTGGAATCCCTAGGCCCCAGTATTCATAATCCCATTTTCTAACTGGCCATTTATGTTCTTCTTGTTTATTTATTTCTTGAGGATCAATAAATTCCCCCACATTTAACATATAATCAAAAAAAGCAGAATCAGATATCTGGAATTTTCTAATAATGTCTGCCATCCCATCAGGATCATTAGGTTTACGTGAATTTCTATATACATCTGCATTTTTTAAAATTCTTTTATTGATCATGCTGTCCATTAATTGTTTTGTAATAGGTCCATAAGCAGCTGGTCCTGGTCTTTCAACACATCCATATACCGGAACATCGAGTTTTTTAATTTTTTTTAAAATTTCGCAATAAATTGGAATAAATTTTCTATATTTTTCTAGAGGATCCTCATCTCTGTGCTCTGGTAGTTCTGCATTTATTCTATGAGGAAGTAAAAAATTGTATGTTTCTAGACTGTAAGGAGGGTATTTTTTTCCAGATATTTCTCCCTCAACTTCATATCCAGCCGCAGGATTAACCATAGGTCCATGAAGAAATATCATATCATTTTTTGTTGGAATTTTTTTACCTTCTTTAGGCCAATCCAACTCACCAAGACCTGTTCTTAGTGCAGAGGCAGCTTCAAAAATAATTCTTGTACCGTCTTGCATTTTTTTTAAATCATCAGCTAATCCATCATCATCACTCTGATCAAATAATTCAGAGTTTGGATCAAAAAGGTCTGTGACAACATACGGATCAGAAATTAAATCTTCTCTATTGGAACTTTTGTCTCCAGGTTTAACCTTATAATTTACAACTCTTAATCCAAAGGGCGCTGAGGTAGGAATTTGCACTGAGGCTTGACCACCATCAATATTGAAAATAGTTTTTTTTCCTTTGAAATTCCAAAATTCTTTTGGATTATACTCAAGTTTCTTTATGTATCCGTTATCTCGTAATATTTTTGAAAACTTATCTGAAAGATTAATAATTACTTCCATATAGTTATCTTGTATATTTGTTTGTGTAGCAGCCAAAACCATTAAATCAGAATAGTAATCCTTTTTAAGCCTTGCTCTGATTTTATCTTTTTGAGTAACCATTTATTTATTTTTTAATTCTTCTATCCACTTGTTAGTTTGTTCTAATCCTGCTGAAGAAGTTTTCATTGGCCTCTTATTTAATTTTTTTCTTCTTTCTACTCTATACAAGAACTCTTCATTTACGTTTCCAAGGGTTTCTAAATCTTTTTTTTTTCTGGCTTTAAAAGCTATATCCATAAGTTCTTCGAAGTTTAAATTTCTCATTGTTTTTTAATTAATTCTTTAATCCAAAATTCAGTTTGATTGTAACCTTTTTCAGCTGTTTTTGTTGGTATTTTACCCATATCTTTTTTATTTATTATTCTTCTATAAAATTCACTATTTATATCTTTTAAGCAAGCAAGATCTTTATTTTTTCTAGCTTTAAATGCTATGTCCATTAAATCATCATAACTAGACAAAATATCATACAACATCTCAGATCGTTTGCCTTTAACTGTTTTAGGCATAGATTTCTTCCACCAACAATTTGGAAAGGTTGAGCAGCTTATAAACCATTGTTGATTTGAAAAAGAATATCTTGTAGTTGCGTCGCTTCCACATTTTTCACATTTTTCCATTCCTTTAGGTAAAGGGGGAGATTTAGGCATGGCTTGGTCGTTATGAATTTTAATTCTCTCTGCTGTACTTTTTTCCATTTCCCTTGCACATGGTGTACAAATTTTTGTATTTTTTTTAATTTTTAATCTTGTTAACAAAATTGGTTTTTCACATTCTGCACATGTTACAATATTTTCTGGATCTAATATTAAATCATGTTTATTATTAATTATATGCAACGGAAAAGTTTCACACTTACCACACATCATTTCCTCATAAAGTTCTGAAAAAATATTTATGTCATATTGTTTGCTAGTTTCATAAATTTGCTTTCCAAATTTAGTATCAAAATAATTTTGAAGATTTTCCTTTTTAAGTTCTATTGAAAAATCACATTTTCGATTACCACAATATATTCTCCAATCCCAATTATTGGTATTTAAAACCATCAAGTTTTCCAAATTTTTTTTACTAATTCTAAGAATTTAATTTCTCTATCCTTAACAATCATATCAGCTGCAGCTAATCTTTTTGAAAGTTCTAATACATTTTCTCTCAAAGATTGGTCCTGAATATTATTTAAATAATATATACAAGAAGTATCAAAATCATCTCTAAAACGATCACTCATTTTTTCTAGTTCTTCTTCAATGTCTACATGAAAATTTTCTTCAGAGATTAAATCGTTGATAAAGTCTTTTTCTTTTTCATGAAGTTCATTATCAGAAATAGCTAAAAGAATAAGTATATTTATAATATTGTCTGATTCATTCATCTCGTTCGAATTTATAAACTAAGAATAACAAATTTTTTATAACATGTAATTAAATCTAATATATTTTCTAAAAAAATACTGAAATTAGGAGAATACTTTATCTAAAAAATAAACTTTTTCTAATATCTATAATTTCTCTGATCTTTTTGTCTTTAATAGCATTCCAAGAAACGAATAAAGTACATAATTGATACAAGGCAAATATCTCATTTTTTTGATTTTGAGACAAATCACTATCTGCCTCTACATAGTTTTCAAAATAAGAAATATTATTTCTTGCACAGTTTAAATAATATTTACAAGCATCTGTTACTGTAGCGGTTGACCACCAGTTTGAGTCTCTGAAAAGATTAGATATTTCTTGATAGAAAGAACTTGTTTCAGAAATAACTAAATCCTTTTGAACATTTTCTGAAAACTGATCTAATTCAAATTGAATTAAAGCTAATATCTTTTTTTCACTACTTCTCTTAACATGTAGTTCAATAACATTTCTATATGACATGGAATTAATTTTATTCCAATTATCAAAAAAATCATTTGGTGCTTTGTTGAGATCGCTCACGTTTAATAATATTTATAAATTTTTATTGAAATTACACTAAATTAACTATGCCAATATTAACAGTTTAAATTTTAATTTTTTAGTCTAGTGAAAATTAAATGAAAAAATTATTTATATTTTTATTAATATTTTTAAATATTGTTAATTATTCAAAGTCAGACGATTTCTTTGAAGATATAACCTACCAAATATTAGAAAATCAACCCAGGTTAAGTTATGGTGTGTCCGTTTCAGATGTAAACAACGATGGAAATTTTGAATTTATTGTAACTGGATTTGGATTTAATAATTTAGCCTTAGCTCATAAAAAGGGTATTTTGTTCAATTCAATTAACCAAAGTATATTTATAGACAAAAATCGTAAAACTATAGGAGTAGCATCGTGTGATATTGATCAGGATGGTTATGAAGAAATATATTTTTTAAATACAGACACTTATAGTGGAAACAAAAGATATTCAGACAGATTATTAGATTTTGATGGAAATAAATTTTTTGATTTATTTGAATTAGAAATAAACCAGGAAAATTTAAATCTTACAGCAGGTAGATCAGTTGTATGTGTAGATAGGAATGGAAATGGAGCTTATGGAATATATGTTGCAAATTATGGAGGGCCTACAAGATTTTATGAAAAAGATGGAAATAAAATAATAGACAAAGCTTCAGAGCTAGGTATTGATAAAATTACTGGAGGTAGAGCAGTTATTTCAGGTAATATTTTATCTGGAAGATCTGATATTTTTGCTGCAAATGAAAGAGGGGAGAATTTTTTATATTATAATAATAATGGAAATTTTGTTGAACTTGCGAAAGATTATGCTGTTGATGATACCTTTCAAAACGGCCGTGGAACTGCGCTAAGTGATATTTATTATAGAGGTAGATTAGATATATTAACTTCAAATTGGGAAGGGCCTCATCGAGCATTTGTTTTAAAAAATGATAAGTTTGTAGACATAGCTGACAAACCATTTAGTACCCCATCGAGAATTAGAACAGTAATCTCTGCTGATTTTGATAATGATGGTTATGACGAAGTATTCATGAATAATATTGGCCAGCCAAATAAATTATTTAAAATTTTAGATAATGGTGAGTTCAAAGAAATAAATATTGGAAATGCTTTAGAAACTAATGGATTAGGAACAGGAGCTGCAGTAGCGGATATAGATGGTGATGGAATACTTGAGCTTTTAATATCTCATGGAGAATCTGGTTATCAACCTTTAACTTTATATAAGGCAAATTTAAAAAAAAATAATTTCTTAAGGATTAAGCCAATTAATATGCACGGTGCTCCAGCAAGAGGTGCTACTGTAACTCTTGTTTCAAATTTAAGAACTCATTCTAAAACAATAGATTCAGGCTCAGGATACTTGTGTCAAATGGAGCCAGTGGCACATTACGGAATTCGAAAAAATGAGAGAAATATTAAAATTATTGTTACTTGGACAAATGGAAAAGAAAACACTTTTGAAATTAATGAATTAAATAAAACATTGGAAATTAAACAAAATAATTAATGTTTTTATGAAAAAATTTTTTTTTATAATATTTACCGTATTTTTAGTTTTTTCTTATAACTCAAGTTTAGAAGCACAAGAAAGAAATTATTATCAAGAGTTAGTAAATGAATGGAGTAAAATATTTCCAGATAGAAATAGAAATGCTGCCGGTCCAAAATTTTTTAAACATATATTAAACAAAGATATTACTTATCAAGAATTTGTTGAGTTTAATAAACTTTATTGTGCTGTATCTGGTTCTTTAATAGATCCTAATGCCAATCCTGAAAAAGTATATTTAGAAGAAGTTGGTACAAATAAAAAAGTTTGTGGTGATTATTATAGGTGCTGCATCCCATGCTCATGTGATTTAATGAAATATTCAAAAGTTGATAAAATGAAACATAAATTTAAAGATGTAGAAAAAGAGTTTTATGTTTTAACCATTAAAAACCCGTGTGGTAAAAAAAATTTTCCTAAGCAAGTAAATAGAGATTATTTTTGTGATGGTGTAAGTATATCAAAAGATCAAGTTGTAGAACTAAATAATAGACTAGTTATTGGATTATTCCATCAAGCTAAATCTTGCGATAAATCCGAAATTGTCAAAATAGACAATCATCAAGTGACTGGTTTATTTTGTGAATTTAGAAACAATACGCCTGATGAACAATTACAAAGTGGAATGGGAGATATTTTCATAAAATTGGCTAGATAATTTTAGAAAAAAAATGAGTAAAGAAAAAAATATTAAAACTTATGAACTTATTAAACAAGATAGATTTCTTGGTATTCTTGTTCATTTATTGACTGGATTAGGAATTGTTGCTGGTTTTTTTGCTTTAATTGCTGTTATGAATAACAACCAAAAAGCGGCCTTTCTTTGGCTTGGGTTTGCATTCTTAATAGACAGTGTTGATGGAACTTTAGCTAGAAAATTTAATGTGAAAAAAAATTTACCACATATTGATGGTAAAATGCTGGATAGTATAATTGATTTTTTTAACTATGTTATAATACCATCAGTAATGATTTATTGGTTTAGGTATGTACCTGACCAGTTTATTTTATTAATTCCTGTAATTTTAATTTTTATTTCTATTTACTCTTATGTGAACTTGAATATTTTAACAAATGATAATTACTATAATGGCTTCCCTGCTATTTGGAATGTAATCGTACTTTACTTTTATATTTTTGGTACTAGCCAAAATTTTAATTTGATATTTTTAATTTTATTAATATTACTAAAATTTTCTCCTTTAAAATGTATTCATCCTTTAAGGGTTAAAAAATTTAAAAATTTATCAATTTTTTTCGCGATATTTTGGTTTATTACCTCGATTTTACTTATTTTAATAAAGGACCTAAACATAAGCTCGGTATATGAGTTTTTCTTTATGTTTTTATGGGTTGTTTCAAATATTTATTTTATATCTGTAAGTATTTTTAAAACATTTAGAAATTAATTTATTTAATATGGGAGCCAGGAATTATAAAGTTTATTTTTTTTATCTATTGGAATTTCAATAATTTTATTTTGTCTAGATGAAGCATAGACAGCAGTAACAAATTCTAAAGAATTTCGAGCATCTCTTAGGGTTACTTCATCACTAGGTAAACCGTTAAGTTTATTTGCTATTTCCTCAAACATTCCAGCGTACCATGATTTGCTTTGTTTTACTTTAGATATTACATCTTCAATTTGACTTTGTGTAGTAGGCGTTCTTGGTAAAAAAGTCCACTCATCGTCAGCTGGGCTATAAGGTTTTTCAGGAGAAGCAGCAGACTCGGCAGTGAATCCCTCAAAACAAAATCGAAGTCTACTAGTATCGTTTGCAGCACCCAATGTGATAGAGCTTGTCACCAGAGTTCCATTTTGCATTTCAATTGAAAGGGCAGCACAATCCTCAACCTCAATATCATTTACTCTAGTTGATAGCTTGGCAAAAACATTTGAAACAGGACCTAGGATCATACTAACTAAATCATGAATATGAATAGAGTGACTTAAAATAGCTCCACCTTGTTCACCTTCCCAAGTTCCTCTCCAAGGTTTTGAATAGTAATCTTTACCTCTATTCCAGTGGGTTTCTAAAGAAGCAATCAACGGTTTTCTTGCTAAACCAGATTTTATTAATGCTTTTAACTTCGAAAATCCTAGACCATATCGATATTGAAATACTGGGAAAATAATCTTACCAGTTTCTTCACTAATTTTTTCTAATTCATCTACTTCTTTAAG
Organism: uncultured Pelagibacteraceae bacterium; assembly: GCA_902598485.1. Lineage (GTDB taxonomy): Bacteria > Pseudomonadota > Alphaproteobacteria > Pelagibacterales > Pelagibacteraceae > Pelagibacter. Next base: position 47,144 of record CACKBU010000001.1, read on the forward strand.
ACTTGAAACTAATGGTTTTTCACAGATTACATGCTTTCCAGCTTCCATAGCTTTTTTACAAGCAGAAAAATGTAAATTGGGTGGGAGACAAATATCAATGATATCAATTTCTTTAACTTTTAATACATCATCAAAATTTAAAGAAACATTTGTCTCAGTATTTGATAGTAATATTTTATCAATAGCTTCCCTAGTTAAACCACATAATGTATGAACATTAAATTTCCCAGAAACCTTTTGAAAATCTTCAAAATGTTTTGCCCCTATATTGGTTCCAATTATTGCTACTTGATATTTTTTCATTTTTTTTCAGATTGCTCTTGGGCTTTAATAGCAAGTTCCATTGAAAGATAAGTAAGATCTTGAGGACATGCAGTTTCTGTTCTGTTCAAAACATCATTAATTAAATTACTAAAGTAGGGCAGCTTAACATTAGAACAGTCAATGTGTTTCACTTCATCATTATTTGCTAAAAATAAATGATTACCTTTTTCCGATTTTGCTAAATCTGTATATTTTCTTATTTCAATAAAACCTTTGTCTCCAAGTATTAATAATCTTCCATCTCCCCAAGTTGGAAGGGCATCTGGAGTAAACCAATCTAGGCGAATATAACCATGCCCACCATTACCAGTAAGGTTCACTTCACCAAAGTCTTGAAAACCAGGCATATCTTTCTTAGTTGTATTTTCTACTAATGCATGGTTGATTTTTACTTGATTTGAATTTGTAAAAACTAAAAATTGATGAATTTGGTGGGAACCAATATCGGTAATAATTCCTCCATAACTTTGACGATTATAAAACCAATCTGGTCTCTCATAGTTTCCTTGCCTATGCGGACCTGTACCAATAGTTTGTTTTACTTTTCCTATTTTGCCTTCATTTACTAATTCTTCAGCTTTAGCAACTGCAGCAACGTGAAATCTTTCAGAAAAATTCACAGACCAGATTTTTCCAGTTTCTTTAACTGTGTTTTTCAAATTATTTAATTGATCTAGGGTAGTACAGCCTGGTTTATCTACCATAACATCTTTACCAGCTTTTAAAGCATCTATTGAATGACTAGCTCTATCTACCGGGATCGAAGATATTAAAATCATATCAATAGATGAGTCATTTAATATTTCCTCTTTATTTTCTTTTCTTTTAATAGTTGGATACTTTTTATGAAATTCTTGAAGAGTAAAAGGATCTCCATCTGTCCAAAAGTAATTACAGCTACAACCTTCTTTGATCATTTCATCTAACATATCGAAAATATGACCATGATCTATTCCGATTACTCCAAGGTTAAGTGCTTTTTTCATAAACTAATAAGAACCTTTTTGTTTTGCACCTTTATAAAAAATTTTTTGCAAGTAATCATTTTCTTTTTTTCGAAGTAAAATACTTTCTTTACTCATAAAAGCTTTAGTTCTATTTATAATTTCATGATAATGATATTTATCTTCTCCTCTTGCAATTTGAACACTATTTTTGCCTAAGATCTGTTTTACATTTGTCCCTATATAGCTTTGGATAACAAATCCTATTCTTCTATCATTACTTCTATTTATTCCTGATCCATGTACTACTCTTGGATGATGCAAAGACATTTGACCAGCTTTTAGTTCTATAGATTTAACTTCGTTCTCAGGTACATTTTCTACTGTTTGTCCTCTAGTAAGTAAGTTGCCTTCATTAAATTTCTCATTGTGATCTTTAATATTTAAATGTGATTTAGGCCACATTTTCATACATCCATTATTTTCGTTCGAATCTGTTAATGCTACCCATGCTGTGACCCAATTGTGTGGTTCTAATCCAATGTATTTTGCATCTTGGTGATAACTTACAAAACCTTGTTCGTTAGGGTTTTTAATAAATAAAGTAGTGCTGCAAACTAAGATATTTTTTCCAATAATACTTTCTACTGCATCTAAAATTTTTGAATTATGAACGATCGAATCAAGTTTTGGTGAAATTAAATGAACATTATATCTTCCCGACTTATCTATTTCATTTGGCATTTTTTTTTCAATTAATTCAATTTCCTTTCTTGCCTTTAAGGCTTCACTACTAGACAAAACTTCAATAGGGGATATGTATCCTTGATCTTGATACTGTTTAAGTTGATTTGATGATAGATAAGTCATATTATTTTGAAAAGATTATATGAGCTCAACTATTTCTTCAATAATTTATGGCTGAAGTATTTAAATTAGGAATTGCTGCCAACAACAATCAACCAATCAACGAAGTAAATTCAATTGAGGTTTTAGCAAATAAAGGAATAGTAGGCGATCGACACTTTCATGAATTTAATGATCCTTACAATCAATTATCTTTAATAGAGGCTGAGAATATTGATGAATATAATATTAAATTTGGGCTCGATATACCTTACATCAATTTTAGAAGGAATATTGTTACAAAAGGCATTCAATTAAATGATTTAGTTGGAAAAAAATTAAAGGTAGGAAATGTTGAATTAGAGGGAATAGAATTATGCCGTCCGTGTCGACATTTGACTGAAATGCTCGATCAAAAAAATATCCTTAAAGAATTTATGAGAAAAGGTGGTCTTAGATGCCAAATTCTTTCATCTTCCAAAATTAATGTAGGTGATAAAATAGAAATAATTAATTAAGTTTTTACAGTTTCATTAACTGGGTTTTCATCAAGAGTTGCAGGTGCATCTGGATCTAGTTCTAATCCAGCTGGTGTAATTGTTGCTGGAACTGGTGTAAATGTTGAGTCCGGGTTCTCAACAGTTTCTCTAACTTTCATTCTATACAACCCAAATATTCCGATTATCGCGTGTGCAATAATTAAAAAAACAAATAAACCATTCAATCCGAACCATTCCATAAAAATAGCACATAAAATTGGACCGCTAATTGCTCCAACGCCAAATATTAATTGTAATCCACCACCCGCAGCAACAAACTTAGATTTTGGAACAAAGTCATTTGTATGCGCAAGGTTAAGAGAGAATAGTGGTAAACACAAACTAGTGTAAAGCCCAACTGCAATAAAAAATATTATTTTCCTGAAAGCAAATTCATCCATATAATAAATATTTTGAATAGGATCATTTGAAGTTAAAATTGAAATAAAAGCTAGAAACGAACTTCCAAAAGTAGTGATGACTATTACTTTCCTTCTATCAAAAATATCTGAAAAATAACCAATTGGACCTTGGCCTACAACTCCAGCAATTGTTGCTGTAAATAAAAGTATAGATGTCTCAAATAAAGTAAATTTTGCGATTGTTGCATAAACAGAAATTAAAGAAAAGAAAGCTGCATGAATTATTCCTGTAAAGAAAGAACTTAAAGAACCAAGAGGTGAGATTTTATAAAGTTCTAAGATACTTATTGTTTCTATTTTTTTAAATTTAGGAGCAGGTCTTTTTGTTAATAAAATTGGAACTAGAGCAACAGAAAGCAAAACAGAAACCAAAATAAATGGTTCATAAGCTTCAGGTTCACTTATGTTAAGTAGAAGCATACCAAGGGCTAAACCAAAATAAATTACCATCATGTATGCAGACAATAGTTGTCCTCTATTTTTATTAGTTGCTCTATCATTTAGCCAACTTTCAGTAACAACGTAACAACTAACTAAACTTATACCTGTTATAAACCTACTAATTGTCCACATGAAGGGATTTATATAAACTACAGCGATTAATGCACTTAAAGACGCAAGAGAAGCAAATGCAGCAAATACTCTTATATGACCAACTTTTGAAACAAAATTAGGAGTAGTTCTTGATCCCACAAAATAACCAACATAATATCCAGACATGAAGATACCAGTTGTAAAAACACTAAAGTCCTCAAGCACAGAACGAATACCCATTATCTGCATTTGTAATCCATGAGCTATCATCATGGTTCCAATACCTATAAAAAGAGCCCAGGATTTTTTTACTTCTTTTTGCATTTATAATTTCTAAGTTTAAATAATTGCTGGCTAAGTAGTTTTGGTTTGTGTTTTTTTTATGGCTAAGAATGAGTGGATTGCGATAGTTAGTATAATCACTATTCCTCCTTGGATTGTCTCTATTGAAGGCTGTTCTTTAACAACCATCCAAACCCAAATAGGACCTAAAACAGTTTCCATTAAGAAGAATAAATTTACTTCCGCTCCAGTTATATATCTTGGTGCTAGCGTTACGAGCACAAAGGGAATTGCTACGCATAAAATACACATAGCTGGAATTATATAAATATCATTATTTTTTAATTCAAAACTATCAATAAAAAATAAAGCAACTAAAGCCACCACTAACTTACCAACTACAGCTGATGGCACTAAGTTCAAACTTTTTCCAGCTCTTATTATTGTTGCTCCAGCTGCTAGACCGGCAGATGTAACAAATCCTAGAATATCACCATATATATTTCCTAATTTTACAGAGTCGTAAAAAATATAAAGCACACTTAAAAAAGTGATTATAATTGCAATTAATGTATTTCTGTCTGGTTTTTCTTTTAAAAATATTGCTCCAAAGATTGCTGATAACATTGGAGCAAGAGCTACCATCACTAAAGTATTAGCTACATTTGTATTCTGAATAGATAAAACAAATGTAATATTTGTAATTGAAAAAGTTACAATATAAGCCACTCCATAAATTGAATTTCCATGAAGTAATTTAAAAAAATTAGATCTATAAACAATTAACATTCCAATTAATACAGTGATAAAAGGAATCATTCCTCTGTAAAAAACTAAGCCCCAAGTATCTACGTTTGATAATCTAATAAACAAACTATCTGGAGTGAGAAACATCACTGCCACAAAAGCCATTAAAGAACCTTTTTGCTGATCGCTTAAATTATTCATGCTTTAAGCTCTTTCCAAAAAGTTTTAGCTAAATTTTTTCTTGAAAGATCATAAAGTGTTTTAAGCCCAGTTGGAGAGGTAACATTGATATCTCCATTGAGTTTTTGATCTATAAAATCAATTCCTGCAAAAAAAATGTTTTCTTTTTTTAAATCTTTTGCAATTAGTTTTGAAATTTTAATTTCTTTATTTGTTAATTTAATATTAGTTGGCTTTGCTCCTTTACTCATATTACTTAAAATTGAACCTTTTTTTGGAACTCTTGAAATTGCACCACATACTTTTCCATTTATTATAAAAACCCTTTTGTCTCCCTTACTTATTTTAGGAAGAAATTTTTGGCACATGATATGATCGTGTTTTTTTATAAATTTATTTACTAATTTTGAATTAAATTTAGTTAGTAAATGAATATCATTTCCACTGAAACTATGGATGGGTTTTAAAATAACTTTTTTATTTTTTTTGAAAAATTTTTTTATTTCATCCATATTTTGAGTAAAAATAGTAGATGGCATATATTTTTGATATTTAGATGAATACAATTTTTCAGAAATATTTCTTACAGAGGTAGGGTTGTTAATTATTTTAACTTTAGTCTTAATTGTATCTAAAATGTATGTCGTTGAGATATACTCAAGATTAAATGGTGGATCTTGGCGAATAAGAATAAATTTACATTTACTTAAGTCTAGATTTTGTTTTTTTATGATTTTATAGAATTTTTTATTACTGTAATTAAATTTAATAAAAAAACCTTTAGCTATAACTTTCGAATTAACAACTGATAAGTCTTTTGGATCGTAATAGAAAATTTTATATTTTTTGTTCTGAATTTCGTTTGCTAAAAAAACACTTGTATCCGTTAAAGGATTTAGTTTAGAAGGATGGTTTCCTTGAACAGCAACAATTTTATTTATCATACAATTCGTCTAAATTTTCGTTTTTTGAAAATTTACTAATCATATGATCTGCGTTTGTTGTCTTATTATCAATTACTTTTTGTAGATGGTTTAGGAATACAGTCTCGTTATTACCTTTTTTACTTAAAACATCTCTATTCTCTAAACCTTTTCTTGAAAGGTCTAAAAGTGTAGATGACCAATAAAGAAGATCTTTACCCATTAATTGAGTATTAAATCCTTTTTGTGGAGCCTCTAGATAGGCGTTAATTATTTTATCGATCTCCCATGTTGAAATTAGTTCATAAACTTCATCTAAATTTCCGTAAAGCATACCTATATTGAAAGCTGGACCTGCACATAAACAATCCCAACCACAGGTATCCATTGATCTCAATTCAATATATTTCTTAACTCTATTCTCAGTAAATATTGTGCTTAAGTGAATTGTTAAATCTGCTTCAGTTGGAAGTCTATTTCCAATTTCTTGGATTTTTCCTTCCATAAAATCCTTAAAAATATATTTTCTACCTGAAATATACTGATCTTTATTTTGTATAAATAATATAGGAAAATTAATTACAAAATCTGCATATTTTTCAAAATTAATATTTTCGAAAAATAATTTAGGCAATCCACCTCTAGAAGTACTTTGCCATACTTTAGATCTATAAGATAAATAGTTACTATTTTTTTTCTCCACAATTGAGGAATTAGCAAACAAAGCAATTGCAATAGGTACAATTGAGTTTGCTATTCTAAACTTTTTAATAAAATCTTCTTCTGAGCTATAATCTATATTTAACTGTGTGCCGCATGTTCGATACATCATATCTAAACTAAGTTCACCACCTAGAGGCATATCCTTAGTCATCAATTCATATCTTTGTTTAGGATTATTTGGGATTTCATTTAATTTAGATATTGGATCGAATCCTGCACTAACAATTTTAATATCTAATTTTTTTGTAACTTGCTTTAATTCAAATAAATAGTCTTGTGACTCCGCACAAGCTTCGTGCATATGATTTAATTTGTCTCCTGATAATTCTATTTGATTACCTGGTTCAAGAGTTATATTTTTTCCACCTTTATTAAGAGCAATAATATTTTCTTTTTCAAAAACTGGATTCCAGCCAAATTCAAGCAGAGCTGTAAACATTTTTTTAATTTTTAAATAATCAATCCTTTTATTATCCGAATTATTAAATAAAAATTTTTCATGTTCGATCCCAATTTTAAAATTTTTGGGTTCTTTAATACCTGATTTGAAATAATTAATAATTTTTTCTTTTGAATCTATCATGCGCTGTAAGTAGTGATTTATATCTAAATTTAAAGATAATAATAAGGCTCTTTTGCAAATATTTTTTTAACTAATGGCTTAAAATCATCCAAAGTCATACTTTTGTAATCAGGGTCAAAAGAGCATTGGTCATATTTTTCACAAAAATCTATAGTGTCTTGATAATATTTGTGGTCTTTAAATTTATCTCTTGCATTTCTATCGCCACCTAAATGATGTGCACTGTAATAAGTTTGAAAAAGACCATGGTGTAGAATAATCCAATAGGTTCTTTCTGAAACATAGGGTCTTAGTATAGATGCAGCATATTGAGAATGATTCATTGGTGCTAAATCATCCCCAATATCATGAAGTAAAGTTGCAACAACCATTTCATCACTTTCTTTGTTTTTAAATGCCCTTGTTGCTGCTTGTAAAGAATGTTCCAATCTTGTGATTTTATAACCTTCTAAAGTAGTAGTTTGTTTAGATAAATATTTTAAAACTCTCTCAGCTGTTTGTCTTTCAAAGTTTTTCTCAAATTTTTCAAGAAGCTCATAATCTTCCTTAGTTCCATTTTTCATTTCAATAAAATTAACTGTTTTCATAACTTAATTATTTGATCCAGTGCTTAGTAAAGATAACTGAGTTATTTTATTATCTCCTAATTCATCCACTAATTTAACAGGATATTCACCTGTGAAATAATGATCTGTTAATTGTGGATATGTTTCGTTTCTTTTTTCAAAACCAATAGCTTTATACAATCCTTCAATTGATAAAAATTTTAATGATTTAGCTCCAATATATTCACAAATTTCATCATTTGTTTTATTTGCTGCTAACAATTCTTTTTTTGTAGGTGTATCTACACCATAGAAATCTGGATATCTTATTTCAGGGCACGCAATTTTAACATGAACTTCTTTTGCACCAGCCTCGTAAAGCATTTTAACAATTTTATAGGACGTTGTTCCTCGAACAAGAGAGTCATCAATTAAAATTATTTTTTTATTTTTAATTGTTGTTTGATTGGCATTTAATTTTAATTTAACACCCAAACTCCTAATTTTTTGGCTTGGCTCTATGAAAGTTCTTCCAACATAATGATTTCTAATTAATCCATGTTCAAAGTTTATTTTCAATTCTTGAGCAAAACCCATAGCAGCAGCATTTCCAGAATCTGGGACTGGAACCACTATATCTGCATCAGTATCATTTTCTTTTGCTAGCTCTCTACCAATATTTTTTCTATGCTCATACGCTGTTTTTCCTCCTATTAGACTATCTGGTCTTGAAAAATAAATATATTCAAATACACAAGGTCTAACTTTTTTTGCAGGGAAGGGCTTAATACTTTTCAATTCATTATTTTCAATTAAAACTATCTCACCATTTTCAACTTCTCGGACAAATTTTGCACCAATAATATCAAATGCACAAGTTTCAGATGCTAAGACATAACTATTGCCAAGCTTACCGATTACTAGAGGTCTAATTCCATAAGGATCTCTTACCCCAATTAATGAGTTTTGCGTTAACATTACTAATGCATAGCCACCTTGAATTTGAAAAATTGCATCAATTACTTTGTCAATTGTTTTTGGTCTTTTTGATTTAGCAATTAATTGAACAATCGTTTCAGTATCTGAAGTAGTGTAAAATATAGCTCCATCCTCAACTAGTTTATTTCTTAAAGCTATTGAATTAGTAAGATTTCCATTGTGTGCAACTCCAATTCCACCTGCGTTGGTGTCAGCAAAAAAAGGCTGTATGTTTCTTAATATATTGTTTCCAGTCGTACTGTATCTGTTATGGCCAATTGCATAATTTCCCTTAAGATTATTTAGTACTTTCTCTTTGTTGAAATTATCACCAACCAAACCAAATCTTTTTTCAGAATAATATTTTTCTCCATCAAAAGTAACTATTCCACAACCTTCTTGACCTCTATGTTGTAGAGCGTGTAGTCCAAGTGCCGTTAGAGCTGAAGCATCCTTTGCATTGCTAATACCAAAAACTCCACATTCTTCCTTTAATCTTGGATTATAGATCTGTAATTTTTTCTTTAGAATCTTGATATGTTTTTTCATTAGGAAATTCTTTTATCAGATAACTACTACCTTTTTCTAAATATGGAAAGACGTATGATTTATTAAAATTTATTGGCCATTTATCATAATTATAAACGATATGAACGCCTGAAAATATACAAACAGAAATAATGTAAGCTCTTATAAAACCAAAAAAGAATCCAAATGTCGTATCTAAGCCACCGATTCCTGTGTATTTGACTGCCTTACTGATTCCTTTATTAATCAACAAAACCAAAAAGATAACAATCACAAATATTACTATTCCTAAACCAACATCGAGCACATACTCATTATCAATTATATCTTTTACATGTGGTTTAATTTTTGGAAATAGAATTAATGTAATTATATAAGCCAACAACCATTTAGCCATTGAGAGAATGCTTAAAATGAAGCCCTTTTTGTAACAATTTACTAAAGAAAGAATTGTTAAAATTAAATAAATTAAATCAATTATTGATATTGCTTTATAAAAATCGTTTATGATTTCTAACATTAAGATGATCTGCCAAAAGGTTTAATAACTAAGATTAATGCAGGAAGTAGTGTTAATACCGATATCATAGCTAATAACATAGCTAGTCCTGTAAACACACCAAAATAAATTGTTGGGATAAACTTTGATAACACCAAAATTGAAAATCCAAAAACAATCGTAATTGAAGTATTTAGTATTGCAACTCCAACAGTTGAATGACAAGTTTTTAATGTTTTGTTGTAATCCTTTATTTTATTAAATTCTTCTTTAAATCTGTAAATATAGTGAATACTATTATCTACTGCGATACCTATTGTAATTGCTGCTATCGTTATTGTCATCATATCCAAAGGTATTCCTAACAGTCCAATTATTCCCAGTATAAAAAAAGCTGCAATAAAATTTGGAACAACACCAATCAATGAAAGTTTGATATTTCTAAATAAAATTATGAACATTGAAAATATTCCAATCATAACCAATCCCAATGTTAAAATTTGAGATTTAAACAGACTTTGTAATAAATTATTAAACAATATTAATACACCTGCTAATTTATAATCCTTATCCTCTAAACCAAATTTATCTTTTAGATCAAAATTAATTTTGTTAATTAAATCATTTCTTCTTAAATCTTCCTGAGAATCTATAATTCTTAAACTAATTCTAGCTTCATTATCTCTGATAGACAGATAAGGATCGATGATTTCAGTTTTAATACTCTCTGGAATTTTTGAGTAAAGCACTCCCATTTCTAAAGTGCCCAAAGGCTTATTATTATTTAATTGAGTAGCTACTTCAATTATTGATGAAAAAGATAGAACTTTACCAATTTCTGGTAAGCTATCTAAGTAATTATGAATAGATGTAATTAAATCAATTTTATCTTTGGTAAACCAGTATTTTTCATTATTAGTATCTTCTTCATCACCCCAATCCTCAAATTCATCATCTTCTTCAGATTTTTTCACTTTTTCTTTTTCAGGAAATTTTATAATAACCTCTAAAGGAGTGGTTCCACCTAGCTCCTCATCTATAAGCTTCATGCCCTTATAAATTTCAGTATTCTTATCAAAGTAATTTATAAAACTATTTTCGACTTCAAGCTTACTAATTCCAGTAATACTGAATATTATAACTATTCCAGTTAGTAAGAAGATAGAGTTTTTATTATTGAGAGAAATTAGACCAAGTAAATTTGTGATTTTTGATTTCTGTTCCTTCTTAACTGAAATATTATTTGTGGGTGCAAAGTTTAAAAGGGTAGGTAACAAGGTAAATGTAATAATAAATGATGTAATCAAACCAAAAGTCATCATCCAACCAAAATCAATAATAGGTTTTATTTCACTAAAAATTAAAGATAAGAAAGCGAAAATTGTTGTTAAAACAGTATAAAGAATTGGCCAAAACATTTTTGAAGTTGTTAGGAAAATGATTTCAAAATTATTTTTTGAGGGAAAATCTTTTTTAAGTTGAAGAAACCTAGTACTCATATGGATATTCATTGCCATTGTTAAAATCAACATAAGTGCAATAAAATTTGATGAGATAACTGTAACTTTCCATCCTAACAATCCAAGTAATCCTATCATTATTAACACAGAAAAAAGACAACTACTTATAGGAACTACAATCCAAAGAAGGTTTCTAAATACAAACCATAAAGTAGCAATTATAAATAATAGAACTCCCAAACCAAAAACTATTATATCGCTTTTGATAAAGGTCATCATATCATCAGCAATCATTGGTATTCCTCCTAGGTAAATCTTTCCCACATCACCATAACTTTGAATAACTTGTCTAATTTCTAAAATATTCTGGTGGTTTTGTTTTTTGATTTGATCTTTAATAATTTCAATTTCTTGTTTTGATTTATTTTCTATATCCTCTAATTTTTCAGACTGTTTAATGTTAACAATAATTCCACTAGTTTTACCATCTTCGCTAATGACAAAATTTCGAAAAACAGGACTATTTAAAATTTCTTTAAAACCTCGATCTCTATCAACATCTTCATCTTTTAATGTTTTGAAGCTTTCTAGTCTTTCTTGAAGGGGAGCTTCTGAATTATTTAAAAGTGGAATGTCTAATAATGTAATCACACTATGTACCCAATTGAGGCTCTGAATTTTATATTTTAAACTTAATAAATTATTAATTGATGAATCGGTTACCATTCCCTCATTTGGTGTATAGGTAAGAATTAAAAATTCTTTAGATCCATATCTTTCAGAGACTTCTTTCAAATATGCTAGATCTGGATCACCCTCTAATAATAGAGTTTCCGATGAAGCATCTAGTCTAAAATCTTTTGAATAGTAACCAAAACTTAAAATAGTAACGATTAACAATACAAATATTGCTTTTGGATTTCTAAGGATAATGTTTTGATAAAAATGAGCTATCATTCAAGCTCTTTATATTGGAATTTAACTTAATTGAGTATCCTTAAATTTTGTAAATCTTTCCTCAAATTCAAGTGTTACATTACCAATAGGGCCATGCCTTTGTTTTCCGATTATTATTTGAGCTAAATGCGCAACCTCATTCATTTTTGCTTGCCACTCTGCATGTTCAACCGTTGCTTCTCTTGGTTCTTTTCTTTGCAAGTAATATCCTTCTCTATAAACAAACATCACTACATCTGCGTCCTGCTCAATAGAGCCAGACTCTCTTAAATCTGCCAATTGAGGCTTATGATCATCCCTTTGTTCTACCTGTCGAGACAACTGCGAAAGAGCAACCACAGGAACAGAAAGTTCTTTGGCTATTGCTTTAAGTCCTTGAGTAATTTGTGATATTTCTTGAACTCTTCCATCTTTGTTAAATGTAGTTCCTCTCATTAACTGGATGTAATCAACTACAATCATATCGAGACCAAAAAGCCTTTTAATACGTCTTGCTCTGTTACTCAAAGCTGCAATACTTATCGCTGGAGTTTCATCAATATAAAGAGGAAGTTCAGAAATATTTTTTGATGTTTCTAAAAACTTATCAAATTGGTCGTCAGATATTCTTCCCCTTCTAATATCATTAGAACTAATTCTAGCTTGTTCAGAAATAATTCTTGTAGACAATTGTTCTGAAGACATTTCAAGCGAAAAAAAAGCTATAGATGATTTCTTACCACTTTCTTGTAATTTTTGGGCAGCGTTGAAAGCAATATTTGTTGCAAGTGATGTTTTACCCATTGATGGTCTACCAGCGATAATAATTAAATCTGATTGATGCAAACCACCGAGCTTATCATCTAAATCTCTTAAACCAGTTGGAACACCAACAATTCCTTCTTCATTTTTATAAGCAGCTGAAGCCATTTCAATTGTTTGCTTCATTGCTTCATCAAATTTTACTAAAGAAGAATTGAAAGAACCTTTTTCCGCTAAATCAAACAGCAATCTTTCAGAACTTTCGATTATAGATTGACCGTTAGTATCAAGATCATTTAATTTTGCACTATCAATAGTTTGTTCAGAAATTTTTATTAATTCTCTTCTTACAAACATATCGTAAATTATTTTTGAATATTCTATTGCTTGCCTCACTGATGTAGAAAACTTTGTAATTTTTACTAAATACTCTGGAACATTTAGATCATCTTTTTCATCTTCAAAATAATTTTTTAAAGTAATTGGGTTAGCCAACAATCCTTTATAAATAAGACTTTCAACTGCCTCAAATATTTTTTGATGCATGGGATCATAAAAGTTAATACTGGAAATTATTGTATTTATTTCGTCAAAAATATCATTGCTTACAAGGATAGATCCTATTACTGCTTGTTCCGCCTCAATGTTATTTGGCAATTCTTTAAATTGATCTTTGACTATACTTAGATTGTTTTCCATGAAAATAAATTTACATTAAAATTGGTTAAATCAAATTGTAAATTAGTGTTGGGGAAAAGAATGTATAATTATTGAATCGTATCAGCTGAAGAAACATTGATTGTAATCCCAGCATCAACTTCTGAGTGTAAAGAAATTTTAACTTTAAATTTTCCTAAAGCTTTTATTTCTTCAACTGGTTGTATCATTGAAGGTTTGATATCAATTTTGTTTTCTTCTTGAATAAGTTTTGAAATTTCAGTTGGTTTAACTGAACCATATAGTTCGTTATTTTCTGTACTTAGTTTTTTTACAGAATACTCTTTACCATTAATTTGCTCTGCAATTTGAGCGGCTTCTTTTTTCTTTTCGTTATCTTTTTTTGATAATTCTGCTTTAATATTTTCAACTTCTTTTATATTTTCCTTTGATGCATATAGAGCTTTTTTATTTGCTATTAAAAAATTTCTAGCAAAACCTCTTTTAACATCTATTACCTCGCCAATAGATCCGATTCTTTTGATGTTTTCTAATAAGATTACTTTCATTTTATATTAACGCTAAATTTCTAGCTCTTTTGATTGAAAGGGATAACTCTCTTTGTTTTTTTTGAGATACATTTGTAATTCTTGAAGGTAAAATTTTACCATTTTCAGATACATATTTTTTTAAAAGTTTTATATTTTTATAATCCACCTCAGGAGCTCCTTTTACGGATAATGGACAAGTTTTTTTAAACTTATATTTATTTGGTTGAAAAATACTTAATTTTGCAAAATTACTCTGTTTACCTTTTTTATTTCCACTTTGTCTTTTTGGCATTAGTTTTTAACACTTTCTTTTTTTTCACTATCTTCTTTTTTCCCAAAGTAGTTTGTTTCTAAATTAAATTTTTTTACTCTAACTGTTAAATATCTTAGTAATTTTTTATCTAGAGCTTCATTTTTTTCTAATTCATCAATGACATTACCTTTACCTTTTATTTTAAAATGTATGTAACTTCCTTTTTTATTCTTTTTTATAAGATAAGATAAGTTTAGTAATCCCCAATTTTCAGTTTTCACAACTTCACCATCATTTTTTTCAACTATTTTAGAATACTTTTCTGTTAATTGCTTTAACTCACTTGGTGAAGTATCTTGCCTAGCAATAATAGTATGTTCGTATAAATTCATTTAAGTTCTTTAATAAAAAGTGAGGATATACTATTATAAAAGTTCAATTACAATAGTTAAAAAGGCAAAATAATTAGTTTTTTTTATATGTTTTCAGTAATTTTTCCAGGTCAGGGATCTCAAATAGTGGGTATGGGAAAAGAACTCTACGATAAATTTGATACAGTTAAAGAAATGTTTAAACATGCAGATGATACTTTAAATTTTTCTATTTCTAAGCTTATACTAGAGGGACCAAAGGAAAAATTAGATTTAACAACTAACACTCAACCAGCAATATATTTGATTAGTTATTCAATATTCAATGTTGTCAAAAACGAATTTAACTTAGATTTAAATAAAGCAAAATATTTTGCTGGACACTCTTTAGGTGAGTATTCAGCTTTATCATGCGCAGGATATCTTGATTTTTCGGATACTTTAAAAATACTCAGAATTAGAGGAGGTGCAATGCAAAACGCGGTGCCTAAAGGACAAGGAGGCATGATTGCTGTATTAGGTTCATCAGTTGATGTGATTGAAAAAATTTTGTCAGAAAATAAAGAAAATTTAAAAGCACAAATTGCAAATGACAATTCTGAAGGTCAAATTGTTTTAAGTGGAAAAACTGAGGATTTAGAAACTTTAATTCAAATTTTAAAAGATAATTCAATTAAAAACATTAAACTTCCAGTAAGCGCACCTTTCCACTGCGATTTAATGAATAATGCAACAAAAATTATGTCAGAGGAGTTAAATAAGCTTAATTTTAAAAATGGGCAAAATAAATTAATTTCAAACGTAACTGCAAATGAAATTAAAGATCCAGATGAGCTAAAAAATCTATTGATTAAGCAAATAGAAAATAGAGTTAGATGGAGAGAAAGTGTGATTAATATGATAGAAAATAATGTAGATCATTTTATAGAAATTGGACCTGGGAAAGTTTTGTCAGGTTTGGTAAAAAGAATTAATAAAGATGTAAAAATTGATACAATAAATAGTCAAAGTGATATTGAAGGTTTAAAAATATGATAGATTTAAAAGGTAAAAATATTATTGTTACAGGTGCTTCAGGTGGGATTGGAAATTCAATAATTAAAAAATTAAATCAATCAGAGGCGAATATTTTAGCTTCAGGCACAAGAGAAGAAAAACTTGAAGAACTAAAAGGTAAATATGCAAATATTAAAACATTAAAGTTTGATATTTCTCAAAGGGATAAAATTGAGGAGTTTGTTGAAAACGCAACCAAAGAACTTGGTGGTAGTTTAGATTGCATAGTTAATAATGCCGGTATTACTCAAGATAATTTAGCAATAAGGATGAGTTTAGAGGAATGGCAAAAAGTAATAGATATTAATTTGACATCAACTTTTTTAATGACCAAGTCAGCAATAAAAAAAATGCTTAAAAATAAATCTGGAAAAGTTGTCAATATTACATCAGTTGTTGGTCATACAGGAAACCTGGGACAAGCGAATTACACAGCTTCCAAAGCAGGTATAATTGCGATGTCAAAAAGTTTGGCAATAGAATATGCTAAGAAAAATATTAATATTAATTGTATTTCTCCGGGGTTTATTAAGACAGTAATGACAGATAAAATAGATGATAAATTTAAGGAGGTAATTATATCTAAAATTCCTTCAGCTCGTCTAGGAGAGCCTGATGATATTGCAAATGCAGTACTTTTTTTATGCTCAAATCAATCTAGTTATATAAATGGTGAAACCTTGCATGTTAATGGAGGCATGTATATGGCTTGACAAAACAGGTTTTTAAACTATTAAGAATTTATAACAAAAAGGATCAATATGTCAGAAGACGTTTCAAGCAAAGTAAAAAAAATTGTAGCAGATCACTTGGGTATCGATGAAGCTAAAGTTACTGAAGAGTCAAGTTTTATAGATGATTTAGGAGCTGATAGTTTAGATACAGTTGAGTTAGTGATGGCATTTGAAGAAGAATTTGGATCTGAAATTTCAGACAGTGAAGCAGAGAAAATTTTAACTGTAGGTGATGCAGTTAAATTTATCGAAGGAAAAGCTAACTAGAAATTTTAATGCCATCAGAAAAAGATGGGATAATGATAATTTTATCTTCTCCCTCGGGAGCAGGTAAAACTACTCTTGTTAAAAAGTTGTCTGAAAAAGACAATTTTGAAATTTCCATATCACACACTACAAGACAGCCTAGATCTTCAGAAACTCAAAACCAAGATTATTTTTTTGTAAATGAGACTGATTTTAAAAGATTAATTAGTAATGAAGAATTTCTTGAATACGCTAAGGTTTTTAATAATTTTTATGGTACAACAAGAACCCCAGTAATAGATAAGCTGAATAAAGGTAAAAACGTTCTTTTTGATATTGATTGGCAAGGCGCGGATCAAATAAAGAATAAAAAATTGGACTATAAGTTAATTACTTTTTTTATACTACCTCCTAGCAAAGAAACTTTGTTTCAGAGGTTATCTAAACGACACATGAATGACAATTTAATTGTAGAAGAAAGAATGAAACAATTTGAGAGAGATGTTTTACATTGGATAAACTACGATTATGTAGTGATAAATGATGATCTAGATAATTGTTTTTCAAAAATAAATAGTTTGATAGATGCAGAAATCTTTGACGGCTCAAAAGATTATGATTTAAACTTTATTAGAAATCATATTAACAAGCTAACTTCTTAAATTTTCATATTCCTTAGCTAGATTATAATAAGTTTCAAATTTTAAATTCTGAGGTCTGAGGTTTAAATCTATATTTAGTTTATTTTGTATATTAGTATTTCCATTAAATAGTTGATTGAATGGTTTTTTTATCATCTTTCTTCTTTGGTTAAAAAATATTCTTGTAATAATCTCAAGATTTTTTGGATCTTTAAGCATAAAGAATTTTTTTTTTGGTGAAAAAAATAGTAATGAGCTATCAATTTTAGGTTTAGGTAAAAACGCCTCAGGTTTTATATCGCAAATTTTTTTAATCTCTAGCCTCCAATTACAGAGTATTGATAGTCTTCCATATTCAGAGGTGTTAGATTGAGCAATTATTCTATTTGCCACTTCTTTTTGAAACATTAAAATAAGGCAATTAAACCATACATCATTTTTTAAATTTATTATCCATTTGCTTAATATTTCTGTTGATATGTTATATGGGAGATTACCAAAAACTGTTAATTTTTTATTGAATAAAACTGTTTCATCTATTTCCAAAATATCTTTATTGAAAATTACAAGTTTAGTTGCAAATTTTTCATTGAGTTTTGCTGCTAACTCATTATCTTTTTCAATAACATAAAATTTGCTTGGGTTTTTTTCTAGAATCTTTGAAGTTAAATTGCCAGTGCCAGGTCCAACTTCAAGTATATTTTGATCCTTAATAGTGGCTGAATTTACGATTTTATTTAAAATTTTATCATCAATTAAAAAATTTTGACCTAAACTTTTTTTTGCTTTAATCAATTTTTATCCAAAAATTCTAAGGCTCTAATTAAGCTCAATGGATTAGATATATTTTTTCCTATCATTTTTTCATTCGGACCATGATCTGGTGAAATTCTTATAAAACTTAGCCCTAAAGTAATATTAATAGCATCATACTCAAACAATGTTTTGATGGGTGTTAATACTTGATCGTGATACATGCCAATAATAACATCAAATTTTACTCTATTTTTTTTTAAAAACATAGTATCAGCAGAATATGGACCTGAAATTTTATATCCTAATTGTTTTAATGATTTTATCGCTGGTTTTAAGATTTTATCATCTTCATTATATTTATCTGTACTTTCACAATGAGGATTAAGCCCTAGAACACCAATCCTTGGTTTAATTTTTCGGTATTTAATATAAAAATTATTAATCAATTTAGTTTTTTCTTTGATACTTCTTTGAGTAATATATTTTGTTACTTTTTTTATTGGCACATGAGTCGTCAAAGGACAAACTGATAATTTTTTATTGTAAATTAACATAGCAAATTTTTTAGCATTGGTATTTTTGGCTATGTATTCTGTTACTCCAAAATATTTCTTATTTAAAAAATATTTTTTGTCAATTGGTCCATTTATAAATTTAGTGGTCTTTAAAGTTTTCATAACCTTTAGACCTATTTCGAAAGAATTTTTAATAAAAATGTTTGATTTATTTGTTATTTTTTTAAAATTATTACTTAAGTTAACTTTTACGTTTATAAAATTAATATCTTTTACACTTAAATTAACATTACCCAAATTCTCATAATTAATTATGTTAATTCTTTTTTTAAAATTAAATTTTTTCATATAAAATTTAAATAATTTTAAAGATGAAATTAAAATTATCGGTGATTTATAAGATTTTGATTTTAAAGATTTAATTAATATTTCTAAAAAAATACTATTTGGTTCACCATTAATTATGATTATAGGATTATTTTTCATCTATACTGATTTCTTTTTTTACTTTATTAAAATAGATATTTGAGTATTGATTTAGTTGTTCATTTTTCATAGCCCTAATTTTATTAGATAACTCTTTTTCTACATCAATTTCTTTTTCAATTATTTTAATATCCTGAATTTTAAGTATTAGAAAGCCACCTGGTATTGTTATTGGCTTAGAATATTCTCCTTTTTTTAAATTTAAAATTTGACTTAAAATTTTTTTATTTAATGCGCTTTCGTTTATCCAGCCCAATCTACCTCCAGATTTCGAGCTATCAGAAATACTGAACATAGATGCTGTATTTTCAAATCCATTTTCTTCAATACTTTTTTTAATACTATTGTGTAATTGAATTATTTTTTCGTTTTCCTCAGCATTGAACAAAATTTCATATAAAAAATATGCATTTGAAGTTTGTTTATTTGTTTTCAAATCTTGCCTAATTTTATTTTCATTTATTTTTATTTTTGAGTAAAACTTTTTATAAATAAGACGATTCCAAAGAGCCTCAATTAGTAATTTTGATTCAATATCTAAAATTTCAATATTTAAATTATTTATATAACTCAAAAATTCCTCTCTACTGTTTAGACCAATATTGATATAAATAGACTTTATTACACTTTCCAAGTACTCAGCAGAAATCTTCTGATTATCTAATTTAGAAATTTCTATTTCCTTAATTTTTTCTCTAATCAACGAGTTTTTTGCAATTTGTAAAATTTTTTTATTTTCCAGGTTTAATAAATTAGGGTTCAAGGCCCTTAAATAATTTGCTTCATTTTTTATATCAATATTTGTAATTATAGAATTATTAATTTTTAAAACAATTTTAATTTCAGTTGTATCAGCTTTTGAAGAAAATAAACTTAGATATAAAAATAAAAAAACTAATAAAACATATATTGTTTTATTATTAGAAATTTTTTTTATCATTAATTTATTATTTAATTGTTTGCTCTATAGTTGTTAATGGAAAAAAGCTTATAGTAAACAATAAGTTTTCAGATGGTTTTAAATCTCGATCTTCATAATATGACTTATTAAATCTTACTCCAGCAGTTAGACAGTCATTTTTATATTCATAAACAAGATTATAATATTCAGTAATATTAATTTCTCTATTTCTTCTTGTTTTAAAAATTAATGAATTATTTTCGTTTATTTCAAATTTAGTAGTATTTTCAAATACATTTGTATTACCTAAATCTGAGTCTTCTTCTATAAATTTAAATTCTGTAATAAAGTTATTTAAAGATACATCGATCCCAATGGAGTTGTATTTAAAATTATCAAGCTTGTTGTCAATTGCATAATCATAATCAATATTAATATTTTCTGATAAAGAGTAATCTATAGAACCAAATATGTTTGAATTTTTTTGATTCAGTGTAGTTTGACTTGGAATATTTTTTTCTAGGTCATCTCTAAATACAGTTGCCAACTTAAGTTCTAAATATTTATCATTATTTCGTTTATTTTCTTTTTTATAATCAATTCCCAAAGTTAGAGAATTTCCTGATTCCAAGCTGTCATTTATACCCAATCTATTAATACTAAAAATATTACCTGGTGTTATCTTTCTTTCGTCTGTTGAGTGATCTTTCATATCACTTGGATTTATTCTCAAAGATAATTTTGGCATTAATGATTCATTGTAATTATCAGTCTTTTTTACCAACGGTAAAGTTGAATTCAATTCTATTAAAGATTGAAGTTCGATTTGTGGACTAGACTTGTATGTATTTACATTTTTTCCTACGCTGTTAAGATTTTTAAAGTAAAAATTTAAATTACTTCTTAGTCCAAGGTTTTCAAAAACTTTATCATTTAATTTAAAATTAAAATCATTTATTATTCTGGATTTTACATTATTGGTATTATCTAAAATATTATTTCCAGTCGAATTTAAACCAAATGTACCATATTTATATGACAAAGAATTTTGTGAGTAGCTATAATATGGTAAAACAAACTGATATCGATCAGAGTGAAGTTTTGTTAAATCCTCATAAATGTTTGCTCCACCAAAAATAGAGAATTTATCTGAGTCCAGTAATATTTCAAATCCTGATTGCAAGACATCAAAATTATTTGGTCTTACTTCATTATCATATAAATTATCTGAAAAAATTTTTAAGTAGGTATCTTTTGTAGCCCTTTGGATAAAAATATTTAAATCACTATTTAAAAAACTATCTAGCTCAAGGTTTTTTTTAAAATTAGCAAATAAATGAGAAATATTTTTTTTTTTATTTGTTTCTGAAGATTTAAAATTATTTACAAAACCAAAATCACCTATAAATGAGGAATCTTTATTTTCTTGTCTAAATTCGTTTTGTAACATGAGTGTGTTTTTAGAAAAGAATGTAGGAGCAATTGTGAAATCTTTATTTTCTGAGATTACATGAAAGTAAGGAGTATTTATTGATGACCCTAAAATGTTAGAATTATTTAACTTTGGCAGTAAAAATCCAGACTGTCTTTCCACAGTTGGATCAGGATGGAAAAATTTTGGAAAATAAAATACTGGAAAATTATAAACTTTTAAAATTGAATTCTCATAAATTAATTGTTTTTTGTTTTTATCATGCTTAATTTTAGATGCTTCTATTTGCCATGGCGGACAATTGTTATTTTTTTTACAACTTGTAAATACAGCTTTATTAATTGTAGTTATATTATTTTCATGATTTGAGGATACTCCGTATAATCTTGGGTCATTTTCTGATTTATCAAAGATATTTTTCTTAAGTAATATTTTGGTTTCTCCAGTTTTATAATTATTATTTTTTAAATCAAAAAAACCATTTTCAAAAAAATAAGTATTTGTTTCGCCTAATGGTAATTTTGAATTTTCAGTTACTTTGATTTTTTTTCCTTTCAAAAATTCTTTATCAATTTCATATATAAAATTATCAAGTTCATAGAATGCATAATCTTGATTTTCAATAGTTGTTTTTTCTGAAGATCTTAATTTTTTATCTTTATTAGAATAACTTACATTTCTCGATTCAAATTTATATTTAGATTGAATTTTTGCTTTTGTTTGACCTTCAGTAAAAATTTTTTCTAAATTTTTTAGATATGTTATTTTGTCTGAAATAACTTCTATATCATTTTTCTTATCAAAAAATTTAACATCGCCATCAGCAACTATTTTAGATTCATCAGTATTATTGTAAGATATGCTATCTGCAAAAATTTCTATATTTTTATTTTGATCTAAAACAAAAACTTTTCCTTTCGCTAAAATTATTTCTTCATTTTTAAAATATGAAATTTCATCAGCTTTAATAATTAAATTTTTTAAATTATCTTTAAATTTTACATTATTTATAGCCTTAAGGTGTTGCTTTAATTTGTTATATTCAAAATTTTCTGCACTTATTGAAATTCCATCATTAGTATAAGCCTCACCACCATTCGAACCCTTAAATAAATTTCCATTTTGCGATATCTCAATTTCACTCACATTGAAAAAAAAATTTTCCTCAGAATTTAAATTAGAGAAAAAACATAAACTTAAGATTAAATATATTTTAATTAAAAAAAATTTATTTTTCATTTATTTTAGAGGATGAGAGTAAAATCAAAGAGCTCAATATAAGCATTGGTATCCATATCGATATTATATGATTAATTTTTTCAGTAGCACCCATTACATTGAATAAATTATTTAAATAATAAATTAAAACACATAAAAATAATCCAATGGAGATTTTTAAAGTATTGCTTTTGTATTTTCTGCTATTAAACATTATAAGACCAGATAAAATCGTCATTAATATCAAATAAATTGGATACGTTATTATTTTTTGAATTTGAATATCTATATCAATGGTAGAATAATTCAACTGCTCATAATTTTTCTTTAATTCTATTAATTCAAATATTGATAAAGACGACAAATTGGAGAACAGACTATTAATTAACTTATAATTAAAATTAGAATAAGTTGTTATGCTATCTAAATCTTGAATTATATTTTTATTTATTATTTTAGGTTCAAAGATTACCCAATTGTTTGTTTTAATATTAATTTTTTTACTAATAATATTTCTTTTAACATTATAATTTTCATCAAATTCAGTGATAAAATTATCAATTAAGAAGTTCTCGTCAATTTTTGATGAATTAACAATTAATATAGTATTATCAATTTTATCTCTAATCCATAAACCATTTTTATTTACAACAGCAAGGTATTTATTATCTTTTGTGTAACCAGTTTTTAATTCTAAATAAAAATTTTTTAAATTTGAGGATATATTGTAAAATACAGTAACAATTAAAATAGATAAACATAATGTTAAAATCGAAATAATAAATAAAATTTTTGAATTCTTTAATCCTGAATATTTAAAGATTGTTATTTCATTGTTATTAAATAATTTAATAAAAAAAAGCTGTGTTGAAATCAGAAAGATGAATGGAAATATTTCAAAAATCATTGAGGGCGAATTCAATAACGATAAATGAAGTGGAAAAAAAATATTTACGTCTAAATCACTGAAAAATTCTATTTCAGTTAAAAGGTTTATCAAAACAACTAAACTAAAAATTATTATTAATACATTCAAAAAAGATTTAAGAAAAATACTAGTCAAAAATTTTATGTAAGTTTTCATTTTATAGATTTTACAAATTTAAATTTAAATATTAGATAAAAATATATAATTATAATTAGACAAATAGGGATAGAAATGAGCAAAATATTTTCTAAATAGGAATTACTAATCAATCTGAGTGAGGTTTCTGAAAAAATAATAGTTAAAAAACCTATTAAAAAGATAATTGCTTTATATTTTGAATAATTTATTTTTTCTTTTGATTGAATTATTAAAAATAATGAAATTAGCATTAAGACAGGTAAATAAATTGGCATCATCAATCGTTTATATAATTCAGAACTTATAGTATCTAAATTTTTAGCTTCACAGTTTCTAACCTTCAGTTTAATTTTTTCAATTTCTTGTTTATTTTTAACTAATAATTTTTGCAAACAACTCATTAGTTCAATAGTTTTATGCTCTTGAGTTTTTTTAACTAAAATAATATCAGGAGAAAAAGAGCCTAAATTAAATTCAGATTTTGAAAAGCTGAAGTTAGTAATTCTACCATTACTCATACTAGTATTCTCGCCATCATACAATTCTAAGATAGGTGAATTAATATCACTTTTAAAAACACCTTTTTTTGCATAAATAATTTGGTACTCGTTATCATTAATATTCTTTTTGATATAAATATTATTATAGACACCTTCATCAGTTTTACTTTCTGTATAAACTGTAAGACGTTTGATGTTTGCATTAAATTTTTTTACTTTAATGAAGTTATCAAAAAAGTTAAAATCGGAATCTCTAATTAATCCTCTTGCCAAATTCTGCGAACTTGGCACAATTATTGAAGTTAATAATATTTGAATAAGAAATATAATTAATGAAAAAGCTAAAAAAAAGTTAACAAGTTTAATTTTATTTACTCCAAAATTCCAAAAAATAAGTAACTGATTATTTGTTTCATATTTTGCAATCACGTAAGAAAAACTGAAAAAAAATGCAAATGGAAGAATTTTACTAACTATTTTAGGTAGATTTAAAAAGGAATAAAATAAATAAACACTGTACGCGCGGCCGTCGTCAATAATTATATCTAAATAGTTTACTGCTTGAAAAACCCAAATTATTAAACTTGTGCTAATAAGAGTAATAAGAAAGAAATTTATGCAGTCATACAAAAACTTTCTATATATAATTTTTTTCATTGAAATATGCTATTTTTATACCTATATAGCAAACATCTCGTTGAGATTGTATTTAAAATTTATGACTGTTGAAATTACTTATAAAAATAAAGTATCAAATAAAAACCCATATAATTTGGTTTTATTTGTTGATGAAAATTTTAATATTTCAAGTCTGAGAAAACACATCTCAAACTCAGATTATATTCTTATTTCAGACTTAGTTAAAATTAGAGACGAAAACAAAAAATTACTATCTTTCGATATTAGCTCAAAGAAGAAAATAATATTAGTTTCATTGAAAAAAAATATAGGTGCCTCAGGTATAGAAAATTTAGGTGCAAGTTTTTATGACCAATTTAAAACAAATAAAATAAATAATTTTGTATTAGTCTCAGATACATTTTCAATAAAACAAAAAAATTTAATAGGTTATTTTGTTCATGGTTTGAAATTAAAATCTTATATATTTGAAAAATATAAAACAAAAAAAAATAAAAAAAATATTTCAGTAATTATAACCGGTAAAAATCAGCCATCACTTAAAGAACAAATTAAATTTAGAGCAATAGAAAGAGGAACTTTTTACACGAGAGATCTAGTCTCAGAGCCTGGAAATATTCTTCATCCTGATGAATATGCAAAAAGATTAAATTCATTGAAAAGGTATGGATTAAAAGTTTCTGTATATGATGAAAAAAAATTAAAAAAACTTGGAATGAATACTTTGCTTGGTGTAGGCCAAGGTAGTGTTAGAGGGTCATACCTTGTTACAATGGAATGGAATGGCTTGAACAAAAAATCTAAACCGTTAGCTTTTGTTGGAAAAGGAGTATGTTTTGATACTGGAGGAATATCGTTAAAGCCAGCAAAATTCATGGAGGATATGACTTATGATATGGCTGGTTCCGCAGTTGTAGTGGGATTAATGAAAAGCTTAGCTCTTCGAAAAGCAAAGATAAATGCTGTTGGTGTTGTAGGTTTAGTTGAAAATATGCCAGGAGGAAATGCACAAAGACCAGGAGATATTGTTAAGTCTTATAGTGGTAAAACAGTTGAAATTTTAAACACTGATGCAGAAGGAAGATTAGTTCTAGCTGATGCTTTAACTTATACCGAAGAAAAATTTAAGCCTAAATTTATTGTAGATTTAGCTACGTTAACAGGAGCAATAATAGTATCATTAGGTTCTGAATATGCAGGTCTTTTTTCAAATGATGATAATTTATCAAAACAAATAATTAATGCTGGAGAAAAAGTTGAGGAAAAAGTTTGGAGAATGCCCCTAAATAAAAATTTTGATAAGTTAATTGATTCTAAAAATGCTGATATGCAGAATATAAATTATGTTGGAGGAGCTGGTTCTACTACTGCTGCTCAATTTTTACAAAGATTTATTTTAAACAAAACACCATGGGCACATTTAGATATAGCTGGAATGGCTTTTTCAAAATATGGTGGAGCATTAAATTCAGGTGGTGCAACAGGTTATGGAGTCAGATTATTAAACAAACTAATAGAGGATCATTATGAGTAATTTAGAACAAACCTTATCAATTATTAAACCAGATGCAGTGGAGAGAAATCTAGAAAACGAAATTAAAGAAATGTTTAAAAGCAATAGTTTTACAATTTTAAAAGAAAAAAAAATACAAATTGAAAAATCAGAAGCTGAAAAATTTTATAAAGTTCATGAAACCAAGCCATTTTATAACGATTTGTGTGCCTACTTATCATCAGGCCCAATTGTTGTAATGGTTCTTGAAAAAGATAATGCAGTTTTAAGAAATAGAGAATTGATGGGTGCTACAAATCCAAAAGATGCAGAAGAAGGTACTATCCGAAAAAAATATGGAATTTCAATAGATAAAAACTCTGTACATGGATCAGATAGCGTCGAAAATGCTAAAATTGAAATAGATTTTTTCTTTAAAGATTAAAAACTTTTAATATTGCTTTAGGGTAGAGTTTATGCTCTTGTTCTAAAATTTTTTTAGCAAGTGAATCTTCAGTTTCGTTTTTCGAAATTTTGACTTTTTTTTGAAGAACAATTTTTCCAGAATCTAATCTAGAATTTACAAAATGAACAGTACATCCTGAGTATTTTTCTTTATTATTTAATGCTCTTTTGTGAGTATTTAATCCTTTATATTTAGGAAGTAATGATGGGTGTATATTCAAAATTTTTCCTTTAAATTTTTTAATGAAATTTTTCGATAATATTTTCATAAATCCAGCAAGACAAATCATATCAATTTTGTTAATTTTTAAAACAGAAAGTAACTTTTTTTCACTTAAAATTTTATTTTTAAAATTTAAAACTTTTTTTTTTATTTTAAATTTTTTAGCGTAATTTAAGCCCATTGCTTTTGGGTTGTTTGATATAATAAAATCAATTGATATTGGGGATTTAGTAGTTTTTGAAAATTTAATGAGAGATTTTAAATTACTTCCTGTACCTGATATAAATACAGCCGTTCTAGTTTTATTGTAACCAGTTGATGGAACCATTTAGCATAACTTTGTTTTTATCTTCAGAAATTTTTCCAATGACATATGGTTTATATTCTTTTGAAAAAAATTTATCTATTTTTTTCAAATTTTTACGTTCTATAATTAGACAAAAACCTACTCCACAATTAAATGTTTTGAGCATTTCTTTATCTGAAATTCCATTATTTTTAAGCCAGTTAAATATTTTGGAAGTTTTAATTTGATCTAAATTAATATTTGCAGAAAGTTTATCAGGTATAATTCTTTTAATATTGTCTGATAATCCCCCACCAGTTATATTCGCACAACCATTTATTAGGTTATAGTTTATTAAATTCATTATTTCTCTAACATATATCTTAGTAGGTTTTAAAAGCTCAGACTTTAAAAATTTATTTTTTTTAATATTTATTTTTTTATGTTTTAATAAATATCTTACAAGAGAATACCCATTAGAATGTAAGCCACTTGAAGGTATTGCTATTATAAGATTATTTTTTTTTATTTTATTTTTATATAAAATTTGATTTTTTCCAACAACTCCTACAGCAAAACCTGCAATATCAAACTTCCCTTTTTCGTAAGTACCTGGCATTTCAGCAGTTTCTCCACCGACAAGTTCACATTCTGATTGATCACAACCTTCTTTAATCCCTTTTATTATTGCCTTAAGTTTTTTTAGATCAATTTTATTTAGAGATATGTAATCTAAAAAAAGTAATGGCTTAGCACCTTGAACAATTAAATCATTAACACTCATAGCAACCAGATCAATTCCAATTGTGTCAAATTTATTTAAGGTATTAGCAATTTCAATTTTAGTTCCCACACCATCGGTGCAAGCTACGATCTTAGGTTTTTCAATGTTATTTGGAATATTTGTAATTGAACCAAATCCCCCTATATTAGAAAACTTTTTTTTGCCTCTTTTTCTTGATGAAACTGTTGAAATGAAATCAACAAATTTATCAGCAGCTTTGATATTAACTCCACTTTTTTTATAGGTATATTTTTTTTTATTCATTAATATGTTTTATGAAATTTATTTCTCAACTTTATAAATTAAGGCCTTTATATAATTTTTTTTTATTTCTTGCTTTAACAAATATTTTCTTTTCCACAGGAAAAAGTCATGCAATGACATTTGCTGTAAACAATATTGATATATCAACTCCTTTTGAAATAAATTTTAATAAAAATGAAATTATCGATAAAGGATTTTCAAGGGCATTTAATGAATTAATTTTTTCAATTGTACAAAGCAAAGATCAAATAAAATTAAAAAATACACCAATTAATCAGATAAAAGGAATGATAGAAACTTTCTCTATAAAGGAGGAAAAGTTTATTGATGAAATTTATTATCTTACCATGAATGTTTCATTTAATAAAAAAAATATATTCGACTTATTAGAAACAAAAAATATATTTCCTTCTTTACCTATAAAAAAAGATTTCTTATTCATTCCAGTTATCGTTGATCAGAATAATAACCAAGTTTCAATGTTTTCTGAGAATAAGTTGTTTTATAGCTGGAATTTAAATAACAAAAAATACAGTCTTTTAAATTATATCTTACCCACTCAAGATCTTGATGATTTTAGTTTAATAAAAAGAAATATTAATAATTTAGAAACTTATGATTTCAAAGAAATTATAAATAAATACAATATAAGTGATCACATAATTATGATTGTGTTTAAAGATAATAATAAATTGCGAGTATTTAATAAAATTTTTTTTAATCAAAAAAACAATTTAAAAAATTTAAATTATAATGAAGTAAATTTTGATGATGAAGAAGAGAAATTTAAATTTATTGACAATTTAAAATTAGTTTATGAGGATTTTTGGAAATTACAAAATCAAATTAACACCTCAGTGAAACTATCTTTAAATATTTCTATAGACAATTCTAATAATATAAAAATTAATAAATTCGAAAAAATTTTATCCAATATGGATTTGATATATAATTCTTATATTTATAAATTCGATAATAAAAATAATTATTATAAAGTTATTTTTAATGGAACACCTGATAAATTTTTAGAGGTCATGAGTTATCATAATTATGATTTTGAGATTAAAAATAAAATCTGGATTTTAAATGACAAATCTTAATCAGCAAATACTTAAATTTGATTATGAACAAAATTTTAAAGATCAGGATTTTTATGTTTCAAATAGCAATGAACATTCTTTTAGTCTTTTAAATAATTGGCCAAAATGGGATAAAAATTTTATTAACTTAATAGGTGAAAAGTTTTCAGGAAAAAGTCATTTAATAAATATATTTTTAAAAAAGCATAGAGGAATTAAAATTAATGCAGATGATATTAATAATGATTTTCTTCAAAAAATTAAAATTTTTGAAAAAATTGTTATTGAAGATTTAACTGAAAAAATAAATGAAAATTTATTATATACACTAATTAATATAATAGAGCAGGATAATAAGTATTTAATAGTAACCTCAAAAATACCAATAGTTGATTTTAAATTTAAACTAAATGATCTTAATTCAAGATCTAATAATTTTATATTATCTCAAATTGAAAAACCTAGTGATGATTTGATTTATGCATTAATACTAAAAAATCTTTCTGATCGTCAAATATCAATAGACCAAAAACTTATTGAATTTATAATTAAGAGAATTGATAGAACTTATAGCAAAATTTCTGATTTCATATATAAAATCGACGAAATTAGTTTAAAAAGAAAAAAATCGATTGACTTTAAAATAATTAAAGAAGCATTAGAGGATTAATTGAATAAGTACAGAACACATAAGTGTAATGAATTAAGAAAAGAGGATGTAGATAAAAAAATTTCTCTCTCAGGTTGGATAAATAAAAAAAGAGACCATGGGAATTTATTATTTATTGATTTGAGAGATAATTATGGAATTACCCAATGTATAATTGATAAAGATAATAAATATTTTTCTGATTTAGAAAAAATGCAATTAGAAACAGTAATTAAAGTTGAGGGAAAAGTAGTTAATAGATCTAAAGAAACAATTAACTCTGAAATAGACACAGGTGAAATAGAGATTGTTATTGATAAACATGAAGTTTTGGGTACTTGTAAAGAACTACCTATGCCAATCTTTAGTGACCAAGAATATGCTGAAGAAATAAGATTGAAATATAGATTTTTAGATTTAAGAAGAAAAAAAATTCACGAAAATATTATTTTAAGATCTAAAGTTATTTCATACATCAGAAATGAAATGACTAAATTAGGTTTTTTAGAATTTCAAACACCAATTTTAACCTCATCTAGTCCAGAAGGGGCAAGAGATTTTTTAGTACCTAGTCGTTTAAATCCAGGAAAATTTTATGCATTACCTCAAGCTCCTCAACAATTTAAACAATTGATAATGGTTTCAGGTTTTGACAGATATTTTCAAATTGCACCTTGTTTTAGAGATGAAGATGCAAGAGCAGACAGAAGTCCTGGAGAATTTTATCAATTAGATTTAGAAATGTCATTTGTTGAGCAGGAAGATGTATTTAATGTAGTTGAGAAATTAATGGTTAATACATTTAAAAATTTTTCAACTAAAAAACTGATGTTTGATAAATTTCCAAAGATTTCATACAAGGAAGCAATGCTTAAATATGGTACTGATAAACCAGATTTAAGAAACCCACTAATTGTAAATGATATAACTGAAATTTTTACTAGAGAAGATGTTTCATTTGAAATATTTAAAAAATTAGTAAAATCTGGATCTAAAGTAAGAAGTATTATTACAAAAAATACGAAAGATAAGCCAAGAAGTTTTTTTGATAATATTGATAAATGGGCAAAAGAAGAAGGAGCTTCTGGTTTAGCTTATTTTACTTTTGAAAAAGATAAAGATATTTCAGCAAAAGGCCCTATAGGAAAATTTTTTTCTCAAGATGCATTGGCTGAAATAATGAAAAAAACAAAATGCGGAATAGGTGATAGTATTTTTATGGCTTGTGGAAAACAAGACGAATTAGAAAAAATTACTGCACTTGCAAGAGATAAAATTGCAAAAGATCTTGATTTAATTGATGAAAATGTTTTCGCATTTTGCTGGGTTGTAGACTATCCAATGTTTGAAAAAGACGAATCGACAAATAAGATTGAATTTAGTCATAATCCATTTTCAATGCCTCAAGGTGATTTAAGAGAAAAAGATTTTGAAAACCCTTTAGATATACTGGCATATCAATACGACATAGTTTGTAATGGTATAGAATTATCTTCAGGAGCAATTAGAAATCATAAACCAGAACTTATGTATAAACTTTTCTCGATTGCAGGATATGATAAAGATCAAGTAGATGAAAAATTTAGTGGCATGATTAATGCACTTAGTTATGGTGCACCACCACACGGAGGAATAGCGCCTGGTATTGATAGAATCGTAATGTTACTAGCTAATGAGAAAAATATTAGGGAGGTTACTATGTTTCCAATGAACCAAAACGCACAAGATTTGATGATGAATGCACCATCTGAGGTGAATGCAGATCAATTGAAAGAATTAAATTTAGCTTTAAAAACAAAAAAATAACTTATTTTTTACCTTTTAAACTTATTTTTACATCTGAAAGATCAACTAGATTTTTTTTATAATTATTTCTAACGAAACCTTTACTTGTAATGTCTTTTACAATTTTCAACAATTGATTTTGATCCTCAGAGCTTTGATCTTCTGCATTGATGGCATCATTTCCTCCAATAGCTGGAGTATGGGCTAGATCTTCTCTATTTTGATATGAAATAGCTAATTCTCTGAAAATATAATCCAAAATTGATGTTGCACTTAAAATTCTATCATTACCATGCACTTTGCCTGATGGTTCAAATTTTGTGCCAACAAATGCACTTATAAACTCATCTAAAGGAACACCATATTGAAGGCCCAAAGAAACAGCAATTGCAAAGTTATTCATTAAGGCTTTAACAAGCTCACCCTCTTTACTGGTATCAATAAATATTTCTCCAATTTTTCCGTCTTCATATTCTCCAGTATGTAGGTAAACTTTATGGTCACCAATAGTAGCTTTTTGAATATATCCCTTTCTTCTGTCAGGCATGCTAAATCTTTTACCTGACTTTTCGGTAGCTGTGTTTAAACTTTTTATTACACTTTCTTTATTTATCGCACTTTTTTTATCTGTTTCGGCAACTACTTCTACTTTGTTGTTTTCAAGGACTTTATTGTTTTTAGGATCTAGACTTTTTGTTTTTCTGTTATCAAGTTTTACGTCTAAAACCTCAAATTTACCATCATCTCTTTTTTCTAAATTTTTTAACTCTGCCTCGTTAATATCATCTAAATAATGATTTACTTTAAAAGTACATGTATAATAAGTTTCAACTAAATACTTTGCCATTTGACCTCAATTTAAATTTTAATTTGAATAATGAATCAATTAATTTATATACATATTCATATTTTAGTCTAATTTAAATTTTACAATTTTTGATTGAATAAATAAAAAAATATTATGTTGACACTTTTAAGAAAAATTTTCACTTGGTGGAATCAAGATACTTTTGGAACAAGACTAAAAACTATTTTTTTTGGAAAACTAGTTGGTACTGATGAGCTAGGTAATAAATACTATGAGAGTAAAAACGGAAAAAGATGGGTTATCTATTCAAACACAATTGACGCGTCAAAAATTCCTGTTGAGTGGTTTTCTTGGATACATTTTACACCTAATAAAATTGAGAAAAAACATGTATTAGAAAAATACGAATGGCAAAAACCGCATCAAGAAAATCTTACTGGAACTGACTCAGCATATTATCCAAATAAAAATAAAGATGGTGTTAAAAAGAAATACTCAAGTTGGAAAGAATAATTTTAAATTAATCTATTTAGTTTTTTTATTTTATTTTTGTTTAGTTTATAATTCAAATTCAAAAAGTAATTTAGAGGGAGCTTTTACTGATATAAAAATTTTAGATAAAATAAGTTCAAAAAATATTTTATTAAAATTAGAAAATGGAAAATTAAAAAAATTTAAAGATCTAGAAATAAAAAGCATTAAAT
Source organism: uncultured Pelagibacteraceae bacterium (assembly GCA_902598485.1). Classification (GTDB taxonomy): domain Bacteria; phylum Pseudomonadota; class Alphaproteobacteria; order Pelagibacterales; family Pelagibacteraceae; genus Pelagibacter. Next base: position 80,460 of record CACKBU010000001.1, read on the forward strand.
GTAAAAATTCTGAATTTGATGATAATCCAGAGATAACTGCCTATATTCAGGTTAGAGACTTAACAAATAAAAATAATGATGAAGTTTTTGTTTTTAACGGTTGGATGTTCTCTTCTAGTCCATCAATAAAACCCTTTGATCATCCTGTTTATGATATTTGGCTTGTTAGTTGTTATTAGACTATTGGGTCTTTATCTAACCAACTTACATTAAAATCTGAATTTATAAATTTTTTATGATTAAGTAACTTTTTATGTAGAGGTATTGTTGTAGTTATTCCCTCAATAACAAATTCATCTAGCGATCTATTCATTCTTTGAATTGCTTCTATTCGGTTTCTTCCGTGACAAATTAATTTACAAACCATACTGTCGTAATAAGGTGTTACCTTATATCCTTGAAATATTGCACCATCTACTCTTGTTCTAAAACCAGATGGTTGATGACACATAGTAATAACTCCAGGAGAAGGCTGAAAGTTTTTACTCGCATCTTCAGCATTAATTCTACATTCGATTGCATGTCCTCTAGGATTTATATCACTTTGTTTTAAAGCTGTTTCTTCTGAAAAAGCAATCCAAATTTGCTCTTTAATTATATCAATACCAGTTACCATCTCGGTTACAGGATGTTCAACTTGAACTCTTGTATTCATCTCAAGGAAATAAAATTTCCCATCTTCATATATAAATTCAACAGTCCCAGCTCCCATATAACCTATTTTTGCAACCATTTTAACTGTTCTTTCAAATAAATCTTTTCTTATTTCATCATTCAAAACTGGACTTGGTGTTTCTTCTATTAATTTTTGATGTCTTCTTTGAACCGAACAATCTCTTTCGTGTAGGTGAACTGCTCTATTCTTTCCAGCTAATATTTGAACTTCAATATGCCTTGGATTTTGAAAAAATTTTTCGATATAAACTTCATCATTACCAAAGTATTTTCGTGCTTCTGATTTTGCAGTTGAAAACAACGTTTCAAATTCTTCTTCTTTATAAACTATTTTCATACCTTTACCTCCACCTCCACCTGAGGCTTTGATTAAGACAGGAAAACCAATTTTTTTACATAGTTCTTTTGCTTCAGAAACATCTTTTACTCCTCCCTCAGAGCCCTCTATAACAGGCAATCCATTTTCTTTAGCTATTCTTTTTGCTTGGATTTTATCACCCATCATTTCAATATGTTTTGATGAAGCTCCTATAAAATTAATTTTATTCTCTTCTAAAATTCTTGCAAAATTCGCATTTTCCGAAAGAAAACCATAGCCAGGATGAACAGCATCAGCATTTGTAAGTTCTATTGCTGACATTAGTGCTGGAATATTTAAATAACTATTTGCAGGTTGATGAGAACCAATACACACACTTTCGTCAGCCATTCTTACATGCATACTTTCTTTATCTACATCTGAATGAACAGCTACTGTAGATATTCCCCATTCTTTACACGCTCTAATAATTCTAACCGCAATTTCCCCACGGTTTGCAATTAAAATTTTTTTAAACATTATTTATTCAAGGATAATAATAGTTTGACCAAATTCTACGGGCTGACCATCTTCAACACAAATTTCTTTCACTACACCATCTGCTGTTGAAGGAACATGGTTCATTGTTTTCATTGCCTCAACAATCATTATTGTATCACCTTTTTTAATCTTTTTACCAATCTCAACAAACTTTTTAGCACCAGGTTCTGGAGCATGATAGGCTGTTCCAATTATAGGTGAGGTAATTTCAGTTCCTGATTTAATATTTTGAGTTTGAGATGGCGGCGAACCTGTTACGGGTGTTGAGGGCGAAATAACTTGTGGCTGGTTAGTAATTGAGACATTATTTTTTGATACTTTAATTTTTGTATCTTTTTCAGTTATCTCTATTTCAGTAAGATTAAATTCTTTTAAATAATCACTTAATTCTTTAATTATTTTTTTATCTATTTTCATTTTGCAAAGACTTTTGTAATGAAATTATGGCCAAAATATATCCTTCGGCACCTAATCCAAAAATTCCTCCAGTTACTACACCACTTATAAGTGATTTATGTCTAAATTCTTCTCTTTTATAAATATTAGATAAATGTATCTCAATTATTGGTTTTTTAAATAAATCTAGGGCATCTCTTATAGCCACAGAAGTATGAGTAAATGCAGCGGCATTTATAATCATACCATCAAAATTTTTCCTAGCATCTTGAATTATATTAACAAGCTCTCCTTCAACATTAGATTGGGCAAATTCAACATGAATACCAATTTCCTGTGCTTTTTGAGAACAATTTTTTTTAAGCTGTTCAAACGTAGTTGATCCATATTGTGATTGTTCTCTTTCCCCTAATAGATTAAGATTTGGACCATTAATAATAATTATTTTATTATTCATTCAGCATTTATATACGATGAAAAAAATAAAAAAAATAAAAATTAAAATAAATGGAAAAATCAAATCTATAAATCAAGATTCCAACCTCTCTTTAGTGTTAAAAAATCTCAAAATTCCATTAAATAAAGTAGCTATTGAGCTTAATGAAGAAATAATAGATAAAAAAAAAATAAGTAAAATAAAATTAAATAAAAATGATAAAATTGAAATAGTTCATTTTATTGGAGGTGGTTAATTTGAAAAAAGATAGTCTGATAATTGCGAATAAGAAATTTAATTCCAGATTAATTGTTGGAACAGGAAAATATAAAAGTATGTCTGAGTGCGCAAAAGCAATTAAACTTTCTGGAGCAGAAATCGTGACAGTTGCTGTAAGAAGGGTTAATATTTCAGATAAAAATAAGCCTTTGCTTATGGATTATATTGATCCAAAAAAAATCACATATTTACCTAATACTGCTGGATGTTTTAATTCAAAAGAAGCCTTGAGAACTTTGAGATTAGCTAGAGAAATAGGTGGTTGGAAATTAGTCAAATTAGAAGTTTTAGGAGATAAAAAAAATTTATTTCCTGACATGATAGAAACTTTAAAATCAACTGAAGTTTTAGCTAAAGAAGGTTTTAAGGTTATGGTTTATTGCAATGATGATCCTTTAATGGCTAAACGTCTAGAAAATTCAGGTGCTGACGCAATTATGCCTCTAGCAGCACCAATTGGATCAGGATTAGGCATTCAAAACAAAATCAATATTCAAATAATTAGAAATCAAACCAAACTTCCATTAATTATTGATGCTGGTTTGGGTCAAGCTTCAGATGCTACAATTGCAATGGAATTAGGATGTGATGGAGTGCTTGTTAACACTGCTATAGCAAAAGCAAAAAAACCATTTGAAATGGCGCTTGCTTTTAAAAATGCTGTTATCGCTGGTAGACAATCCTACAAGTCTGGAAGAATAGATAAAATTTTAATGGGTAATCCATCCTCACCATCAAAAGGAATTATTTAGTCTTTTTATAATACCTTTTTTTTTTATATTTTTTTTTATTAATTTTTATATTTTCTTTTTTTTCTGAAAATTTATCTTCTTTATTCTGTGTTTCTAAATTTTTTAATTTTTCATAATATTCTATTAGCTCTATAGTTTTTTTTGATTTATTTTTTATGTCGATAATGTATTCAGGTATAATTAAAGAATTATCGCTAATAATATCTATTTTCATTTTATTTTTTTTCTCAAAATAAGTTAAGTCATTAACAAAATTTTCTTTAAGGAAATCTGAAATTTTTTTACAAACTTTTAATTCAACAAATTTACCTTTATTAATTACAGCTTTTAACTCAACAACTTTTAAAAGCTTTTGAGCAAAAGACTCATCTGTTAATGTAACTTTCCATTTTATTGCACTTTCCCTCAGTCTTTGTCTTGACATCTCCAGAAGACCAAAATTACTTATTCTTCCAATTTGAATTCTAGCTCTGTCTGATCTGCATTTTTCTTTAAGTTTTCTTTCTACTAACTTCCTATTTCCATAACTTAGCATATCAATAAAATCTATAATGATTAAACCAGACAAATCTCTTATCTTTATTTGTCTTGCAATTTCTTCTGCAGCTTCAATATTCGTATCTAGAGCAGTGCTTTCAACATTTTTTCCTTTAATTGAACTTCCAGAATTTATATCTATAGAAACTAAAGCCTCTGTCGGATTAATAACTAAATATCCTCCTGACTTAAGTTTAATTTGAGGATCAAATATTTGATTTAACTTTTGTTCGATATTTTCTTGAATAAATAGTGGAATTTTTCCTCTATATTTTTTTACTTTTCTGACATTTGATGGCATCATTGTTTTCATGAATGATTGAGCTTTTTTATAACCCTCGTTACCTTCTACAACTACATTTTGGGTATTTTCGTCAAACATATCTCTTAATGTTCTTTTTATTATTTCACTTTCTTGATGTATTAAAGAAGGAGCAATAGAGTTTATTGCATTTTCTTTTATTTGACTCCAAGAATTAACCAAGGTTGTTAAATCGTTATTTATTTCATTTTTCGTTTTATTGCTTCCAGCAGTTCTGACAATTAATCCCATCTCTTTAGGTATTTCAATTTCATTTAAAATTGATCTTATTTTTTTTCTATCAGTAGGATTAAATATTTTTCTTGATATACCTCCTCCTTTAGGAGTGTTTGGCATTAAGACTATATACTTACCAGCAATAGAAATGAAAGTGCTTAAAGCTGCACCTTTTTGACCTCTCTCGTCTTTAATAACTTGTACAAGAATTACTTGGTTAGGTTTAATTACTTCCTGAATTTTATATCTTTTAAATTTAAATCTATAGTCTTTCTTTTTTTCTTTTCCATAATCTAAATTTTCTTTTTCAGTAATATTTTCTTTATTATTTGTATCTTCTTCTATTTGATCTTCTGATATTTTTTCTAGAGGATCATCAATTTCTAGTTTTCCTTCAGCAATATTTTCCTCTTCTTTAGCCTCAACTTCTCTTGAAAGTTCTTCTCTAGCTTTTTCCTCCTCTTCTTTAATTCTTTCTAAATCTGCTTTTGGTATCTGATAATAATCCGATTGAATGTCATTAAAAGACAAAAACCCATGCCTCTCTCTTCCAAAATCAACAAAGGCTGCTTGCAAAGAGGGTTCAATTCTACTTACTTTGCCTAAATAAATATTATTTTTAATTAAGTTATTTTTTAAACCTTCGTACTCGTAATCTTCAATATTTTCACCTGATTTAAGAACAACTCTAGTTTCGTTAGGATGCGAAGCATCGATATATAAATTTTTTTCCATAATTTTGTGAATGTTAATTTCATTAGTAAATTAGTTTTTAAAATTTTGTTTAATTTCTTGCCATATCTTTAACAAATTCCAAGATATAATGAAATTAAAATGAATAAATTTTTTAGAAATATCCTTATTTTAATTACTTCTTTTATTCTATTATCAGCAATTTCGATAATAAGTGTTTTATGGACTTATTCTAATGATTTACCAGATTATAAATTTCTTAAAAGTTACAAACCTCCTGTCTCGAGTAAAGTTTACTCTGGTAATGGCGAATTGGTAGCAGATTTTTCACAGGAAAAAAGAGTATTTGTTCCATTTAATTCAATTCCAAAAAATGTAATTAATGCATTTTTATCTGCTGAAGATAAAAATTTTTTTAAACATCCAGGTGTTGATGCTAAAGGAGTTATTAGAGCTGTAATAAATAATATTTCAAATATTTTATCATCTAAAAGGTTAGAGGGAGCATCTACTATTACTCAACAGGTAGCAAAAAACTTTTTACTAACGAATGAAGTAAGTTTAAATAGAAAAATTAAGGAAGCAATTCTAGCTTTTAGAATAGAGAGAGCTTTATCTAAAGAAAGAATTATAGAACTCTATCTAAACCAAATTTATCTTGGAAGTGGAGCATATGGAGTAGCTGCTGCAAGCTTAGAATATTTTGATAAATCTATTAAAGATTTAAATTACTCAGAAGCCGCTTTATTAGCAGCTTTGCCAAAAGCACCCAGTAGATATAATCCTTATAGAAATCCAGATATAGCAAAATTTAGAAGAAATTTAGTTTTAAAAAATTTGTTAGATAATAATTATTTAACCTCAGAATGGTATGAAAAACTTACAAAAGAGGAAATAATTTTAAAAAAAAATAAAAAAATTTATTTAGAAGATGCTCAATATTTTATTGAAGATGTGAGAAAGAGCGTAATTGAAACTTTAAGCTATGACAAAGTTTACAAACAAGGTTTTAATATCAATACTCCAATAGATTTGAATTTACAAACAATTGCAACAAAATCGCTTAGAGATGGATTAATAGCATATGATAAAAGAAAGGGATGGAGAGGACCACTTACTAACAAGATTTATAATTCAAAATGGAAAAAAGATTTAGAAAAGTATAAATTAGAAAATTCAATTAATTGGAAATTAGCAATAGTCAAAAAGATAAATAAATTTTCTGCAGAAATAGAAACAGAAGATAACATTGAAGGTGTTATTGAATATCAGAGTATTTCTTGGACAAAAAAAGAATTTAATAAATTATTAAAACCTGGTGATATTATTTATGTTAAAAATCTTAAGGAAAATATTTTTAACTTACAACAATTACCAAGGGTGAATGGTGGAATTGTTGTGATGGATCCATTTACTGGAAGAGTTTTAGCACTAAGTGGTGGTTTTAGTTTTAAACAAAGTGAATTTAATAGAGCAACTCAAGCTAAAAGACAACCTGGGTCAGCTTTTAAACCATTTGTTTATGCATTAGCCTTAGAGAATAATTTTACACCAACTTCATTAGTTCTAGATGCACCATTGGTTTTAGACCAAGGAGATGATTTAAAAATGTGGAAACCAGAAAATTATGGAAAAAAATTTTATGGGCCGTCGACTTTAAGGGTTGGTTTGGAGAAATCTAGAAATTTAATGACAGTAAGAATAGCCCAAAATCTTGGTGTAGAGAAAATAGTTGATTTTTCAAAAGCATTAAAAATTTATGATAATCCAGAAGAACTTTTATCCATATCTTTGGGATCTGCTGAAACAACTTTATTAAAACTTACGTCTGCTTATTCAGTTTTTGTTAATGGAGGTAAACTTGTTGAACCAATACTTATAGATAGAATTCAGGACGGTGAGGGAAATACTATTTTTAATAATGATAAAAGAAAATGTATTAATTGTGATAAAATTTCTTATTTTACCAATGATTATCCAGAGATTAAAAATAACTATACGCAAATTTTTTCTCCAGAAACAGCTTTTCAAATGACATCAATTTTAGAAGGAGTTGTTCAAAGAGGTACAGCTAAAAAACTAAAAGACTTAAATTTAAATATTGCAGGCAAAACTGGAACAACAAATAAAAATACAGATACTTGGTTTATAGGTTTTACCTCAAATGTTCTAGTTGGTGTTTATGTTGGTTCAGATAACCCAACTCCACTAGGAAAATATGAAACAGGATCTAAAACGGCTTTACCAATATTCAAAAGTTTTATAAGTGATTCTATTAACAAAAATGATGCAAGACCATTTAAGGCTGCTAAAGGCACAGTGATGATGGTTGTTGACCCTTTAACAGGTCAAAAAGCAAAATTTAACTCAAAGAATACTATTATTGAGGTTTTTAAAAAAGAAAATGTGGTTGATGGAAAAGTACTTTATACAAATTCAGATAGATTAGATTCAAATAATATATTAAAGTTTTACTAATGGATAATAATTATCAAAATTTAAAAGAAGAGATTGAAAAGATAAATCAAAAAATACAGGAGTATCTTTGAAAAAAACAATATCCATTCTAAACTGCAATCTTTAAATTCACAAATGCTAAGTGCCGATTTTTGGCAAGATAAAAATAATTCTCAAAGAGTAATCAAAGAAAAGAAATTTTATGAAGATTTAACTAATTCTTTAAATAATAATGTTGAAAAACTTAAAGATTTAGATGATTTGGGTAAACTGGCGTATGAAGAAGAGAATTTAGAAGTTCAAAAAGAAGTTCTTCAAAATATTAAAGACTTAAGAAGTGAAGTTAAAAAAAATGAAATTAAATGTTTTTTATCTAATGAAGCAGACCCTTTAAATTGTTATATAGAAATACATGCTGGTGCTGGAGGCACAGAAAGTCAAGATTGGGCTGATATGTTAAGAAGAATGTATTTAAAATGGTCTGATAAAAAAAATTTTAAATCAAGTTTGATTAGCGAACATAGAGGTGACGAGGCTGGAATAAAGTCTGCAACAATTAAAATAGATGGTGACTATGTTTTTGGATGGTTAAAAAAAGAGTCAGGAATACATAGATTAGTTAGGATATCTCCATTTGACTCTGGAGCAAGAAGGCACACAAGTTTTGCAAGTGTTTGGATTTATCCAGTTGTAGATGAAAATATAAATATAGAAATTTTAGAAAAAGATTTAAGAATAGACACCTATCGTTCAAGTGGAGCAGGTGGCCAGCATGTTAATACTACTGATAGCGCAGTTAGAATAACACACATTCCTTCAAAAATTGTTGTTCAATGTCAAAATGAAAGATCTCAACATAAAAATAAAGAAACATGCATGAATATGTTGAAAGCAAGGTTATATGATTATGAAATCAAAAAAAGAGAGGAAGAAAATCAAAATGTTGAAAGTTCTAAATCTGAAATAGGGTGGGGGCATCAAATTAGATCTTATGTTCTTCAACCTTACAGACTTGTAAAAGATAATAGAACTAGTTTTGAAAGCACTAGTCCTGACAAAGTATTAGATGGTGATATTGATGAGTTTTTGGAACAATCGCTTTATAAATTAAATGAAAAATAAAATTTTAAAATCTTTAATTCTACTTTTGTCAGTGTTTGTTGTTTTGACAATTTACCTTAGCACTGTAGGTATAGAGACAGATAAATTTAATGATCAAATTAAAAAAAGAATTTTATTAATAAATAAAAAGATAGATATAGATTTAAAAAAAATTAAATTAACCCTAGATCCTTTTAAACTAAAAATTTATGCAAAAACAATTGGTACCACAGTATATTTTGCAAAAAGACCTTTAGCATTAGAAAGCATTAAAACACAAGTTTCGCTCAGTTCTTTAATTAAAAATAAGATTTCATCATCAAATATAGAGGTAAAAACTAAGTCTATATTATTAAATGATTTAATTAAATTTATTCGTACAACAACCAACAAACCTGAATTATTTATATTAGAAAAAATTGTAAAAAAAGGTCACGTAATTATAGATCTGAGTTTGAACATCGATGAAAATGGTAAACTTAAAAATGATTATATCATTGAAGGTTTGATGAAAGATGGAAATATTAATTTTTTAGACAGGGCTTATTTTAAAAATGTAAATTTTAATTTCAATTTTCAAAAAGATAATTATCATTTTGATGAAATAAATTTTAAAACAGAAGAAGTAAATTTTATTTCAAAAAAATTTAACATAAAAAAGAAAAAAAATAGTTTTCTAATTGATGCTATTGTTGAAAACGAACAATCAAGTTTAAATCTAAATATATTAAAATTATTAAATTTAAGTTTTGAAAATATAATTGTTGATGATGCTATATTTAAAACAAATAATGAATTTTCTTTAGAAATAGATGAAAAATTCAAAGTTAAAAATATTATTTTAAATTCTGATATAAATATTACTCAGCTAAAATATGAAAATTTAAAAATAATTAATAACTATTTTCCAGAAGTTGATGATCTAATTTTACTAGATAATCATAAATTAAATTTAAATTATAAGGACAAAAATTTATCAATTAATGGTGAGGGTCAAATTCAATTAAATACTGGAGAAGTAGATGAAATTAAATATTTTATAAATAAAAAAGATAATAATTTAAATATAGATACAGAATTATTTTTAAAAAATATAGTTTTAGAGCAGCAAGATTTTTTAAAAATTTTCTTCCCTCAAAATAATAAAAACATTGATTTGAATAATCAAAAATTAAAAATTAATTTTAAAAATAATAAACTTACTTTTTCAGGGTCTGGAAAATTCAAAATCGATAAAGATTTTGAAGATATTGATTATTTAATTCAGAAAGAAAAAAATAAAATAAGTTTTAACACTAATTTAAATGTAAAAAATACAAAATTCATAATTGATAATATTAATTATGAAAAAAAAGATGATAGCTATATGCATCTTCAAATTAATGGAGAAATAAAAAATAATAAAAATCTAAATATAAACAACTTTATTATTAATGAAGAAAATAATAATATTAAAATTAAGAATTTATCTCTTAACAATTCTAATCAAATAATAAATATTGATCAGGCAAATTTCAATTATGTAGATACAGAAAATAAAAAAAATAATTACAATATAAAAAAAGTAGAAGACCAAAAATATTTAATTGATGGCACTTTATTTAATGCAAATTCTTTAATTTCGAATTTGCTAGATACCGATGATAAAAAAGAAAACAACCTTTTTGAAAATAATGTAAGTATGGAACTAAATTTTGATGAAGTTTACTTGGATAAAATATACTTTGTAAAGGATTTAAAAGGGAAGATAAATATTATTAATAACAAAGTAGAAGAAGCAGATGTTTTAGCCTTTTATAACAATTCACAAAATATAAAATTTACAATTAAAACAAATAATCAAGGTGAAAAAATTACCACTCTTTTCTCATCGAAGGCAAAACCCCTAGTAGATAGATATAAATTCATTAAAGGATTTGAAGATGATAGAGAGGGATATTTAGACTTTTACTCTTTGAAAAAAGATGGAGTTTCAACTTCTAAATTAGTAATTGATAATTTTAAAGTTAAAGAAATTCCAGCGCTAGCCAAGTTGTTGGTCCTTGCATCTCTTCAAGGAGTAGCGGACCTACTTACAGGAGAAGGTATTAGGTTTACAGATTTTGAAATGAATTTTACCAATCAGGATAAACTTATGAAAATTCAAGAGATATACGCAATTGGGCCAGCAATATCTATTTTATTAGAAGGATACATTCAGGAGGATAAATTAATCAGCTTAAGAGGAACCTTGGTTCCAGCGACAACAATTAATAGATCTATTGCTTCAATACCTTTACTTGGAGATCTATTGATTGGAAAGAAAGTGGGCGATGGTGTTTTTGGAGTTAGCTTTAAAATTAAAGGCCCCCCTAAAGATTTAGAAACTACTGTAAATCCTATAAAAACTTTAACACCCAGGTTTATTACTAGAACTTTGGAGAAAATTAAAAAAAATTAATTTAATTCTATTTTAATATGTCTTTTTTTTCCAAGGGAAAGTTTAAGATAATTATTTTTAAATAAATTTTTATTGATTTCAAATTTTTCATCTGAAATAATATTTTCATTAATTTTTACAGCATTACCTTTTATAAGTCTTCTGATTTCACTTTTCGAGTTTTCTAGTTTAGATAATAAAACAAGGTCTACTATATTTATTTTTTCTTTTAATTTATTTGATTGAATATTAACTTTAGGTAAGTTTGAACCCAGAGTGTTTCCAGAGAAAGCTTCTTTTGCTGCTTGCTCAGAATTTTTAGCTGCTTCCTTTCCGTGTAACATTTCTGTAGTTTTATTTGCAAGTAGTATTTTTAATTCATTTATATCTTTATCTTTAATTGATTCTATTTCCTTAATTTCAATTTCAGTAAACATTTTTAAAAATTTAATTACATCTCTATCATCTATGTTTCTCCAAAATTGCCAATAATCATAAGGTGATAAGTATTTTTCATCTAACCAAATAGCCCCACTTTCAGTTTTTCCCATTTTAGCACCAGTTGCTAGTGTAATTAATGGAGTTGTTAAACCAAAGGTTTGATTATTAGAATATCTTTTAATTAGCTCAACACCATTAACAATGTTTCCCCATTGATCTGAACCTCCGATTTGTAAGATACAATTTTCTTTCTTATTTAATTCGAGAAAATCATATGCTTGTAAAATCATATAATTAAACTCCATATAGCTCAGAGACTGTTCTCTATCTAATCTGAGTTTTACGCTATCAAATGTTAACATTCTATTTATCGTGAAATGTTTTCCGATATCTCTCAAAAATGAAATATAATTTAAATCTTTAAGCCAAGTATAATTGTTTACAAATATTGGCTTTGTATTTGGATTATCATTATCTAAAAAGTTTTTTAAAATATTTTTGATATTTTTAATATTTTTTTCTATTTCTTCTTCACTTAATATTTTTCTAGTTTTATCTTTACCAGATGGATCCCCAATCCTTGTAGTTCCTCCACCAAGTAAAACTATTGGTCGATGTCCATTTTTTTGAAGTAGCCGTAAACACATTATTTGCAGTAAGCTACCCACATGTAAGCTTTCAGCTGTACAATCAAAACCTATGTAACCTTTAATCTTTTCTTTATCTAATTGTTTAGATAATTCATCTTCACTTGTGCATTGATAGAAAAAACCTCTATCTTTAAATTCTTTTAAAAATTTATTCATAAGTTTATAGTTACAATATACAAATTTTTTTTAAAAAACATATCAATGAAAAAAAAATTATATACTGCAATTGGACTAATGAGTGGAACATCTATGGATGGTATTGATTTATCTATAATTAGTTCAGATGGATACGATGAATTTTCAGATATTTTAGATGATTATTATGAGTACGATGAAAATCTTCAGGATCAGTTAGTTAGATTAAGAGATTTAGTTTTAACAAAGAAAGATCTATTACAAAATTCAGAAAAATTAAGAGAATTAGAGCGTAATTTAACTCTTTTTCATGCAGATGCAGTGAACCAATCATTAAAAAAATATAGAGATCCAATTGATCTGATAGGTTTTCATGGTCAAACAATTTTTCATAACCCACTTGAGAAAATTACTAATCAATTAGGAGATGGGAAATTGTTATCTCAAATGATCAAAAAAAAAGTCATATATGATTTTAGACAAGCAGATATTCAAAATAATGGTCAAGGCGCACCTTTAACACCAATTTTTCATCATATTTTATCAAAAAAAATTAATCAAAATTTTAATATTAAATTTCCAATAGGTTTCTTGAATATTGGTGGTATCGCAAATGTTACGAAAGTTATTAATGAAACTGATAATTTTCAAAATAACCTTTCTGCTTTTGATATAGGTCCTGGTAATTGTTTAATTGATGAATGGGTAAGATATAATTCTAATAAAAAATTTGATAAAAATGGTAAACTAGCTAATGCAGGGAAAGTTGATCAATTAATTCTAAATCAGGCAATAGATAATTTTAAAATAAATTCTTACTCTCAGTCACTAGATATTAAAAATTTCGATGTATCATTTGCAAGAGGTTTATCTTTAGAAGATGGTTGTGCTACTATAACAGCTTTTACAGCATATTTGATTGCAGAAGGATTAAAATATATTAGCCAAAAAAAAAATATTACATTTTTAATCTGTGGTGGTGGTAGAAAAAATATTAATTTAATTAATTGTATAAAAAATTACATATCAAATGAAAATAATATTACTTTGGAAATTATAGATAATTATAATTTAAATGGTGATTATATTGAGTCCCAGGCATTTGGATTTTTAGCTATAAGGTCTTTTTTGAATTTACCAATTTCTTTTAGCACAACAACTGGATGTAAAGAATTTACGGTGGGTGGAAAACTGGTAGAAAATTTTTAATATAGTGCAGTTTCTTTTTTTATATATTTATCAAGATGTTTAATTAAAGAATCACTTGTTTTTGAAAAAAAGTGATTGGCATCTGATATTGCATTAAATTCTACTTTAATACCTTTTTGAGCACTTAATCTTTTATCTAATTCTGTAATGTATTCTACTGGTACTAATTCATCTTTTTTACCATAAGCAATTAAACCAGAAGTTGGACATGGAGATAAAAAAGAAAAATCATAAACATTTGGTTGAGGTGAAATTGCTATAAACCTGTTTATTTCGGGTCTTCTCATTAATAATTGCATTGCAATTAAAGATCCAAATGAAAATCCCGAAACCCAACATTGTGAATTGTCAAAATTTTCTCTTTCTAACCAATCTAAAGCAGCTGCCGCATCAGCAAGTTCACCTTGACCATTATCGAATTCTCCATCACTTTTACCAACACCTCTGAAATTTACTCTACAAACCGAAAAATCGTTATCCATAAATGTATGAAAAGTATCTACGACTACTTTATTATTCATCGTTCCTCCATATTGAGGATGGGGCTGTAACACTAAAGCAATTGGTGAAGTATTTTTTTTACTTTTATAATATTTAGCTTCAAGTCTTCCTGCAGGTCCAGGTATAAATATTTCTAAAATTTTATTGTCCATAAGCGATATTGATTATTATTCTCAAAAAAAATGTACGTTTATCACAAGTCAGCGACAATATGTTAGTTTTTTTTTATACTCTAAACTTGACCATTTTAGTCAAGTATATATAAAACCCACAATTTAAAGGTAAAAAATGAAACTAACATCAAAAGGTAGATATGCCGTAATGGCTTTAGTTGATTTAGCCAGGTTTGATAACATCAATCCAGTATCACTAAGAGATATATCATTGAGACAAGGCATATCTTTAGATTATCTAGAGCAAATTTTTTCTAAATTAAAAAAAAATGAAATTGTTAAAAGTATAAGAGGAACTCAAGGAGGATATGTTCTCAATAAAAATCCAAACGATATTAAATTAACAAATATTTTTAATGCTGTTGATGAAAAAGTAAAAACAGTTCAGTGTAAAAAAGAATCAAAAAGAGGATGTAACGGTAAAGCCACAAAATGTATAACTCACAATCTTTGGGATGAATTAGAGATTCACATTAATACATTCTTTGAAAATAAAAGCTTAAAAGATTTGTTAAATAACAATAAAGAAACAAGAGTTTAGAATGGATAACAGACAAAAAGAGATAAATAATTTAAAAGACTATAAATATGGTTTTTCGACAGAGATAGAAAATATTCAAGCCCCAAAAGGTTTGAATGAAGATGTAATTAAATTTATATCTAATATTAAAAAAGAACCTGCATGGATGCTTGAGTTTAGACTAAAAGCTTTTGAAAGATTTAAAGTATTAAAAGAACCAGATTGGCAAAAACCTAAATTTCCAAAAATAGATTATCAAGATTTATATTATTATTCTGCACCCAAAAGCATGAAAGATAAGCCAAAGAGCTTAGATGAACTGGATCCTAAACTTTTAGAAACTTATAAAAAACTTGGAATTCCTTTACAAGAGCAAGCGAGATTAAATGGAATAGCAGTTGATGCTGTATTTGACTCAGTTTCTGTAGCTACTACTTTTAAAGATGAATTAACTAAACAAGGAATTATATTTTGCCCTATATCAGAGGCAATTCAAAATCATCCTGAATTAGTCAAAAAATATTTAGGTTCTGTAATTCCAACAAGTGATCATTTTTTTGCGACATTGAACTCAGCAGTTTTTACAGATGGTTCTTTCGTATACATTCCTGAGGGTGTTAGATGTCCAATGGAACTATCAACTTATTTTAGAATTAATGCATCAAATACAGGTCAATTTGAAAGAACTTTAATTATCGCAGACAAAGGAAGTTATGTTAGTTACTTAGAAGGATGTACAGCTCCAATGAGAGATGAAAATCAATTACATGCTGCTAATGTTGAACTAATTGCACTTGATGATGCGGAGATAAAATATTCGACTGTTCAAAATTGGTATCCAGGTGATCAAGATGGCAAAGGTGGAATTTATAATTTTGTAACAAAAAGAGGTTTATGCAAAGGTAAAAATTCTAAAATTTCATGGACACAAGTCGAAACAGGTTCTGCTATTACATGGAAGTATCCTAGCTGTATTCTTAAAGGAGATAATTCTGTTGGTGAGTTCTATTCAATTGCTATCACTAATAATCATCAAAAAGCAGATACAGGTACCAAAATGATTCATTTAGGCAAAAATACTAAAAGCAAAATAATTTCTAAAGGAATATCAGCAGGTAGTTCAGATATGACATATAGAGGTTTAGTTGATATTTCATCAAAAGCTAAAAATTCAACTAATTATACTCAGTGCGACTCTTTATTAATGGGTAACAAATGTGGAGCTCACACTGTTCCTTATATAAAAAATAAAAATTCTGAGTCCAATATTGCTCATGAGGCAACCACATCCAAGATTAGTGAAGAGCAGCTACATTATTGTCAACAAAGAGGATTAAATCCAGAGGAAGCCGTCGGCTTAATTGTTAATGGTTTTTGTAAGGAAGTATTGCAACAACTGCCTATGGAATTTGCTGTAGAAGCCCAAAAACTTGTAGGTATCAGTCTGGAAGGAAGTGTGGGTTAATATGCTTAAAATAAATAATTTAAATGCAACGATTGATAATAAGTCAATTTTAAACGGGCTATCCTTAGATATAAATCCTGGTGAGGTTCATGCAATTATGGGTCCTAATGGATCTGGAAAAAGCACATTATCAAATATTCTATCTGGAAAAAAAGGTTATGAAGTTTCTGGGGAAGTTCTTTTTGAAGAAAAAGATTTATTTGAACTTGAAACAGAGGAAAGAGCACACAAGGGTATATTTTTAGCTTTCCAATATCCTTTAGAAATTCCAGGTGTAAATACAAATATATTTTTAAAAACTTCTTTAAATGCTGTTAGAAAAGCTAGGGGTGAGAAAGAGCTTGATGCTATTGAGTTTCTAAAATTGGTAAAAGAAAAGTCCAAAGAATTAAAATTTGATGAGGAAAAATTAAACAGACAATTAAATGTTGGTTTTTCTGGAGGAGAAAAAAAGAAAAACGAAATTTTACAAATGTCGTTATTATCCCCAAAACTATCAATCCTAGATGAGACTGATTCTGGTTTGGATATCGATGCTTTAAAGATTGTTGCAGATGGAGTTAACACATTAAGAGATAAAAATAATTCATTTTTAATTATTACACACTACCAAAGATTACTTGATTATATAAAACCTGACTTTGTTCATGTTTTGATGAATGGAAAAATTGTAAAATCTGGTGGTCCAGATTTAGCTTTAGAATTAGAGAAAAAAGGATACGAAAATTTTAATTAAATGAAAGAACAATTACAAAAAGATTTTTATAATAGTATAAAAAATTTAAGTTTATCCCAAAAAGATATTGAGATAAAAAAATTTTGTTTAGATAATTTTATAGACAAAGGTTTTCCAAATAAAAAAGAAGAAGATTGGAAATTTTCAGATCTTAATCAAATAATAAAAAATAATATTGGAGAACTTAGTTTTTATAATGATCAAGCTTTTACTAACAAAGTTGATACCTCTGTATTTGTAGATGGATTAGAGCACAATAAAATAGTTTTTATAAATGGTAGAATTGAAAAAATTGATTTTGAATATGAAAACAAAGATCAAATAGAAATAATTGATCAATCAGAAACTATAAATGAATTTAAAAATAGCAATTCATTATCTGACTTAAATAATGCCTTTACTAATAAATGTTTTAAAATATTGGTAAAAAAAGGTTATCAGTTAGCAAAACCTCTTATTATCTATCATACAACAAATTCAAAAATTTGGTCTAAAAACATTAATTTACGACTTAATTTTGAACTAGATAAAGATAGCTCGTTAAGATTAATTGATTTGTTTAATGATGCATCTGAAAAGAATTTTTTAAATATATTTTATAATTTTGAATTAAAGGAAAATGCTGTTTTAAAAAACTATAAAGTAGATAAATTTGAGAATAAAAATATTAAGTATTCTTTTAATAATATTGATCAAGACAAGAATAGTATTTCTGAAACATTTATTTTATTTTCTGGATCAAATTTTTCTAAAAATGAGATAAACTGTAATTTAAATGGAGTTTATGCATCAGCTTTTGTTAATGGTGTTTTTTCATTAAATAGTGATAAACATCACGAAATTAGATCAATAATAAATCACTTAACTGAAAATACAAAAAGTTATCAATTAATTAAAAGTGTTTTAGAACAAAGCTCTAAAGCAGTGTATCAAGGCAAAATATTTGTAAATTCAGATGCTCAGAAAACTGATGGATACCAATTGAGCAAAGCAATATTGCTGAATAAAGAGTCAGAGTTTAATGCTAAGCCTGAATTAGAAATTTATGCTGATGACGTAAAATGTTCGCATGGTTCAGCTTCAGGAAGTTTAAATGAAGACTCTATATTTTATTTAATGTCTAGAGGTTTGAGTTATCAGCAATCAAGAGAGCTATTAATCAATGGTTTTCTGCTTGATGTTGTTGAAAAAATTACTGACTCGGAAATAAAAAACTTAATAAAAAATATGATTGGAATTAAAGAATGAATATTGATCAGATAAAAAAAGAATTTCCAATTTTTGATGAAAAAATTCAAAATAATGATTTAGTTTATTTAGATAGTGCGAATTCATCTCAAAAGCCTAAGATAGTTGTGGATAGAATTAATGAATTTTATACTAAACAATTTTCAAATGTTGGGAGAAGTGTTCATTATCTTGCAGTTGCAGCTACTAATTTGTATGAAAATACAAGAACATCTGTTCAAAAATATATTAACGCTAAAGATAAAAATGAAATTGTCTTTACAAAAGGTGCTACTGAAGCATTAAATTTAGTTGCTAATACATTAGGCCAAAGTTACCTACAGAAAGGTGATGAAGTATTAATTACGGAACTTGAGCATCATTCAAATTATGTGCCATGGCATTTCTTAAGAAAATCAAAAAATATAAAAATTAATTTTGCTGAAATAAATGAAGAAGGTGAAATTACAGTTGAAGAAATAGAAAAGAAAATAACTCCAAAAACAAAATTAATTTCTATTACTCATCTGTCGAATGTAACAGGTGCAATCTTGCCCGTAAAAGAAATTACCCAGCTTGCACATTCAAAAGGAATAATTGTTGTAGTCGATGGATGTCAGGGAGCGCCACATTTAAAATTAGATATGCAAGATTTAGATTGTGATTTCTATGCAATTTCATGTCACAAAATGTATGGACCTACAGGTTTGGGAGTTCTATATGGCAAAAAAAAATGGTTAGAAGAATTACCCCCATACCAAGGTGGTGGAGGAATGATAAATGAAGTTAAAAAAGATAGGATTTCCTATGGTGAACTACCTAATAAATACGAGGCTGGTACTATGGCTACAGCACAAGTAATTGCTTTTGATCAATCAATAAAATTTTTAGAAAGCATTGGTATTGAAAATGTTATGAAACATGAAGCTGATTTAGTTGAATACGGGCAAGAACTATTACAAAAAAATAACTCAGTTAAACTTATTGGAAATCCAAAAAATAAAGGAGGGGTTTTATCATTCACTATAGAAGGAGTTCACCCTCATGATATAGCAACTATCTTGGATGAAGACGGGGTTGCAATAAGAGCAGGACATCATTGTTGTCAAATTTTGCATGACAAATTAAATATTCCTGCAAGTGCAAGAGCCTCAGTTGGTATTTATAATACAAAAGAAGATTTAGATCAGCTAAACCAATCGATAAATAACTGTAAAAAAATATTTAACCTATAATGAATTTAAAAGAACTCTATCAAGAAATTATATTAGAACACGGTAAGAACCCTAGAAATCTTAGAAAGACAGAAGGTTTTAATAAAGATGCCAAAGGTAACAACCCTCTTTGCGGAGATAATGTTCATGTTTACTTAAAATTAAATGGACAAAAAATTGTAGAAGATGCATCCTTCGAAGGGAGTGGATGTGCCATTTCAATGGCTTCAGCCTCTATAATGACAGATTTGATTAAAGGAAAAAATGAACATGAGGCAAAAGAAATAGTTGAGGATTTTTTAGGCATGATTAAAGAAAATCCTGAATTAAAATCTGAGTATTTGAGCGAAGATGAAAAAACTAAACTAATGTGTTTATCTGGTGTTAAGCAATATCCAATGAGAGTTAAATGTGCAACATTATCTTGGCATACAATGGTTTCGGCTTTTGATGAAAAAACAGAAGAGGTAAAAACTGAGGATTAAATTATGACAAAAAAAGATGAAATAATTGAGGAAATAAGAAAAATTTATGATCCAGAGCTACCTGTAAATATATACGAATTAGGATTAATTTATGATATTAAAGTTGAAGACGATAAGTTTGCTAAAATTAAAATGACTTTAACTACACCAAATTGCCCAGTAGCAGAAAGTTTACCTAAAGAAGTAAAAGATGGTGCAATGCAAGTTGATGGAATAGAAGATGTTGATCTTGAGTTAGTTTGGGATCCACCTTGGAACAAAGATATGATGTCAGAAGCAGCAAAATTGGAATTGAATTTATGATGAACCCGATAATTAAGCTAAGTGATAACGCAGCATTACGAATAAAAGAGATAATGGCAAATGCTGAAAAAGATTCTATCGGAGTTAGAGTATCAGTTAAATCAGGTGGTTGTGCTGGGATGTCTTATGTAATGGAGTATACAAATGAGTTAAATCCTAATGACGAAATTATTGAAGATAAGGGTGTGAAAGTATTCGTAGATTCAGCTGCAATTATGTATCTGCTTGGCACTGAAATGGATTATAAAAAGGAGGAATTGTCCTCATCATTTGTGTTCAATAATCCTAATGAAACTGAGCGTTGCGGGTGCGGAGAGTCGTTCAAAATATCATAAGTTGAATTATCCCATTTATCGCATATCTGTATTGCATTATATGCATATCTAATGTATAGATTCTTTATGAACAAATTTGAGTTTAAAAATCTTGTTAAAAACTTGAAAGACTCTTTAAAGGAGAAAACATTCTTTAAAGAACTACGTAAAGAAGTTGAAACAGGTGCAAACGGCACACAAGATTACGTAGTCAAAAAAGGTGTTAACAAAGATACAATTGCAACAACTAGACAGTAATAAAGTTTATTAGCTACTGTAATACATCTCAAACTCTACAGGATGAGGTGCATGTTCAAATTTGTGTATCTCTTCAAATTTCAGAGCTATGTAAGCATCAATCTGATCGTCAGTAAAGACACCGCCTTGAGTTAAAAACTCTCTGTCTTTATCTAAACTTTCCATTGCTTCTCTTAAAGAACCACAAACTGTTGGGATAGCTTTAACTTCTTCAGGTGGCAATTCATATAAATCTTTATCAAAAGACTCACCCGGATGAATTTTATTTTTAATTCCATCAATTCCAGCCATTAACATAGCTGCGAAAGTTAAATATGGGTTTCCTGCAGCATCTGGGAATCTAATCTCACATCTAGCACCTTTTTTGCTTAATGTGATCGGTATTCTGCAAGAAGCAGATCTATTTCTTGCTGAATACGCAAGAAGAACCGGAGCTTCAAAACCTGGAATTAATCTTTTGTAACTGTTCGTTGTAGAGTTAGCAAAAGCATTAATTGCTTTAGCGTGTTTTAGGATTCCTCCAATATAATGTAAAGCAGTTTCGCTTAATCCAGAGTACGCATCTCCTGAAAATACTGGAGTATCACCTTTCCAAATAGATTGATGGATGTGCATTCCAGAACCATTATCACCAGCAACTGGCTTTGGCATAAATGTTGCAGTTTTTCCAAATGAATGCGTAACCATTTGAACAACATATTTATACAATTGTACGTTATCAGCTTGGTTTACTAAAGTATTAAAATACATACCAAGTTCGTGCTGACTAGGAGCAACTTCATGGTGATGCTTTTCAACTTTAATACCAACTTCTTTTAAATTTTTAAGATACTCACCACGCATGTCTTGTTCACTATCAACCGGTGGTACTGGGAAATATCCTCCTTTGATTTGAGGTCTGTGTCCCATGTTTCCATTTTCATATTCTTTTCCTGAGTTATAAGGACCTTCTTTACTATCTAATTTAAATCCACACTCATTCATATCATTTTTGATTTTTACATCATCAAAAACAAAAAATTCTGGCTCAGGTCCAAAAAAAGCTTTATCGCCTATACCTGAAGCTTTTAGATATTCTTCTGCTTTTTTAGCAACACCTCTTGGATCTCTTTCATAAGGATCTTTTTTAATTGCATCTAGAATGTCACAAAACAAAACCACAGTATTATGAGACGTAAAAGGATCCATGAACATTCTTGCAGTATCAGGTTTTAAAATCATGTCAGACTCATTAATTGCTTTCCAACCAGCAATAGACGAACCGTCAAAAAAGACACCTTCATTTAACATACCTTCATCAACTATTGAAGCATCCATTGTTAAGTGTTGAAGTTTTCCTCTTGGATCAGTGAATCTTAGATCCACAAATTCGGCTTCTTTTTCTTTGATAAATTTTAATACGTTTGCTGCACTCATTTTGTCTCCTATGTAATTTTTTTTGGCCTAATTAGCAAAAAAATACCTAAAAATATTGCTTATTTAATAAATAACACCTATGCAATTTTCACATAAGTAGTGTAATTAGTCACTAAAATAATAAATATATTAAACTTGTGAATTCAATATTAAATAAAGAGCCAGTTTTAAGAGCAGAAAAATCGCTAAAACAATTTAACCCAGACCTTAAAGTGATTGTTCTAGAGCAAACTGCCAGAACAGCTAACGATGCAGCTACAGCTTTAGGTTGCAAAGTAGGAGCCATTGTCAAAAGCTTACTTTTTAAAGCAGGGGATAGTTATGTTTTATGTTTAGTTTCTGGAGATAAAAGGTGTTCATTAAATAAATTAAAAAAAATTTTAGACGAAAAAGATGTTTCAATGGCGAACCCAGAAGATGTTAAAAAAATTACTGGATATACAATTGGTGGAGTATCTCCAACGGGACATTTAATAAAAATAAAAATTTTTATTGATGAAACTTTAAATAGATTTTCTTCTATTTTTGCAGCTGCAGGTCATCCTAATGCAGTATTCGAAATAAATTTTGAAAATTTAATTGCTTTAACCTCTGGTGAGATAAACGAAATAACAGAATGAGAAAACCACAATTAGTTGATTATTTGTTATTGACATTGTTGTCATTAATATGGGCGTCTGCTTTTTTTAATATAAAGATTGCCACATACTCATTTGGACCTATTACAATAGGTTTTTTAAGATCTTTTTTAGGAGCTATACCAGTTTTAATTTTATGTTTTTATAAAAATATAAAAATTGAAGCATTCTCAAAAGACTGGAAGTGGTTTGCAATCATTGGATTGGTAAATTTAGTTATTCCATTCATACTAATATCTTATGGAGTGAATTTTGTTCAGAGTAACTTAGCAGCTATCTTGATGTCCACAACACCATTAAGCTCAACAGTTCTAGCTCACTTTTTTTTAAAAGGAGAAAAATTTAACTTATTAAAAACAATTGGATTATTTATAGGATTTTCAGGAATAGTATTTTTGTTTTCAGATAACTTTTTAATTAATGAAAATAACTTTATTGCTGCACTTTTGATTCTTCTTGGATCAACTTGCTATGTAATTGGAGGAGTAATAACCCTAAAAATAAGCAATAAAGAAAATGAAAATGTTACGGGTTCAATTTTAATTTGGTCTACAATTATCCTTCTTCCATTCACTTTAATTTTTGAAAAACCTTGGTTATTAAATCCTTCAACAGATTCTATTATGTCCGTAATATATTTAGGAATTTTTCCTACTGGGATAGCATGGTTATTGAGATTCAGAATTTTAAAAACAAATGGTCTCATATTTCATTCACAAGTTTCATATATCATTCCAATATTTGGAATTATTTTAGGATACATATTTCTCAATGAGATAATTACCTCAAAAATTATAGTTGCATTAATTGCTGTATTTATTGGAATATATTTAGCAAGAAAAGCAGATTATAAAAACGTTACTTAAGGTTTGCGATTGCTTTTATGTGTGAAGGACTTGTTTCACAGCATCCCCCAAGAATAGTTGCCCCAGCGTCTTTAAATTTTTTAGAAATTTCTTGAATTTTAATTGGTGTCAAATCTTTTCTTTTTCCCAAAATTTCATTTGGATTAGATTTTTTTCCTAAAAAAACTGATGTGTAACTTTCTCTAAGTTTAGTGGTAACAAAGCCATTTAATTTGAAACCAAATGGTATATTTAAACTTTTTAATTCTTTTAAGTTTTTCTCAAAATTTTCAGGAGAAACACAAGACAACAGCACTCCTAGAGCGTTTTCATCAATTATTTTTTTGACATCTTTGATCTTTTCCCCACTTGGTAAAGTTGTTCCTTCAGATACATGTAATCCAACTAAATATGGTTTTTTAAATTCTTTTATAGCCTCAATTCCACACTTAACCTCTTT
This sequence comes from uncultured Pelagibacteraceae bacterium, assembly GCA_902598485.1. Classification (GTDB taxonomy): domain Bacteria; phylum Pseudomonadota; class Alphaproteobacteria; order Pelagibacterales; family Pelagibacteraceae; genus Pelagibacter. The sequence continues at coordinate 104,592 of CACKBU010000001.1, forward strand.
AACACTACTCCAAACATCAAAGTAAAAAAAATCAACATATGGATTTAACGCCTTTGCTTGACTATTAAAGTTTTCTGTAATTTCGACCTCATCTCTATCATCTGCTTCATAGGTTAAATTTTGTGGAGGTATACCACCAGCAATATAAGTATTTGGAAATTTTCGTTTTGCAGTTTGAGCAATTTCACCTGCTTTTTGATTTAAATATTCAAATTTATCTAAAAGATTATTCTCTTTTAAACGTTTTTGCCGTGTAGCAAAAGTTGTTGTGACAATGATTTCTGCACCAGCTTTTATGAAATCAATGTGTGTGTCTAAAACAAGTTGGTGATAATTTTCATCTAATATTGCATTAGCACTCCATAAAGTTGAATTTGGCTTCATCCCTCTTGCAAGTAATTCTTGACCCATTCCTCCATCTAATATTCTAATTTTCTTAAAAAAATCTTTGTTAATCATTATTTTTTAAGAATGATTTTAGCATTAAAAGAAAAAGATCTTCTTTCAGCATTGATATTAAACGGGTAGGCAGTATGCATTAAATAGTTTGGAAAAATTATTAAGTCTCTTTCTTTAGGCACAATATTAAAAATACTTCTGCTTAAAAACCCCCTTTGTCCGTTTATAAAATCAATTGTACCATTAGTCTTATCTTTTTTGTTTTTTATAAGTTTATTTTTAGTCATATCTTTTGGGACTTTTAAATAACCCACACCAGATATATCTCCATCATGATAATGAATAGGGTTATATTCATCTTTAAATTGACTAACTACCCATAAATTTAATATTTTTATATCTTTAATTTTTTTAATCTTTTCATTTTTTAGAAAACTTTTAATATTTTTTTTTATTTCTCTTTCTAAATTTTTTTTTATGAAATTATCTGAAATTTTAATTTCTTTTTTAATTTGACTAGCAAGTTTGGAGCTATAATCATTATTTTTTGTTAAAACTTTATTATCAATCTCTTTATTTAAGATATCTAAAAATTTCTTTGAAATTTTTGTTTTTCCTATAGTTGGACCAAAAGGCTTTATATTCTTCATAATTCTCTAAATATCTTAAAAGCAAATTTATTCAATATTAAGCTATGAGTTTAATTCCCATTCTTATTGCGACAAAAATTACAAGAAAAGAAGTTAGTAGAGCTAAAATTTTATTCGATAAGAATTTAATGTTTAATAAGCTACCTATTTGTCCTCCAATAAGCACCGTTAAAAACAATGGCCAATAGCTAATAACCTTATCTAAAGCCTGGTCTTTTGTCAGATGTCCAGCTATTCCAAAGATAGAATTTATTAAAATAAATAAAGATGCACTACTAGTGATATGTATAGGGTATCCAGCTTTAATTAAAAATAGAATAGGGCTTAAAAAAATTCCTCCACCAATTCCTACTAACCCTGACATAAAGCCAATTAACGATCCAATAGTAATTGATAGTAATTTTGGTATTTGATTTATTTTAATTTGCTCTTTATTAAAAGATTTACTCTCAATTAATAAAAAAATGCCTGCAACCAACAAAACACAAAATAATAAAATCTCAAATAAACTTTTTTCAATTGCTATTGATCCTCCAATAAAGGCAAAAGGTATGGAGCCTATTAAATATGGAAATAGTAAATTAAAGTTTATATTTTTAGATCTTATAAAATTAATAGAATTACCAGATACGACAATAATATTACACACAAGGGCTATAATGGGAAATATTGTATAAGGTACACCCCAAATTAAAAGTATTGCAAGATATGTTGATCCTCCTCCAAAACCAATACTTGAGTATATTAATGCAGTTACAAAAAAAAGAATTGATAATATAATCATTTTTAAATTATGGATGTAAATATAGCTTTATTAACTGTAACAGATACAAGAACATTTGATAATGATAAATCGGGTGCAATCTTAGTTGAAAAAATTAAAGAGGCTAAACATAAACTAATTGACAGAAAAATTTGCAAAGACAATAGAGAGGATATTGTAAAAATTTTAAAAGAATGGACAAGTCAAAAAGATATAGACGTCATAATCACTACTGGAGGAACAGGTCTTACAGGAAGAGACATAACTCCTGAAGCATTAGAAGAGATTGCTGATAAGCATATACCTGGATTTGGAGAAGTTTTTAGAACAATTAGCTTAAAAACAGTTGGTACATCATCAATTCAATCTAGAGCTTGTGCAATCTTATCTAATGGAAAATATATTTTTGCATTACCCGGTTCCTCAGGCGGTGTAACAGATGCATGGGATGGAATTTTAAAACATCAATTAGATATTAATCACAAACCTTGTAATTTTGTTGAATTATTTCCAAGACTTAAAGAAAAATAGTTATTTCTGATATTTTTCTTTCCATTCAGAATAAGGCATTCCGTAAACATGCTCTCTAGCTTCTAAGTCTGACATGCTTACTCCTTTTTTTTCACCTTCTTCTCTAAACCATCTTGACAAACAATTTCTACAGAACCCAGCAAGGTTCATCAGATCAATATTTTGAACATCTTTTCTTTCATCCAAATGTTTTAATAATCTTTCAAAAGCCGCTGATTGTAATTCTTTTTTTTGATTATCATTCATGAACAAAGTATTAATCACAAAAACGGTCAAGACAATAAATAAATTTAAATTTTATTTTTATATTTTTCAGAAACAAGTTGTGAAATAATTGATAAAGCTATTTCAGATGGTGATTTTCCTCCCAACTTAATACCAATTGGCCCATTTATTTTTTCTAACTCTGCTTGTTTAAAACCAGCCTCTACCAATCTTGAGCATCTTTTTTCATGTGTTTTTTTACTTCCAAGGGCACCAATATAAAAAAATTTATTTTTTAATGCATACTGTAACGAAGGATCATCAATTTTTGGATCGTGAGTTAAAGTAACCATAGCGGTCTTCGAATTAGTTTCTATTTCATCAAAAGCTTCATTGGGCCATTTGTTAACAATTTTTGTATCTGGAAACCTTTCTTTTGACGCAAAATATCCTCTTGGGTCAACAATAATAATTTCAAAATTTAAATTTTTAGCAAAATCAATTAAATAAATTGAAATATCAACAGCTCCAACGATGATTACTTTAATTGGATTTTTATATGTTTGAACAAATATTTCTGAATTTTCTATTATACCATTTTTATTTAAGTTAAATATTTTTTCAATTTCCCCTGAATACTTTGAAAACATTTCACTAAGATTATGTCCAGGAAAAAATATTTCACTTTCTCCATTAATTAAATTTGTAATGAGTGCAAATTCTTTTTTTAAAGATTTATTTTTTAAAGTTTCTCTGATTATTTCTAATTTCATTATTTAATTTCTTCAATATAAATTGAAATATCACCACCACAGGCTAATCCTATTTCCCATGCATTTTCATTCGAGACATTAAAATCTATTTTTTTACAAATTTTTTTATTTTTCATTAAAGATATACATTCTTCAACAACTTTAGCCTCCACACAGCCTCCAGAAACAGATCCTAAAAAATTTCCATCTTCACTTACTATCATTCTGCTACCAATTCCTAAAGGTGATGAACCCCATGTTTGGACAACTGTTGCTAATGAAACTTTTTTATTATTTTTTATCCAATTATCTGCTTCTTCAAATATTTTTTTTTCAGGAAAATTACTCATTTTTCAAATATTCTTTTAAAGTTTATTCTTAAAGCTAGTAAAACTGTTATTAACAAAAAGTAAAATAAAGGTTTAAAATAAATAGTTTTGGATAACCAAATAAAGTGCAAAGAACCTAAAATTGCAATTACATATATTAGTCTGTGCAATTTTTTCCAGTTTTGTTTAAGCAATATAATCATTCTTTGTGAAGAGGTTATTGTTAGTGGTATTAATAAAATCCAAGCAGCAAAGCCAACAAAAATATATTTTTTTTTTACAACATCATCAAAAATTGGTTGCCAGCTAAATCTATAATCTATGCCAATGTAAGTTAATAAATGTAATGAGGCATAAAAAAAAACAAATAATCCCAACATTCTTCTTACTTTTACCCAATAGTTTAAATTAGTTAGTTTTTTTAATGGACTCATTGACAAAGTTAAACATATAAAAATTAAAGTCCACTCTCCTGTAAAATGAGTAATTTCCTTTACTGGTTCTGGCCCTAATTTATTAAAAAAAATTTTATAAGTTATAACTAGAAATGGAATTGTACTTAATACGAAAATGCTTGGCTTAAAATACTTTATCATCAAAAGTACTTTTTAAGATCCATACCAGTATATAAACTTGCTACTTCATCACCATAGCCATTAAACATTAAAGTTTTTACTCTAGGAGCCCAAACACCCTCTCCAATTATTCTTTCAGTTGCTTGTGACCATCTTGGATGATCAACATTAGGATTAACATTTGAGTAAAATCCATATTCTCTTGGGGAAGCCCACATCCATGAAGAAGTAGGCATATTTTCTACAAATTTAATTTTAACAATTGCTTTTGCACTTTTAAAACCATACTTCCAAGGAATAAAAATTCTGAATGGAGCCCCGTTTTGATTTGGAAGTTTTTTGCCATATAAACCTGTAACTACCGTAGTCAAAGGATGCATTGCTTCATCAATTCTTAAACCTTCGTTGTATGGCCAATTTAAAACAGGGTATCTTTGACCTTTCATTTGCGCAGGATCATAAACGCTTTCAAATTCAACAAATTTTGCTTTGTTAGTTGGATTAACTTTAGAAAGTAATTTACTTAAAGAAAAACCCATCCATGGAATAACCATTGACCAACCCTCAACACATCTAAGTCTGTAAATCCTCTCCTCTGATACAAACATTTCAGAAATTTCCTCCATCGATAATTTTATTGGTTTTTCAACTTCACCTTCAATGCTTATATCCCATGGAGAAGTTTTAAATATTTGCGCGTTTCTATATGGATCACCTTTTGATGTACCAAACTCATAATAATTATTATAAGTAGTGATATCTTTGTAACTTGTTAATTTATCTCTCTCATTTGCTAATGATTTATTTGCAAACGGAATAGTTGAAATCGCCAAAGAACTTGCTCCTAAACCAATAGATTTAATAAACGATCTTCTATTTTTGTAAATTTTTTCTGGTGTGATTTCTGAGTATTTAATTTTTTTCATGGACTATAGGGTTGCCTTTTAACCAATCGCTTTGATTGTCTGTGTAGTGTTCTTTTTTCCATATAGGAGACCGCTTTTTTATTTCTTCTATAATATATCTAGATAATACATATGCTTGATCTCTGTGTTTGCATGCAACAGCAATTATAATACTAATTTCTCCAAGATTTAAATAACCTTTAGAGTGTTCTATAAAAACAGCTTTATCCTGAATATTAAGTTTTTCATCAGCCTCCTTATATATTTCCTTAAAACTTTTTATTACAAGATCATCATGACTGTCGTATGTGATACCAACTACACTTTTGTTGTTATTAAGATTTCTTACTGTACCAGTAAAATATATTGATGCTCCAAATTCGACAGAAGATATAAATCTTTCAGCATCATTTATTGATAATTTTTTATCTTTACTATCTACAATTTTTGTATGAAGCATTAACCTCCTCCTATAGGAGGTATGATACCAATTTTTTCGTTATTTGTTATTTTATAATTGTCGCTAACAATATTATTTTTCTCCGAACAAAAAGCTGAAGAATTGACAATTTTTTTATAATTTTCATTGCCATTAAATTTTTCATCTAAATATTGAATTATTTTTTTTCGAATATCTTTTATTGTTGATTTTTCCTCCAAATCTAATTCTATCAAATTTTGTTCATTAAAATCTCTTGCAGCACCAAATAACTCAATTTTTACTTTCATTATATTTTTAAAATAGATCTTTTAAAAAATTTGGTAGACCATCTGGGTTTTTCCACAATCCATTTTTTCCACCTTCTTTGATCAATAATTTTACATTATCAATTTTGAGGTGTGGATTAATAATTTTACTCAAATCATAAATTGTGATTAGAGCAGCATTAACACCCATGATTGCTTCCATTTCAACTCCAGTTTTTGCATACGTTGAGACTACACAAAAAACTTCTAGAGATTTATCTTCTTCATTCATGATAATTTTTGTAGCAGTATGGTCAATTGTTAAAGGATGGCAAAGTGGAATTAATTCACTTGTTTTTTTTACACCTAAAACCGCAGAGACTTCTGCTAAGGTTATAGGATCACCTTTTGGCATTTCTTTATTTTTTATTAACTCAAAGACTTCATCACCAACATAAATTTTTCCAGAAGCTAAAGCTCTTCTGAATGTTTCTTTTTTTTTCGAAACATCAATCATTTTAAAAGAATTTTTTTTAAAAATTTCTTTTGCCCAATCTTTTAAATCATTATTGCTAACAATTTTTAAATTTTTCACATTATCCGCCAGTAGTTGATAAATTTTTAGTTAAACCTGTTTCTCCTAGTTCTAAATGATGAGACTCTTTTTTGTAATTAAGTTGTTTTAATATTAGATCTTTAAGTTCATCTATTTGATTATCTTTTTGCATTAAATGTCTAATGTTTATTCCTGTATTTCCAAACAAACATAATCTTAAATCCCCTTTGGCAGTTATTCTTAGTCTATTACAACTTTTACAAAAATCTTTGGAGTAGGGAGCTATCACACCAAATTTACCTTTATATTCAGGATTTATATAATTTTTTGCGGGACCTGAGTCTTTTCCAAAAGTTTGTATCACCCAATTTTTTTTATTTAAATATTCAACAAATTTATTTGCTGATACATGATATTTTTTAAAATAATCAACATTATCTCCTGTTTGCATCAATTCTATATACCTAAAATCAATTTTATTTTTCCTAATAAAATTAGTCCAATCTTCAAAATCTTTTTCAGAATCATTTACTCCTTTAAGAAGAACTGCGTTAATTTTTATATTTTTAAAGTTTAATTTTTGTAACTTTTGAATACCATTTAGAATTTCTTGCAATCTATCGTGACCTGTTATTTGTTCAAAAATTTTAGGTTTTAAACTATCTATACTAATATTAATTCCATCTAGGCCGCTATAACTTATCTGTTCTGCAATTTTATCTAATCGATAGCCATTTGTTGTTATAACTGTTTTTTTTATACCTGAATTTTTTTTAATAATTTTAATAATATCCAAAAAATCTTTTCTAACTGTAGGCTCTCCACCAGTTAATCTTATCTTAGAAACCCCAAGTTCTGACAAAGCTTTGGCAAGCCTTCCAATTTCTTCTGTGTTTATAAAAGTTCTATTATCACTTTTGTCAGTCTTATAACCGTCTGGTAAACAGTAGCCACATTTAAAGTTGCATACGTCAGAGATTGATAATCTAATGTATGGAAATTTTCTCCCAAAACTATCTTTAAGAATATTCATAAATATTAGTCATTATATTATACTCTAATGTTAACAATAAGAATTAAAACTTAATTTTTATTTGTTTTTTTAGTTTTAATGAGGTTGAGGCGGCATTAGCTATAATTAAAGCTCTTCTTCCATCTTCAAAACTTGATATTGGCGACTTTTTTGTTCTTGAATAAAGAGCTAATTCGTCAAGTTGAAGTCTGTAAGCATCAACATATCTATCGATAAAAAAATTTAAAAGTGGTTTTCTTTGTGATGTATTATTTTTTGTAAAAATTTCTGTTTCATTTTCTCTTTTATTTCCAGATATTAACATTCCTTTTGAGCCAAACAATTCAACTCTTTGATCATATCCAAAGCTACAGTGTCTTGAATTTGTAATTATACACTGCACACCTTTTTTTGATTTTAAAAGACATGAGGCTAATTCATAATCTTTAATTTTATCAAATCTTTTATCTGAAATATTACTAGCTGTAGTAAAAATATTTTCTATCTCATCTTTTTCTAAATAAAATCTTAGTAAGTCAAAATCATGAATCATCATATCTTTAAATATACCTCCGGATACTTTTAAATAATTTAATGAGGGTGGTGCAGGATCTCTACTAGTGATAATTATTTTTTCAATTCTTCCAATCTTTCCTCTAATCAGTTCTTGTTTAATTGAATTATGTCCTGGATCATACCTCCTATTAAAACCTAATTGTATTTTAGGTTGATACTTTTTAATTTCTCTTAAACATTTATTAACTTTATCAATGTTTAAATCTAAAGGTTTTTCACAAAAAACTATTTTTTTGAATTTTACAGCTTCATTTATAAATTTAATGTGAGTAGAGGTACTAGATGCAATAAATATTACATCTATATTTTTGTCTCTAAAAGCTTTTGCAGTATCATTAATATTAATTGTATCAAATTTTTTTGAATATTTTTTGGCTAACTCTTTATTGATATCAAAAGTATATTTTAAATAAAAACTTTTATGGTTAGTTAAGTTTTCAGCATGCATTTGACCTATTCTACCCAGACCAAATAATGCTACGTTTATTTGATTTTTACCCATTTTTTATTTTTTGATGAAACCTTACACGCACTAATAAATTTTGCTGTCTCTAAACCCTCATCTTCATTTGGATAAAAGTATCTTTTTTTTGTTTTGTTTTTCAAGGAGTCTGCAAACTCTTTATAAATATTTGCAAACGCATCAAGGTACCCCTCTGGATGACCAAATTTTATTCTAGAGAATTGCTTTGAAAATTCTGAATTATGAAATCCTCTTTCTAATAATTTTACAGCACCCTTTTCAGGATTTAATTTAAGATAATTTGGATCATTTTGAACCCACTCTAAACTACCTTTAGAACCAAATACTCTAATTCTTAAACCATAAACACCACCTTTGGCCATTACACTTGTCCAAAACATTCCTTTAGCGCCATTGTTAAAATTGATCATAACCTGTGCATTATCATCCATTTTAATTTTTTTTGATATTTGCTTTATATCTGCAAAAACTGTTTGTCCTTTCAAACCTGAAATATAAGAGGCTAGATGGTACGCATGAGTTCCAATTTCATTTAAAACAGCAGATGCTCCAACTATTTTATTATCAATTTTCCATTTAAGTTTTCTTTTTGCATTTTTTGAATTAATTTTTGTTCCACCAGACCAATCTTGAATATATTCAACATTAATATACTCAACTTTACCAATTTTACCCTTTTCAACTAATTTTTTTGCTTCTCTCACCATTGGATAAGCAGAATAATTATGAGTTAGTGCATATTTTATTTTTTTATTTTTTTTAATTGCTTTGAAAAGTTTTTTTGCCTGATCTAAATTTCCTGCAAAAGGTTTATCAGAAATTATATTTATGTTTTTCGAAATAAATTTTTCAGCAATAATTTGATGACTTGATGGTGGTGTCATTATAGCAACTACATTAATTCCATCTTTTCTCTTAGCTTCTTTTTCAGCCATATCTTTATAATTTGAGTAACATCTATCAGATGAAATCCCTATACTTTTTCCAAACTTAGTAGAAATTTTTACATTTCTTGAAAAAACTCCTGCTACTATTTCATATTGATTATCAAATCTAGATGAGATTCTATGAACATGACCTATCCATGACCCAGGACCACCCCCAACAATTCCTAAACTTAATTTTTTAGTTTTATTTGATTTAAACATTGAATATATCTTAGCAAAAAAAATATTTATGTCAGTAAAATTAGGAATAGCACCAATAGCATGGAGTAACGATGACATGCCAGAACTTGGGGGTGATACACCTTTGGAACAATGTTTGTTAGAAGCAAGTCAGGCAGGATTTATTGGAATAGAGTCGGGTGGAAAATTTCCAAAGAAATCAGAGGAATTAATTCCTAAATTAAATGAGTTTAACTTAAACCTTTGTTCTGGTTGGTATGGTGCAAATTTAAGAAAAAATACAGTAGAAGAGGAAAAAAAAGTTATACAAGATCAATTGAAATTATTTAAAGATTGTAATGCACCTTGCATTGTTTTTGCAGAAGTTGCTGGATCGATTCAAGGAGATCCAGACAAAGCGCTTTCGACTAGACCAAAAATGGATGAAGAAGAGTCTAAAAATTACTATAAAAAAATTTCGGAAATTGGCAAATATTTACAAGATCAAGGCATGCCACTTGCTTACCATCATCACATGGGGACAGTTATAGAAACCGAGGAAGATACTATAAAATTGCTAGAGAATACTGATGATAGTGTAAAACTTACTTTAGACACTGGTCATATGCTCTTTGCTCAAGGTAACTCTCTTGAAATATTAAAAAATTTTAGTGATAGGGTTATTCATATGCATTGCAAAGATATTAGAAAAAATGTTTTAGATAAATCATTGAAAGAAGATTTGAGCTTTAGAGGTGCATTTTTAGAGGGTGCTTTTACGGTACCTGGAGATGGCTGTATTGATTACAAACCTTTATTTGATGTGTTAAAAGAAAAAAATTATTCAGGTTGGCTGGTTGTTGAAGCAGAGCAAGATCCAGCAAAAGCAAATCCTTTTGAATATGCAAAGATTGGTTATAAATATTTAACCGAGACCTTAAATAAAAGTAATATTCAGATCTTTAAAAATTAAAATCTGTTAATTAAAGTATGCTTGTTATTCCCTGCTGTTTATAATTTTACAATTTTAGATTTTTCTAATTTTTCTTCAAAAAAATCAATAATGTTTTGAATTGTTTCTTTTCCCATTCTTGTCATACACTCATCAGTAAAAGCTGCAGTATGCGGACTTAAGTAAACTTTTTCATTTTTAAGAAGTGGATTATTGTCGTCAGGCGGTTCTTTTTTAAAAACATCAATACCAGCTCCAAAAATTAAATTTTCATTGAGTGCCTTATCTAGATCTTCTTCATGAATGATTCCACCTCTTGCTGCATTAATAATAATGCAAGTTTTCTTCATTGTTTTTAGTAAATCATAATTTATTAAATTTTCTGTTTTGTCTGTTAAAGGCATATGGAGTGAAATAACATCCATAGTTTTTACTGCTTCAGCTAGATCTTCTATTTTTTTTCCACCTAATTCTTCAATTTTATCTTTGTCTACAAATGGGTCATAAACAAAGACATTCATTTCAAAGCCCAGACATCTTTTGATTAAAGCTTTTCCTATTCTTCCAAAACCCATAATTAAAAAATTTTTTTTCCAAACTTCAATTGTTTTTGGTAATTTATTTCTATCTTTAAAATTTCCTTCTCTTACTGTTTTGTCAAATAAGTCTTTTCTTTTTGCAATATTTAACAAAACAAACATTACATGTTCTGCAACTGTAACAGCATTAGCATTAGCTGTAATTGCTATTTTAATATCTTTTTCTTTAGCTTTTTTTAAATCGATATTGTCATAACCAACACCATGTCTTGAAATAATTTTTAAATTTTTTGCTTCTTCAAATACTTCTCCAGGAAGCTTTGCAATTCTTATTGATGCGCCATCACAATCTTTTAATTTTGATTTTAAATTTTTTACAGAAGTATCATCAGTTACTTCAACATCAAAATTAGGATGGTTATTAATTAATTCCATCCCTTTTTCATGGACTTTTTGAATAATTAATATCTTTTTTTTATTACTCATAATTGTATATAAATTTTTTAGAGAGCAATTTTAATACGAGAATTATTCTATAAAGTAAATTAGTTTTTTGATTAAAGTTGTATTTATTAAATATTTAAAATAAATTTAGCTGTGAATTTGACAATTAATATTCTCCTATTTGTTTTTAATACCCTTGAGAAAATAAATACTTTTTTTTTAAGAATTGGAAGACAGTTTGCATGGATAGCAATACTTTTGATGGTAATTGTCATCTTGGTACAAGTATTTTTTAGATATGTATTAAATAATGCACTGCCATGGCCCGATGAGGTTGCTAGATTTTTGATGTTATGGATGACAGGATTGATTGCACCATCTGCGTATAGATGGGGTGGATTTGTTTCTATTGATTTATTAGAGAGATTTTTACCAAAAATTATCTCCACATTATTAACTTTATTTTTATTAATAATATCTCTTTTCGTCTTAGTAATAGGTTTAGAATTAGGATTTAAACATATCAATGCTGGATGGATATTTAACTCTTCATCAATAAAGATTCCTTTTCATTTAATTGGTGGGAAAGCAGAACCAATAAAATTAGCTTGGATGTATATGTCATTACCTGTGGGAATTACTTTTTTAATTTCTGTGAATATAGAATTAATTTTGAGAAATATTCTTACTAATTTTACAAAGTTAGACTTGCCTGAAGATTACGACAAACAAAAGTTGGAGACACAATAATGTTAGTTTGGTTTCTTCCTTTATTTTTATTATTTTTGTTAATTGGTTTACCTGTATTTTTTGGGTTATTAGCAGCACCAGGAATTTTGCTTTGGCTAAATGATCAAGCTAGAGATGGAGCTATGCTTTATAGAAATATATATAATGGAATAGATAGCTTCCCTTTGATGGCAATACCATTTTTTATGTTAGCAGGAGAGTTAATGAACAGGGGAGGAATAACTCATCGACTAGTTGAATTTAGTCAAGCCATGATGGGTCACTTAAAGGGTGGATTGGCTCATGTCAATGTACTGACTTCAATGTTGTTTGCAGGTTTATCTGGTTCAGCTGTAGCTGATACATCAGCAATTGGATCAATGCTTATTCCTGCAATGGAAAAGCAAGGCTATACAAAAAAATTTGCTGCTGCAATTACAGCAGCAAGTTCTGTAATTGGACCTATAATTCCACCTTCTGGGATAATGATTATTTATGCATATGTAATGGGTGAGAGTGTTGCTGCATTATTTTTAGCAGGAATTGTACCTGGTATTTTAGTTGGGGTTAGCTTGATGATTACAATAAAATTTATGGCTAAGAGATATAATTTTCCAGCAGTAACTGAAAAAACAACTTGGAGCCAAAGAGGTAAAGCATCTCTTAAAGCTTTTTTTCCTTTAATGACACCTGTAATAATTTTAGGAGGTATCCTTGGAGGAATTTTTACACCAACAGAAGCATCAGCTGTAGCAGCTGCTTACGCAATGTTTATTGGTCTATTTGTTTTGAAATCATTAAAATGGAAAGATGTTCCTAAAGTGATGACAAAGGCAGCGATGGTATCTTCAGTGGTTCTTCTTTTAGTTGGTGCTGCAATGGCTTTTAAAACAGTTGTAAGTTTATCACATGCACCTGAGCATCTTGCTGCATTCGTCTTGGGATTAACTGACAATCCTTATGTTTTGTTATTTCTTATAAATATTTTATTATTTGTTGTTGGAATGTTTTTAGATGCAGGTCCAGCTATAATTATTTTAGGACCAATTCTTGGACCAGTTTTTGTTGAACTTGGAGTTCATCCTGTGCATTTTGCAATTATTATGTCCGTTAATTTAACAGTTGGTTTAGCAACTCCACCAATGGGTCTTGTGTTATTTGTTGCATCTTCTGTGTCTGGGGAAAGAGTAGAAACAATAGCAAAAGCTATATTGCCATTTTTAGCAGTAGAAGCTATAGTAATATTTTTAATAACATATTTTCCATCAATTTCGATGACGATACCTTTGCTCACTGGATTCGCAAAATAAATTTGATTTTTTTTTTTTACTAGTCGATAGACTCTCTAATTCAATTTAAGTATAGTTTTCATACATAAATATTTAATGAGAGGGAAATAATTATGAGTAAATTAATTAAATCATTTTTTTCATTATTATTCTTAATGAGTTTTACTGCATCTGTTTCAGCTGCAGATTATAACTTAAGAATGACAATGAACTCTAATGATCAAGATGAAGATTATGATGGTGCTGTGGTATTTAAAAACTACGTAGAAGCAGCTTCAAATGGAAAAATAGCTGTAGAACTATTTGTAGGTACGCAGCTTTGTTCAAAGGGTGCTGAGTGTTTACAAGGTGTATCTGATGGAAGTATAGATATTTACATTTCTACTTCTGGAGGTGCAGCAGGTGTATTCCCATATGTTCAAGTTTTAGATTTACCTTATCTAATGGCTGATGACAGAATTGCTGAAGATGTAATGCAGGGTGATTTTGTAAGAACAATGAGAAAAATGGCTCTAAAAGATTCAAATGACTCAATTAGATTAATGACAATTGGAAATACTGGAGGATGGAGAAATTTTGCTAATACAAAAAGAAGAGTTGCAAATCCATCTGACATGAAAGGTTTAAAAATCAGAACTGTTGTAGCTGATTTACCTCAGGAGCTTGTAAGAGCATTAGGTGCATCCCCAACTCCTATTCCATGGCCAGAATTATTTACATCATTTCAAACTGGTGTAGTTGAGGGTTCTAAAAATGGAATTACTGACATAATGAACATGAAGTTTCCTGATGCAGGTCTTAAATATGTTACTTTAGACGGTCATGCATACATGGGAGCATTATGGTGGATGAATAATGCAAAATACGAATCTATGTCTACGGATCTTAAAAAGGTTGTGACAGATGGTTTTTATGCTCTACAACAAGCAACTTTTGCATCTCCTAAAAGAAAATCAATCAAAGCTTATGAAGACTTTGTAGCAGGTGGTGGAGATTTATATGTTCCTACGCCTGATCAAAAAGCTAGTTTTAAAAAAGAAGCTAGCCCAGTGTATGATTGGTTTAAAGCTAATGTTAAAGGTGGAAAAGAGATTTTCAACGCTTTAACTAAAGCGGTAGCGAGTGCAGAGAAAAGAGCATCGAGCGCATACAAAAAAGATTTGTAATTTTAAATAAATATAATGGGGCGGATTTTAGTTCGCCTCATTATCTAAAAGGATATATCCAAGATTTATAATCTTTTATGAGAATATGAGCTTTTTCAATTTGTTCAGGAGTCATTTTTTTAATAACTTCTTCCTGAGAAATTGCAGCATCAGGATCTCCACCAATAGCAGACAAACCATACCACATATAAGCTCTAACAAGATCGGGAGCAGGAAGTCCTCTACCAATTTCGTAATACCACCCAACACCAGATTGAGCACCAGGATGACCTTTCATAGAAGATCTGAGATACCATTCAAAAGCTCTAACATCATCTCTTTCAACACCGAGACCCATAGCGTACATAATACCAATAAGTTCTTCAGCATCAGCATTACCAGATCTAGCTGCTGGCATAAGTTCTTCCATAGCTTCTTTAAATTTTCCATCTTCCATCAAATCTCGAGCATTTTCTATTTCTGCAAAAACTATGGATGGAAGAAACAAAAGTATAAAAAAATATTTAATCATTTAAAAATAATAATATTTATAATTCCATTTTTAATTTCAGTAAATAAAACTTACGCAACTGATTTACCAAAACCATTAAAGAGTGAAGATTTCCATCAAGTTGATATAGAAAAAGTTAAAATTGGAAGACTTTTATTTCACGATAAAATTTTATCTGCAAATCGAAATATTGCTTGCGCAACCTGCCATAGTCATGATCTAGGAGGTTCAGATGGACTTTCGTTAGGCATTGGTGAAGGAGGTCAAGGTATAGGATTAGAGAGAACTGCAGGTAAGGGCGATGATAAAATAAAAAAACGAATTCCAAGAAATGCTTTAGCTTTATGGAATTTAGGATTTAAAGATATTACTACATTGCTTCATGACGGTAGAGTGACTAAATCTGATATATTTGGTAATGGTTTTAATACCCCAGCGCAAGAACTACTTCCAAAAGGACTTGATAATATAGTTGCAGTTCAAGCTTTGTTTCCAATGACTAGACAGTTTGAGATGGCAGGAAATCCAGGTGAAAATGAAATTATAGGTTTAGTCTCAAAAGTTGGCAAAGATAGTATGAGAATTGATAGGGTATGGCCTGTAATTACACACAGGATTAGAGGAATTCCAGAGTATGTTGAGTTATTTAAAAATGCTTTTGATGATGTTAATAGTCCTTTAGATATAAACATTACACATATTGTTAATTCAATTGCTGCATTTGAAATTCATGAATGGACATCTTTTGACTCTCCCTTTGATGAATATTTGAATGGAGATAAACAAGCTTTAACTTTAAAGCAAATAAATGGCATGAACTTATTTTATGGAAAAGCAAACTGTAGTTCTTGTCACTCAGGATCTTTGTTGTCAGATCAAAAATTTCATTCAATAGGAATTCCCCAATTTGGTCCTGGAAGAACCCGGCCTTTTGATCCCTATGCACGTGACGTTGGACGAATGGTTGAAACTGACAATATTAACGACATGTATAAATTTAAAACGCCAGCATTAAGAAATGTTTCTTTAACAGCTCCTTACGGTCATAATGGTGCTTATCCAACTTTAAAATCAATAATTAAGCATCATTTAAATCCAATTAAAATGAATAAGAATTGGAAACCTGAATATGCAAATTTACCTAAAGCAACTTGGTTAGAAGAAATTGATTTTGTAACTTTTTCAGACAAAAGAGAACAAGACAGAATTCTATCAAGCATTGACATACAGCCTATAGAATTGAATGATAAAGAAATTGATGAACTTGTTTCTTTTCTCAAATCTTTAACTGGCAGAAGTGGAAATCAGAGACCACTAGGTAAACCAGATAAAGTGCCAAGCGGGCTAAGTATTGATTAAGTTTTTAAATTAAACTGATAAAAACATAATATGAAAAAAATAAAATATGGAATTATTGGAGCAGGGACAATGGCTCGAGAACATATTTTAAATATATCATTAATTGATAATGCTGAAGTAGTTGCACTTGCTGATCCTCATGAAGATTCATTAAATCAATGTAAAGAAATTCTAAAAACAAAAGTTTTTTGTTTTAAAAATCATTTAGAAATGATTGAAAAAAATATTGTTGATGTGTACTTAATTTCATCTCCTAACTTTACTCATATAGAAATCTTGAAAGATGTAATCAAAACTAAAAAACATATATTAATAGAAAAACCATTATGCACTAATACAAAAGATTGCTTAGAAATAAAAAAACTTACAAAAGATTATCCTTCATTATTTTGGACTGCAATGGAGTATAGATATATGCCGCCAATTTCAAAGTTTATTAGTGAAATTCATAATAACAAAATTGGTAATTTAAAAACTTTAACCATAAGGGAACATAGATTTCCTTTTTTAAAAAAAGTAAATGACTGGAATCGTTTTGAAGAAAATACTGGTGGTACACTTGTTGAAAAATGTTGCCATTTCTTTGATTTAATGAGATTGATTATCCAAAGTAAGCCGCTCAGTGTTTATGCAAGTGGTGGTCAAGACGTTAACCATTTAGATGAAGTGTATAATGGAAAAAAGCCAGACATCATTGATAATGCCTATGTGATTGTAAATTTTGAAAATGGAGCAAGAAGTTTGCTTGAGCTTTGCATGTTTGCAGAAAATTCTGATATGCAAGAAGAGCTTGTAGCCATAGGAAATAAAGGAAAAATTGAAACTTCAGTCCCCTCCGATGATTCAGGCAAAACCTCATCAAATATAAGAATTGGAATGAGAGATGGCAAAACACATGTTGAAAACATTGAAGTAGATAAAAAAATTCTTGAGGCTGGCCACCATCATGGATCTACTTACTATGAACACCTAGCTTTTTTGAAAGCTATTGAAAATAATTCAGATCCAGAGGTTTCATTAGAAGATGGTTTAATTGCTGTTGCTGTAGGAGAGGCTGCAGAGCAATCAATAAAACAAGGTCGATTAATAAATCTAGAAGAAATAATTAGTTAAAATAATCTGTAATTTTTTTAACTATAAAGTCACTTACTCTAATGTTTGACTCAGTTGTTACACCAGAAATATGAGGTGTTAATATACAATTCATACCTGGCTTTATCTTATTGTAAAATTCACTCTCTATTGGTTCTTTTTCAAACACGTCTAGAGCAAAGCCAGAAATATTATTTTTGTTGTAAGCTTCAATTAAATCACTCTCATTTATTATACCCCCTCTAGAGGTATTTATTAAAATCGGTTTATTTTTCATTTGAGAAAATGACGATTTATTTATCAAATTCTTAGTTTCATCAGTTAAAGGGAGGTGTATGGAAATGATATCTGATTTTTCATATATCTCCTTTAAACTTAATAATTTAGCGTCAATTTCTTTTTTATTTATTTCCTTAACATAAGGATCGTACACTAAAATCTTTAAACCATTTTTTGAAGAATACTCAGCAACTTTTTTTCCAATTGTGCCAAATCCTATTATTCCTAAATACTTTTGGTTTATTTCTCTAGATTTAATGGTTGTTCTTGGCCATTCACCCTTGATAGTTCCGTTATGAAACATTGGAATTTTTTTAATAAGAGACATGGATGAAGAAACAACATATTCAGCAACAGAATCTGCATTCATTCCTGTAGCTGGTTGCACATGAATATTTTTATTTTTGCAATATTCTGTATCAATATTGTCTAAACCAACACCCAGCCTTCCAACAAATTTTAATTTTATTGCATTTTTTAAAATATTTGAATTCACCTGAGTTTTATTTCTAACAATCAAACCATCATAATCTTGAACTATTGTTATTAGTTTTTTTTCATTTTCACACAATTTTTCATCATACATAACATCAAATTTTTTATTTAAATTTTGTAAACTATTTTGGTTGATGAATTCTGTAATTAAAATTTTAGTCATTAATTTTTTTTAAATATTAAACTAAATTAGACAAATCTTTTTTATTATTCTTGTACGTTGGTAGAGGATACTTAAATGCATGTTTTCCAATACGTCTTTCTTTCGCGTTCTCCCACAGAGATAACCATTGTTTAAAATTTTGAACTTTAAGATTTTTTTTATTTTTACTTCTAACATAAAAGTTTGGAAGCGGCTCCCTACCTGATGGTTGTCCTGCAACATTATATCTTAAATCAGCACTAATTCTAAAATCATTTGATCTATTCGGTAATGAGCAGTGAATAGAATGCTTGTGCAATAATATTATATCACCCACATTTGCCTCTAAATAAATGTGTTCCATATCATCAAGTAATTCACTATTTTTTAATTCCACCTGTCCTCTATATCCTGATACGTGGTTTAATAATCCCATTTTATTAATTTTTTTTACTGTAATCATACATCCATTCTTTTTAGTAGTTTTGGTGAAAGGAATCCATACTGTAACCATATCAGTTAATTTTTGTCCTTTAGAATTCAAAACTGCAGCGTCTTGATGCCATGGTGTTCTACCACTTAAGCCGTCATGAATTGATCCTTTTGGTAATTTGTTTTCAGGTTGTTTGATTCTAGTATTTTGAACAGGGTTAGACATTATTTCTTTGCCTAAAATTTTTTCTACAATATCTAAAATACTTTTATTTGTAATTAAATTCCATAATGATTGAGTAGCGAAATAATCACTATCTCTTTTAACATGGTCTCTAGGTAATCTTGTATTAAAGTATTGATCTAGATCATAAATATTAAGTTTTGATATGTATGAATATTTTCTTTTAAAATTTAGATTAAGAACTTTTTTAACCTCAGTTTTTTTTGCATACTTTTGAATGAGACAATCCATGACAAATTCCATATCATTAAGAACTGGTTTTAAGTCTCTTTTATAGTTAAGTATGTTTTTAATAATTAAGTAACCATTCTCATATAATTTTTTTTGAAAAGTATTTGTCATTGTTAAAATTTATTTTATCATTGAAATAATTTCAATGGTTTGGTGCTGTGGTTAAATAGTTCGCGTCATGAAAAGAGGTCAACATTCTTTTTTTGTTACTAACTATATGAGGATAATACGAGATTCCTTTATAATTCCATATAACTGGTTTGTTTAAAGCATAACTTCCATAAATAAAAAAACGTTTTGGACAATTTTTCTCTATAAAGCGCTTTACTCCATGATAGGAATTTGGAGTAGATTGAAAAAAAACAACAGTTCCTTTTTTGGGTGTAAAAGACTTAACTATTTCTAACTCATTTATTTTTGGAAATCTTCTAAAACTTTTTCTTAAATTTTTTTTAACCTTTTTCCTATAGATAGTTAGAGAGCCGCCGTTTTTTTTTGGTATGTCTGTTAGATAAATTAAGAAATTATATAACCTAGTTATATCATCCCTATGAGGCCTTAATCTATACCCTCCTTTTGATACTGAAAAATCTATATCTAAATTTACTTTAGGATTAGTATAATTATTACCCAACATTTTTTTTAATTCATTAGAATTTAATTTTTTTTTAATAGTGAACTTTTTAGGATTAAAGGATTTTGGTTTATGTAAATTAACCCACGATCCATCTTTAAAATTTTTTGTAAAAAGATTTTCAATTTTTTTATAAAAAGTCTTGCTATTAAAAAGCTTAAAAAGTTTTGCAGAGTTAACTGAGTTTTTGATATATTGGTTAAAATTTTTCGAACCTTTATTTATTCTACTTCTACCACCCATAATCATATCATCAAATGATTTAGAGTTACTGATTTCTTTAATTAATAAATTACAAATACTTTTAGAAATAACATTGTCACCAACTAAAACTGGAAAGTTACTTTTGATTTTTTTTAATTTATTTGTACTAAGCATTTAGCTGTACATACCTTCTTTCACTTTAATCATTTTATACATAAGGTCATTTAATGGCGTCTTAACACCATGTTTTTTACCTATTTTTGAAACCGCGCCACTAATAAAATCTATTTCAGTTTTTCTCTTGTATTGAACGTCAAAAGCCATTGATGACTTGTTAGTTTGCATTGAATCTACAATTTTATTAAACATAAATAAGCATTCATCTTCAGAAACATTTACACCATCAGCAAGTGCAACTTCTCTAGTTTCTAAAATTATTTCTTTACCTAAACCACGAGATACTTCATTTGCTTTGTTGTTTATATACAAGTCTGTATGATGAAGATCAAAAATTGCAGATAAAGGTCCAATTGCTGTTAGAGCAAAAAGCTTCATCCATTTTCTTTTTTTTACATCTTCAGCCGCAATCATTTCCAAATTATGTGCAGTAAAAGTGTCAGCTATTTCTGTAATTCTTTCTGTTATTCCTCCTTCATATTCACCAATCCAAGATGGTAACGAACCATGATTCATTATATGACCTGGTCCTAAAATATTTGAAGCTTGAGTAGTTGTCCCACCAATTACTTTTTCATTACCCACAATACTCTGAATAATGGCTTCATGACCAATACCATTTTGAAAAGACATGAAGACTGTTTTTTCACCAATAATATTTTTAATACTATTTAGAGCTGGTTCTAATGCAGTTGCTTTACACATAACGATTACAGCATCTATTTTATCTAATGAAGATGGATCTGAAGTGGCTTTAACTTTTATTACTCGATCTCCGCCATGTCCATCCATCTTTAAACCATCTTTATTAATTGCATCAACATGCTCTTTCCAAACATCAATTAAAATTACATTTAAACCTTTTTCTGCAAGCAAACCACCAAACAAGCAGCCCATTGCTCCTGCACCAAGGACAGCTACTTTCAAATCTTTGTTAATCATCGTTACCTTATTTAAAATTATTTATGTATAGAAATTATATATATTATCTATAGACAATATGCAAAATAAATTATAGCTTATTATCATCATGCAATTAAAAATAGAAAAAGGAACTTTTAAAAATTATCTACTAGAAGATATTTCAGATGCGTTAAGAAAAGGGTTGTCTGAAAATTTCAAAAACGTTGAGGTAGAAGTGGTAGATTGCCCAAATCTAAGAGATTGGGATTGTCCATCAGAAGGAATTAGTGGAAATCAAAAAATAATAGATGTTGGCGGAGAGCCTTATATGCATGATCCAAAATTTATTGGTGCAGAGTTTGACTATCAAGAAATATCTAAAATGATTGATTCTGAAAAATCTTACGCTTTAGGAGCTGGATCAGGTGCAATGTCATGTTTAGATGGTCATTGTGGAGAATTAGTTATTAATGAAAATTTGATAACTGATGAGTCTAAATCAATAATAGCAAGGGTGAGCCCAGACAAAAAATGTATTGTTGAAAAGTATTCTGCAAAAAAACATGGTGGACTTGGAAACATTTATTATACAGACGGCAAAAAAGGAAAAGTAATCAAAATTAAAATTAAAGGTAGAAATGGAGAACAAGGTTCTTTGCCTCAAGCAATGAGGTCTTCTTTATCAAAAAATTTAAAAATTAAAGATAATGAACATTTGTCTCTTGCCGGCGTATTTAGAGTATTAAATGGAAAAATAAGATCGCATGTGCAACCTGATTATAAAGATATTAAACACGAGTATTATGATCCAAAACAAATGAAATGTGTAAAAGATTTTCTTCAATTTTATGAACCGGTTGGACCAAAATTACAATGTTATTCTATTCTTTGGACTGGTGATCCTACTGGAGGAGAATTAAATCTAAGAGAGTCTGGTGAACATACTCATTTTCATTCTTACGAACATGACAGAGATGCAGGACATTATCATTTTGATGTATCACCTGAAGAAATAGAATATGAAGGTTATTTTAATACGGCAACAGAAGTACATAGAGTTAATAACATTTATAAAGAACTATTAACTAAAAATAGTATTGAATAGAAAACTCAATGAGTTTAAATTTATTTAAATGAAAAGACAGTTCAAGTATCCTAAGCACTTCGAAGAACAAAAAAAAATCCCAAAACTTACTCAAAAAAGAATTCAATTAGCAGAAATATCACTTGGAGATTTTGAAGGAAGATTAGCTAATGAATTATTGAATTGGTTTTCTTTAACCCCACAACATTGGATAATGTTACATATGGTTATGCTTGCTTATTACAAAAATAAATCAATAACTAAAAATCAATTACTTAAAGTAATTGAAAAATCATATTTAACCTCAAATGTTTATATCGATACAGCAATTAAAAAAGGTTATTTTAGAATTATAAGAAACGAGAGGGACAAGAGATCTATATTTATTTTACCTTCAGTAATTACCATTAAAACCTTTGAGGAATTTATTGATAGGAGAGATATTCTATATAAAGGAATTAAATGAAGAATATCTATACTTGGGCCGCTAAACCAGCAAAACGAACTTTGACTGTTGGGGATTTAAAAGCAGCAAAAGGAAAAAGAAAATTTACACAAGTTACAGCGAATAGTGTTGAAGAAGCTGAAGCAGCCGAAAAAGCAGGCTTTGATATGATTATATCAAATGCAAAACATATACTTCCTGTAAGAGAAGGTTCAAAAAATTTATTTTTAACAGCTGCTTTGGTGTTGAATGAGTTTGTAACTGCAGAAGATATTATGCGTGGAGCTTTTAAAGCATTAGAGAATGGTGCGGATGCAGTTATGACACCAAGAAGTATGGATATAGTTGAAATGCTGGCTAAGGAAGATGTTCCGGTAATGGGGCATTTAGGTTTAGTTCCAAGAAAATCTACTTGGATTGGTGGCTTAAGAGCAGTTGGCAAAACTGCTGATGAAGCTTACGAACTTTTTCAAAAATTTAAAAGATTAGAAGACGCAGGTGCGTTTTCGGCTGAGTGTGAAGTAATACCTGAAAACGTAATGGGTGAAATTTCAAAGCGTACAGACATAGTTACTGTTTCATTAGGCTCAGGTAAAAACGCTGATGTAATGTATTTATTTATGGAAGATATATGTGGCGACACAGAAAATCCCCCAAGACATTCAAAAGCATATGGAAATTTATTGAAACTTAGAAATGAAATAAAACTAGAAAGAGTAAAGTCTCTAAAGGCTTTTAAAAAAGATTCAATGAATGGAAAATTTCCTGGAAAAAAACAATCTTCTAATTTAGAAGAAAAACAATTCGAGGAATTTTTAGAACAACTTGATTAGTAAGTTGAGTTATCGTCTTTTTTTGATAAAGAACCTTTCATTTTATCTACTGTGGCTTTAGCACCAGCACTTAAAGCTCTTAAATCAGATGCTATAGTCACAAAATCAAAACCTTTTTCAATCATCTTGGTAGCATATTCTGTAGTACCATTATGAATTCCTGCAAAAATATTATTTTTTTTAGCATGTTCTAAAATTCTTAAAATTTCAGAATAAGCTTTTGTAGTCTCTGACCTATCAAAACCAGGTTTTTCACCTATTGCTAAACTTAAATCTGCTGGTCCAATATAAATACCATCGACACCTGGTGTAGACATTATCTCATCAAGATTTTCTAAAGATTCTTTTGTTTCTATCATTGCTAATTTTAGTATTTCTTCATTAGCGTGATCAGAATAATCAGCTCCACCATAAATTAGCCCTCGTATAGGGCCAAAACTTCTGTAGCCATCAGGTGGATACATGCATGCTTGAACAAAATTTTCTGCCTCTTTTTTATTGCTTACCATTGGACAAACAATTCCATAACAACCAGCATCTAAAATTTTCATAATTTGACCTGGTTCATTCCAGTTAACTCTAGCTAAAGGAGTTACATCTGTTGTTGATATTGTTTGCATCATTGGAAGTGCATTACTGTAATCAACTAAACCATGTTGCATATCTACTGTAAGAGAATCCCATCCTTGATGAGCCATTGCTTCAGCAGATGCTGTGCTAGGAATGGCACACCAACCATTGATTACAGGCTTACCTTCCTTCATCATTTGTTTGATTTTATTTTTTCTCATTTTCTAGATTTTTAAACCCATGTGAGTGTATTTCACATTTAGATAATCTTTTATCGCACCTGAACCACCTTCACGTCCATAACCAGTTTGTTTTATTCCTCCAAAAGGTGCCTCAGCAATAGCAACAACTCCAGTATTAACTGCAACACAACCTGACTCTAATTTCTCAGATCCAATGTGAGCTTTGTCCATAGAGTTAGTATATAAATAACTACATAATCCTAAGTCATTATCATTTGCTCTTTCAATTACCTCATCAAAAGTTTTAAAAGTTAAAATTGGAACTAGTGGACCGAAAGGCTCTTCTTTCATGATTGTAAAATTATCTTTAACGTCATCAAAGACTGTTGGTTCATAATAATATCCCTTATTGAAACCAGAGGGTTTTTGTCCACCCATTAACACTTTAGCTCCTTCCTTTTTAGTAGTTTCAACTAGTTTTTCTATTTCTTCTAATCTCTTAGCAGTAGTTAAAGGGCCCAGATCCACACCTTCGTCCATACCGTTTCCAATTTTTAATTTTTTTGCTCTTTCAATGAAAGCATTAACAAAATCCTCTTTTCTGTTTTCTTGGATATAAAATCTATTAGGTGAAATACAGACCTGACCGTTATTTCTAAATTTACCAGTTATTGCTATATCAGCTACTTTGTTCATATCTACATCTTCACACACAATAAAAGGTGAGTGTCCACTAAGTTCCATAGTAACTCTTTGAACTTTATCAGCTGCTTTTTTTAAAATAATTTTACCAACTCTAGTTGATCCAGTAACTGAAACTTTTTTAATTATATCCGACTCCATTAATTCATTTGATATTTCAGCAGGGTCGCCTGACAAAAGACTAACGACACCATCTGGTACACCTGCTTCTTTGCAAATATTTACTAATTCCATTACAGCTCCAGGAGTAATTACATCTGGTTTACAAATTACTGAACATCCTGCAGCTAGAGCAGTAGAAATTTTTCTAGATGCTAAAACTATTGGGAAATTCCAAGGAACTAAAGCTGCAACAACTCCCACAGGCTGATAATAAACATGAACTCTAGTATCTGGAAATCTACTTTGTTGTGTTTGACCATAAATTCTTTTTGTTTCTTCAGCATTCCACTCAAAAATATCAGCTCCACCACCAACTTCACCAACAGCTTCTGCAAGAGGCTTTCCAACTTCAAGAGTTAACCATTTTGCTATAACATCTTTTTTCTCTCTCATCATGTCTGCAATTTTTCTAAGCACGTAAGCTCTTTGCCATGGCGCAGTATTTTTCCAAACTTCCAAACCTTTTTCTGCAGACTTTAATGCTTTTTGTACTTCAATAGATGAAGCTTTTGATGCTTTTCCAATTACTTCTTCTGTTGCAGGGTTGATTACGTCGTAAGTTTCTTTTTTTTCTGCTTGTTGCCACTTACCATCAATGAATTGTCCAAATTTTTCGTACATAGAATTTATTTTTAAGTTTACTTAGTTAGGTTTTTTATTTTATAAATAGAATTATATATAAACACTATACATATTAAAAGATAAACATATTAATGAAAAAAATTACTCTCACATGTGCTCACGCGATCGTAAAATATTTGATTGCTCAGAAAATATTAATTAATGGTAAAAAAGAACCTTTATTTCCAGGTGTCTTTGGGATCTTTGGACATGGAAATGTAGCTTGTTTAGGTCAAGCACTAGAAGAAAGTAAAAAAGAACTTCCAACATATAGAGGACACCATGAACAAAATATGGCTCTTACTGGAATTGGTTATGCTAGGGCAAAAAGACGACAACAAATTTTTGTAGCGACATCCTCTGTTGGGCCTGGTGCAACAAATATGGTTACAGCTGCAGCAGTTGCTTTAAGTAACAGATTGCCTGTTTTGTTTCTACCAGGAGATACTTATGCAAATAGGATGCCAGATCCGGTTTTGCAACAAGTTGAGCATTTTAATAATCCCGGAATAACAGCTAATGATGCGTTTAAACCAGTTACAAGATATTTTGATCGAATAACTAGACCAGAACAGATTATTCAATCATTCCCAGTAGCAGTTCAAACAATGTTAGATCCTGCAGACTGTGGTCCAGCATGTATTGCTTTAAGCCAAGATGTACAAGGTCAAACCTTTGATTATCCAGAAGAGTTTTTTAAAGAAAGAGTACATGCAATTAGAAGACCAAGACCAGATGAATTTCAAATTAAAGAGGCAGCAGAAAAAATTAAGTCATCTAAAAATCCAATTATAATTTCAGGTGGTGGGGTTTTTTACTCAGATGCAATGGAGGAGTTGAGTCAGTTCGCGATCAAACATAATATACCAGTTACGCAAACTGTAATGGGATATTCTACAATGAAAAGAGACCATTCTCATTTTGCAGGTCAAATTGGTGGTTTAGGTGGAAAAAATACAAATACTTTAGCAAAAGAAACAGATTTAGCAATTGCAGTTGGAACCAAACTTGCAGATTTTACAACTGGATCATGGGCAAATTTTGAAAACAAAAATTTTAAACTAGTTTCAATAAATGTATCAAGATTTGATGCTAACAAACATTTAGCGCAAGCTGTCATTGGAGATGCTAAAGTTTCATTAACAGAGCTTTCACAAGTATTAGGTAGTTGGAAAGCTGGAGAAGAGTGGAATAAAAAATCTCAAATTGAACTCAAATCATGGAATAATCATATTGATAAAGAGAGTGCGCCGACAAATCAAGAAGTTCCAAGTTATGTCCAGGTAATTGGTGCAATTTATAGAAACTCTGACCCAACAGATATTGCAGTTACCGCAGCAGGGGGCTTAGTTGGTGAAGTCGTTCAAGTTTGGAGACCTAGAGAATTAAATACTCATGAAACAGAATGGGGTTTTAGTTGTATGAGTTATGAAATTTCAGGAGCACTTGGAATAAAAATGGCAAATCCAGATAAAGAAGTAATTTCTTTTGTAGGAGATGGCTCTTATCTTTTAAATAACACAGATATTTATTCATCAGTTATTACAAAAAATAAATTAATAATTATAGTTTGTGATAATGGTGGGTTTGCAGTTATCAATCGACTTCAATTATTTAAAGGTGGTAAAGAATATAATAACTTATTAAAGAGCTCTAATACTCCTGGATTAGTTGATGTTGATTTTGCAAAACACGCAGAAAGTATGGGAGCTAAATCTGAACATGTCAATTCAATTTCAGATCTAGAAGCTGCATTTAAAAGAGCAAAAGCATCTGATGTAACTTACGTTATTTCAATTAAAACTCATGCTTATAAGTGGGTTGAGGGTTCTGCTTTTTGGGACAGTCCAACACTTGAAATTCCTAAAACCAAAGAAAATGAAGAGGCTTTAAAACTTTATAAAGAAGGAAAAGATAAACAAAGACAAGGCGTATAAATCTTTATGAATAAAATTTTTAAGGTCGGTCTTATAGGCTGTGGTCACATCGCCGAGACATACTTTAGAGGGCAACAATATTTTAATAATTTTAAAATAATTGCCTGTGCAGATATTGATCAAAAAGCAGCCGATAAATGTGCAAAATTATACAATATTAAATCTAAAACAGTTTCAGAAATTTTAAAAGATAATGAAATAGAAGTTATTTTAAATTTAACAATTCCACAATCTCATTATTCAGTATCAAAAAAAGTTTTGAACTCAGGTAAACATGTTTATTCAGAAAAACCACTAGCAACTTATTTTGCAAAAGGTAAAGAACTCGTCTCACTAGCAAAAAAAAATAAACTTTATCTTGGAAATGCTCCAGACACATTTTTAGGTGGAGGAATTCAAAAAGCTAGAGAATTAATTGACTCAGATTTGATTGGAGAGATTAAACTTGGTAATGCAATTTTCGCATTTCCTGGAGTAGAGTCTTTTCATCCAAAACCTGAGTCTTGGTATAAAAAAGAAGGAGGTCCAGTAATCGATATGGGACCTTATTTTTTTACAACATTGGTAAATTTACTTGGACCTGCAAAACAAGTTCAAGGAAGAACATTAACTGCTTTTAAAAAAAGAATTTATGGAGTGGGACCTAAAAAAAACAAATCATTTAAAGTGGAAACACCTACAACATATTTAGCGACAATCCAATTTCACAGTGGTGCTATAATTCAGGTAACACTCTCATTTGATGTAATTAATCATCAAAGAAACCATATGGAGCTTTATGGCACAAAAGGATCGATTATTGTTCCAGATCCTAATATGTTTGGGGGTTCTGTTTTTATTTCTGTTACAGAAGGTGGAAAATGGGGTGAACATAAAACAGACAAGATGCATTTAGGAAAAATAAACATAACTTCATCTAGTGGAAGATCTAATGAAGCTGCTACAAATGCAAACTATCGGAGTGTTGGTTTATCTGAAATGCTATATTCTATTCAAAAAAACAAAAAACATAGGTGTTCAGGTGATCTATCTTTACATGTATTAGATATAATCGAGTCAACCATGAGGGCAGCTAACACAGGAACTCCTCAAAAAATAGAAACAATATGTGATAGACCAAAAAAATTTACTGAAGAAGAAGTAAAAAAAATTTTAATTTAGATGTCAAAACCAATTGTTATATCTGATCCTTTTCCAAGAACATTGGATCTGATTTTTACAAAAAAAAAATTAAAAGAATTAAAAACAAAATATAAAGTTTTAATAGCACCTAATAAAAAAAAAAGACAATTTTATGAAAACTATATTAATAAAGCTACTTTCATAATGGGTCAGCCAGACTTAGATAAAAAAATTTTGTCAAAAGCAAAAAAATTAAAAGCAATAATAAATGTTGAAAGTAATTTTATGAACAATGTTGATTATACTTATTGTTCTCAAAAAGGAATCCATGTAATTGCAACCTCTCCAGTATTTTCAAAGCCTGTAGCAGAAATTGCATTAGGAATGACACTTTCTTTGTTAAGAAATATTCATAATGCTCATTTTGATTTTGTAAAAGGTAAAGAGAAATATGGATTAGAAAGTAATTTAAAAGCATCACTTTTATCAGGAAAAAAAATTGGATTATTAGGATTTGGCGACCTAGCAAAATCGTTATATCCACTGTTGCTGCCTTTTACTAAAGATATAAATGTTTATGACCCTTGGTTGTCTAAGAACAAAATTAAAAGCTTTGGATTTAATCCAGTTAGCTTAAATAATATGTTTAAAACGTGTGAAATTATTTACGTATTAGCAGCAGTAACAACTAAAAATAAAAATTTAGTAAATAAACGTTTAATTAATAAAATGAAAACAAACTCATTATTTATATTGATGAGTCGAGCAGCAGTTGTAAATTTTAAAGACTTGATCACAAGAGTTAAAAAGGGAGATATTTATGTAGCTACAGATGTATTTCCTGAGGAGCCAGTGAGAAAAAATGACCCAATCAGAAAAGTTAAAAATATTTTGTTTTCAGCACACAGAGCTGGAGCTTTGACAGAGGCTTTTTTTGCTATGGGGGACATAGTTTTAAAGGACATGCATTTAATATCAAAAAATTTAAAACCTAAATTTTGTAAAAAGGCTGAATTAAAGACAGTAGGATTATTAGCTTCAAAACCAGTTGCAATTAATTGATATTTTAATAATTTTATAATTTATGTCATCAACTACTAATCCACTACTAGAAGCAAAAGGAATAACAAAATATTTTGGAACCATAACAGCATTGGAGAACGTAAACTTAAAAGTTCACGCAGGAGAATGCTTAGGTGTTGTTGGAGATAATGGAGCTGGGAAATCAACTTTGATGAAAGTATTATCTGGTCTTTATAAACCTAGTGCAGGCTCATTATTCTTTCAAGGTAAAGAGGAAATTTTAGAAAGTCCAAGAGACTCTCAAAACTTAGGATTAGAAATGGTTTATCAAGATCTTGCATTAGCAGGTAACTTACCAATAGGAGAAAATATATTTCTTGGAAGAGAACCCACTAAAAATTTAGGATTTATAAAATTATTAGACTTTAATAAAATAAAAGAATTAACAAATGCTCATCTAGATAAATTAAAAATAAATGTAAAAAGTGCAGATCAAAAAGTAGAGGAACTATCAGGTGGTCAAAGACAAGCTGTAGCGATCGCAAGATCAACAGCCTTTAATGCTAAAGTAGTAATTATGGATGAACCAACTGCTGCATTAGCAATCAAAGAAGTGGGTAAAGTATTAGATCTGATTAATAGTTTAAAAAAAACAGGTGTTGGAGTGATTGTAATAAGTCATAGAATGGATGATATATTTACAGTATGTGACAGAGTAATGGCTTTGTTTCAGGGAACAAATTTTGCAGAAGCAAGTCTTTCAAATACTTCTAGAGATGAAGTGATTGGTTGGATTATGGGAAAAAAATAAATATGGAAGATAAAGATAAAAAAATTGTAAGTCTTCATTTGAAACTAATGCCATATTTAGAAAAATATGGAATTCTTCTTTTATTAGTAATTATGATTTTGGTTATGCACATATTACAACCAGATGTTTTTTTATCTTGGAGAAATGTAACTAACGTTTTTAAACAAATATCTTGGCAGTCGATGTTAGCTTTGGGAGTATTTATGGTAATTGTGACTGCTGGAATAGATCTTTCAGTCGGTTCAATCATGATGTTATCGTTAATGATTTTAGCTGTAGTTGCTAAAGCTGGAGCGCCTTGGTACATTGTGGTTATTACACCTTTGATTGCAGGGTTTTTGTGTGGTCTATTTAATGGTCTTGGTATCACCTTGCTTCGCATGCCTCATCCTTTTATAATGACTTTAGGTACACTTTATATATTTAGAGGAACTGGAAACCTAATCTCTGGTGGAACCCCTATAAGTGGTTTTACAGACGAAGTTAGGTACCTTGGTCATGGAAGAATTGATCTTCAATGGTTAGGATTAGAAAAATCGCAGTACCTTCCTGTAAGTTTAGTATTAATTGCAATTGTATATATAATTTTTTGGATTTTCTTAAATCATAGCAAAACTGGAAAATGGATTTATGCAATTGGAGGAAACCCAAATGCTGCTAGGGCATCAGGAATAAATGTTAACAAAATTTTAGTTATAGTTTATTCATTATGTGGATTTCTATCTGGCATTGGTGCTTTAATTTTAGCTGGCAGAACTGACTCGGGTTATCCCAACGCTGGACTTCAATCTGAACTTGATGCGATCGCTGCATGCATAATTGGAGGCGCAAGTTTTTTTGGAGGTAGAGGTACAGTTTTAGGAGTATTTGCAGGTGTAATGATTATGGGAATTTTAAGAAATGGTCTAAATTTGATGGACGTTAGTTCTTTTTGGCAGCAAGTTTTAATAGGTTCAATAATAGTTCTTGCAGTTTATATAGATGTATTAAGAAGAGATTTGGGAACTAGAAAGTAAATTATACGCACTTACACGCATTAGTTGTATTCAAAATTGTCTTAACACCTTTATAAACAGTTGAACTCTTCTCATTTTTTTTATTTAATTTAGTTATTAAATAACAATAGGGGAAATAAATGAAAAACTTAACACGAAAAATTGTTGTTTTTTTTACAGCAATTTTTTTATCAATCAGTTTAGGTTCAGTATCTTTTGCTGATGGACATGGTAAAAAAATCCTATTCAGTATTAAAGGTCCTGGATCTGGAAATCCTTTTTGGGCATCTGTAACAAAAGGTGCTGAAGAGGAAGCTAAAAAACTAGGCGTTAAATTAATTTTAATTGCACCTCCTCAAGAGGGAGATGTTCAGGCACAGATAAACCAAGTTGAAGACCAATTAGCAAAAGGTGTTGATGCTTTAGCACTAGCACCAGGAGATCCAAATGCTTTTGCTCCGATCGTTGATGATGCTATCAAAAGTGGAGTTCCAGTTGTATTCGTTGATACAAAGGGAATTAACGAAGGAGTAACTTTTATTGGAACGAACAACATGAATGGTGCAGAGTTAGCTGCAAAATTTATTTGTGATAAAACTCCTAAAGGTTCAGATGTTGCAATTTTAACTGGTATTGAGTCACAATCTACAGCGTTGTTAAGAAGAGATGGCGCTATAAAAGGTTTTAAAAATTGTGGATTAAATATTGTTGCAACTCAAACTGCTGAGTGGGACACTGCAAAAGGTAGATCTGTAACTGAGTCGATCATTTTAAAAAATCCAAACATCAAAGCAATATTTGCTTCAAATGATAATATGGGCTTAGGTGCTATGCAGGCTCTTAAAGATGCGGACATGAATGATGTGGTTGTGGTAGGATTTGATGCTACACCAGATGCAGCTACAAGTATCTTAAAAGGAGAAATGACAGCAACGATTGCTCAGTTTTCTTATAATATGGGTGCATATGGGGTTAAATATGCGCTTGAATTAGCTAATGGTGGAAGTATTGACCCAAATATCGATACTGGAACACAATTAGTAACAAAAGAAAACGCTAACGATTTTAAATAATCGATAGATATATAATTTAAAAAAAGGGTGGAATTTAATTCCACCCTTTTTTTTTATGTAATATAATAATTCATGCTTATTAAAATTGATCCAATATTAAGCCCAGATTTACTTTTTCATTTAAGATCTATGGGCCATGGAGAAAAACTAATATTAGCTGATGCTAATTTTCCAGCGTATACTACAAATGATAAAATAATAAGATTAGACGGAGTTGGTATAAAAGAAGCAGCCT
Source organism: uncultured Pelagibacteraceae bacterium (assembly GCA_902598485.1). Classification (GTDB taxonomy): domain Bacteria; phylum Pseudomonadota; class Alphaproteobacteria; order Pelagibacterales; family Pelagibacteraceae; genus Pelagibacter. Next base: position 137,717 of record CACKBU010000001.1, read on the forward strand.
CTGCCATACTTTCAGTATTTCCACTTGATAGTTTTATCAATTCAAAAGGAGGATCTCCAGCTTTAAGAATGGAAGTAGATGATAAACCTGACGAGTTAACTGAAACACATAAAGAATTTATTGAAATTGTAAAAAAAATCTCAGGAGAAAATTGGAATGTGGGATCAATTTCAAGACAAGAGTTTTATCATGAGGCCAAAAAAGCTTATTGCATAGTTACTACGACAGACGCAAGACCGTTTGGTTGTTTTATACTTACCAAAGGAGTCATTTTACCTGACGGAAACGTTTGGACTTAAAAAATGAAAACCATTTCAGTTTTTGGTGTATTTGTTGCAGATCTTTGCTTCATATCTAACGCGATCCCTGAAAAAGGACAAACTATTCTAGGTTCACAACATATTATTGGACCAGGCGGAAAAGGTTCAAACCAAGCAATTGCAGCAGCTAAACTCAATGGGAGTGTAAATTTTATCACAAAAATTGGCAAAGACAAAAATGGTGAGATGGCTTTAACTTTATATAAAGAATTGGGCATCGACACTGCTTGCATAATTCAAGACGAAAATCACTCAACTGGAGTTGCAGGAATAATGGTAAATGAAAAAACAGGTGAGAATGCAATAAATATAATACCTGGTGCTGCTGGTACTCTTACCCATGATGATATTGAAAAAAATTTAAATTTTATTGCAAAAGCAGAAATATTTTTAACACAACTAGAAACGCCTTATGAAGTTACTAGTTATGCATTAAAAAAAGCTAAAGAAAAGGGACTAGCCACAATATTAAATCCAGCACCTGCGTGCCAAATTAATGATGATGATTTTAAATTAATTGATTTTTTTACACCTAATGAAACTGAGGCTGAATTTTATTTAAATAAAAAAATTGAAACTGAAAAAGATATAAAAATTGCCTCAGAGGAATTTTTAAAAAAAGGTATTAAAAACATAGTTATAACATTAGGTGAAAAAGGATGCTATTTTGCAAATGATAAAGAAAGTTTTTTCATGAATGCATTTAAACTTAAAGATCCAGTAGTTGATACTACTGGCGCAGGAGATGCTTTCAACGGCGCTTTAGCTGTTGGGTTATCAAAAGATTTAGATATTAAAGAAGTACTCTCTTTTGCGAATAAGGTAGGAGCAATTTCAACCACTAAACAAGGTGCAGCAGCCTCAATGCCATCGATGGAAGATTTAAATAATTATTAGTACTATTTCCAAAAATGAAAACTGAATATTTTGATCTTAAAAATAAAAGAGCTTTAGTGTCAGGTGGAGCTTCAGGTATAGGATCATCAATTGTTGAACATCTTTGTGAGCAAGGAGTTGAAGTATATTTTTTCGATATAGATAAAAAAGAGGCCAAAAAAACTATTAATAAGATCAAAAAGAAAAAATTTAAAATTCCAAATTTTGTGGAATGTGACATTAAAAATATTAAAAAATACAAATCTTTAATCTTAAGTATTATTAATAAAGGTGGTCCAATTGATATTTTGATTAATAATGTCTCTAATGATCAAAGACATAGCCTAGAAAATATTACTGAAAAATATTGGGATGAGAGAATGGCTATAAATTTAAAGCATTATTTATTTGCCATACAATCAGTTAAAAAAAGCATGGTGAAAAATAAAGGTGGATCAATAATAAATTTAGGGTCTGTCAGTTGGGTTAGGGGAGCAGTAATGTTCCCAGCATATAGTACTGCAAAAGCAGGAATTCATGGATTAACAAGATCTTTAGCAAGAGATTTAGGAAAACATAATATAAGAATTAACTCTATTGCACCTGGTTCAATCGCAACAACTAGACAATCCAAATTGTGGCTTAATCCGAAATTTAAAGAGGAAATTTTAAAAAATCAGGCTTTAAAAAAACAATTATTACCTGAAGATGTTTCAAAAATGGTTTTATTCTTAGCGTCTGATGTTTCTTCAGGATGTACAAAACAAAACTTTACGGTGGACGCAGGATTAATTTAGTTTTTTTTATTTTGCGACATTGATAAAGCAATTTTAAAAGAGTTTAAAATTGGAGCTAGATTAGCCTCATTTTTTCCAGCGATAGCAAATGCTGATCCATGAGCTGTAGTCGTTACTGGTACAGTCAATCCACCTTGAACTGTTACTCCTCTATCAAAGCCAAATGCTTTAAGACCAGACTGAAGTGCATCATGGTACATACCAACCATACAATCATGGTTTTTATTTTTATAAGCTACTACAAAAGATGTATCGCATGGCAATGGTCCATCGACATTGTAGCCAAGTTTTTTTGCCTCTTCAATCGCAGGAATTATTTCATCTTTTTCCTCTGTCCCAAATTCTGCGTGTGGATTTAGAGCTTGAATGGCAATTCTAGGATTTTTAACACCATTTAACTCCATAACCTCATTTATTAATTTTATAGGCTTCATGATATTATCTTTAGTAATATGTTGAGCAACTTCTTTAATTGGAATGTGAGATGTTACTCTTGCTGTCCAAAAATTATCTATTACATTAAACTCACAACAAAAACTATTTACTTCAAGTTTTTCAGCCATTAACTGCAATTCATCTGAATGTTTATTGCCTCCAAGTTTTAAACTTGTCTTATTCATTGGCGCAAAATTAATTGCATCTATTTTTTTTTCTTTAGCAAGATTTAAAGCTAAATCTAAAGCTTGTAATACACTTTCCCCAGATTCTTTTGATGGTTCCGCTAATTTATATTTATGATTTTTTCCTTTAGAAATATCTAATAAAAATCTATTTGATTTATCAAAATTTACCTCATCGAAATTTTCAACAACATCTATATTATGTGAAATTCCTGTAATACTATTTCCACTTTCAAAAACTTGTTTTTCACCGATGATGACTATATTTGCTTTTTTTGTCATCTCATCATTTAAAAGCTTTGAAATTAATTCTGGTCCGATCCCAGCTGGATCACCAAGCAGAAGAGCAATGTTAGATTTATTTTCAGTCATTTTTTTCTTTACGTCTTGTAGCAGATTATGTTTAAATTATTAAATATAAATTAACTTAAGAGGGAAATAATGAAAAAAAGCTTTAAACTATTTTTAGCAGCTGCTTTTCTAGTAACTGAATTTTTTGTTGTAGCTCTTCCATTAATGATCACATCAGCTAAAGCTGATGGTCATCCAATACAAGCAATTACACACGCTGGTTTTGGTGGTGGAACTGACGTTACTACTAGAATGATGTTATTAAGAGCAAGAAGAGTCCTTAAGCAAGACATGCAATTAGTAAACAAAAAAGGTGGTGGTGGAGCAGCATCTATGGACTACATGATGTCATTACCAGCTGATGGAAATCACACTTTAACTTGGACAACAGGTCATGCTGTATCAATGGCTTTAGGTAAAACTAAAGTTAAGTTAAGTGATATGCAACCACTTGCTAGAGGAACTGATGATCCTCAATTATTTGTTGTTAATTGTAAAAATGATATCAAGGATGCTAAAAAATTCATTAGCACACAAAAATCAAAATCACTAAAATATGGAACTACTCATACCGGTGGTATTGATGATGTTAGTGCAATCGCATTTACAAAAAAAGGTGGATTAAAAGATCCAACTATAGTTGCTTACAAAGGTGTTGCGCCAATTAAAACTAACCTTATCAAAGGAGATATTGACGTAGGTGTTTTAAACTTAGGTGAAGCACTAACTGAAATTAATGAAGGTAAACTTTGTGTTTCAGTTGTATTGGCAAATAATAGAATGGCTAAAATTGGAGACTCTCCAACAGCAAAAGAATTAGGTATACCTGTTTCTTTATCTACTGTTAGAGGTTTCGTAACTAAAAAAGGTGCTCCAGCAGATAGAGTAAAACAACTAGAGGCTGGAATGATGAAAGCTATGAGCCACAACTACTACAAAAATTTCTTAACAGAAATTGGTCTTGATGAGACAAGTGTTGTAGGTGCAGATGAATGGGGCAAGCAAATGGAAGAAATGCTTGCTGAGATGACTGCGCAGCTTAAAGCTTTAGGTTACATTAACTAATCAAATTAAAAGTACATTTGAATATGAAAAATGTACAAAAACAAAAAAGGGCAAACAAAAGTTTGCCCTTTTTTTTTAGAGATGAGTTTAGAGTTTCTCTTGTAATTATTTTAATATCTGTAGCATTATTAATCACAACTTTTACTTTTGATGTTGTTCCTCCAATTTTAAATAGAGGAATACAACCAGCAACATTCCCAAAAGCGCTCTTGGTCATAATAATAGTAATGACATTGTTAATCTATTATTTGGCAACTAAAAATCCCTGGAAAGTTGAAAAAAAATTACCAAGATCATTCTTTCTAACTTTATCAAGTTTTGTTATTTTTGTAGTAGTTTCTAAAACACTTGATTTCTTTTTAGCAATCTCAGCTTTATCTATCTTTGTTTCATATTGTTGGGGAGAAAAAAGATTATTTTATTTATTACTAGTTGGGATTATTTTCCCAATTATTGTTTTTATATTTTTTGAAACCATTTTAGGTTTAAGATTTCCCCCAGGAATAATTACTAACATTTACTATAGTTAAATGGATAATTTATTATTAATGCTGGCACCACTTTTCAGTTCTAAACTATTATTAGTTTTATTTTTTGGAACTTTATTTGGTTTGATATTGGGTGTGTTGCCAGGGTTAGGACCAACAACAGGTGGAGCATTGATTTTACCTTTCACAATGACTCTAGATCCATTATCTGCAATTGTTTTATTAACTTCTATTTATTGTGCAGGAACCTATGGTGGTGCAATAACTGCTGTACTTATTAATACACCAGGGACTCCAGCAGCTGCAGCTACTTGTTTAGATGGCTATCCTTTAGCACAAAAAGGTGAAGCTGGAAGAGCTTTAGGTATGGCAACAGTCTCAAGTACTGCTGGAGGTATTTTTAGTGTTGTTATATTAGTTTTCTTTGCTCCTATACTAGCACAACTTGCTTATGAGTTTGGTCAGCCAGAATATTTTGCATTAGCAATATTTGGTTTAACGATGCTTGCTTCAATAGGTGAAGGTAGTCCAATTAAAAATTTAATCGCAGGTGCATTTGGAATATTGATTTCTACAGTTGGAAAAGATTTTATGACTTCAATCGACCGTTTTACTTTTGGGATCAATGAGTTAACTGAAGGGATAGGATTTATACCAGTAGTGGTTGGACTTTTCGCAATGAGTGAAATGTTAACTCAATCGACTTTAATCAATCAAGTGTTTAACAGAATAGCTTTAAAAGCAATTAAGCTTCCTAGCAAAGATGATTATAAGAAAACTTGGAAAACAATACTACGATCAAGTGGGATTGGATCATTTATTGGAGTTCTTCCTGCAGAAGGTGGAACAGTTGCGTCTTTAATTGGTTATTCTGAAGCAAAGAGATTTTCAAAAAATCCAGAAGAATTTGGAAAAGGATCTATTGAAGGCATTGCTGGTGCTGAGGCTGCAAATAACGCAGCCACAGGTGGTGCGATGGTTCCAACATTAGCGCTAGGTATTCCTGGTAGCGCAACAACAGCGGTTATACTTACGGGATTGATTATTCATGGTGTTAGACCTGGACCAGATTTGTTTAGAGAGCAGCCAGATTTCTTATATGGAATTTTTGGCGCCATGCTAATAGCTAATTTCCTTTTTTTTATTTTTGGATTTTTTGGAGCAAAAATATTTGCAAGAATTACTTTAGTACCTAATAAAATCTTATGGCCAATGATATTTGCAGTTTCAGTATGTGGAACTTATTCTCTAAATCAATCCATAATAGATGTTTGGATAATGTTATTTTTTGGAGTGCTAGGTTTCTTTATGAGAAGATATGGTTTTTCAGTAGTACCAGTAATTATTGGATTAATTTTGGGTGAGTTAGTTGAAGGAACTTTAAGACAATCTCTAGTTATATTTGATGGTAATTGGCTAATGTTTTTCACAAGACCGATTGCTTTAACATTCTTTATTTTGTCTTTAATTGCTTTGGCTTTTCCTTTAATAAGATCGAGAAAATTAAAAAAAAATTATGATTAAGTACGATTTAAATAATCGAGTGGCAGTTGTTACTGGTGGAGCCCAGGGTTTTGGTTTAGCAATAACTGAAAGATTTATTAAAGCAGGAGCTAAAGTTGTAATCTGGGATATTGATGAAAATGCTGCTAAACAAGCGATTGATAAAGTTAAATCAGAAAACCTAAGTCATCAGGTCGTAGACGTAACTAATTTTGAAATAGTAAATAAAAATTTAGAAGAAGTAGAGAAAAATTATGGAAAAATAGATATTTTTGTAAATAACGCAGGTATCGCAGGTATGAATACCACTGTCGCTGAATATCCTTTAGATGAATGGAAAAAAGTAATGAACTTAAATTTAAATTCAGTTTTTTATTGTTGTAAAGCAGTCGTTCCATTTATGTTAAAAAATGATTATGGAAGAATAGTAAATATTGCATCTATTGCGGGAAAAGAAGGCAATCCTAACGCAAGTGCATATAGTACCTCAAAGGCTGGCGTTATAGGTTTAACAAAATCTCTAGGTAAAGAGCTAGCGCAAAAAAATATAGCTGTGAATTGTGTAACCCCAGCAGCAGCTAAAACAAGAATTTTTGATCAAATGACTGAAGAACATATAAATTATATGTTATCAAAAATTCCTAGAAACAAATTTGCTAAAGTTGAGGAATTAGCATCATTAGTTACTTGGTTAGCTAGTGAAGAAAATTCATTTTCGACAGCTGCAGTTTTTGATTTAAGTGGTGGAAGAGCAACATATTAGTTATGCAAGTAGGTATTGATGTAGGTGCAACAAAAATTGAGAGTGTTGTACTTGAAGAGAATGGGAACGAAAAACATAGATCAAGAATATCGTGTCCAAAGGAATATACTCAAATTGTTACTGCGATAAGAGATATACATAGAAAATTAGAGCAAGATTTTAAACAAGAACTACCAATTGGTGTGTGTCATCCAGGAGTTCATTCTCCTCAAACAGGATTAGTAAAAAATGCTCCAAATATAACTTGGTTAGAAAAAAAACCATTTCAAAGCGATCTACGTAAAGCTCTTGGAAAAGAAGTGTTTTGTGAAAATGATGCAAATTGTTTTGCTTTATCTGAAGCAATAGATGGAGCTGGTACACATTATAAAATCGTATATGGAATTATATTAGGCTCAGGAGTTGGAGGTGGTTTGGTGATAGACAAAAAAATTATTACTGGCTCTAATGGAGTAGCAGGGGAATGGGGACACAACCAAATTCCATATTTTGCAGCTAAGAAAGAAAATTTTGATTCAAGTAATGCTAGAGAAGCAGAAATTGAAAGTTTTTTATCTGGTTTAAGTTTAGCAAAAAGATTTAAGAAACTTTATGGAAAAAATTTAAAAACAAATGAAATTTTTGAATTAAATAGAAAACATGATCTAGATGCTGAAAGATTTATTGATGATTTTAAAGTAAATTTAGCAATGTCTCTTTCAAGCATCATAAATATTTTAGATCCTGATGCTTTTATATTTGGAGGAGGAGTTTCAAACGAAATTGATTTTTTGCATGAAATAGATTCATTGGTTAGAAAATTTGTTATTGGAAGAGAGTATGAGGGTGTTTTTTTAAAACCCAGATACGGAGACGCTAGTGGAGTTAGAGGCGCTGCTAGATTAGGTAGAAGCGCGACATATTAGAACTTCAACTTAAAGTAGAAACAAAAAAAATAAATTTTTTTTTTATTTAAAAAAATATTGATAAATAAGGAAAAAAATCCATTACAACTTTTAGTAGTATAACGTTTTTTTAGTTATCAATTGGGATTTATTCTACTTATAGTTTCGTTTTTAAAAAAATAGTTAACTAAATAAAAAGAGGAAGAGAAGATATGAAAAAACTAATGATCGCTTTAATTACATTAGCGTTCACATCTACTTCATCAATTGCAGGACCTAAGATAGAGGTATTGCACTGGTGGACGTCTGGTGGTGAAGCTGCTGCACTTAAAGTTTTAAAAGATGATTTCGCTGCAAACGGTGGTGAATGGATGGACATGCCTGTAACAGGTGGTGGTGGAGACGCTGCTAACGTTGCATTAAAAGCAAGAATCGTTGCTGGAGATCCTCCATCTGCATCTCAAATTAAAGGACCTACAATTCAAGAGTATGACCAAGAAGGTGTTGTAGCTCCATATAACATTGATGAAGTTGCTAAAGCAGAAGGTTGGGACAATTTATTAGACCCAATGATTGCAGCAATTCATAAGTGTGAAAATAATAGCGGACCTTATTGTGCTGCTCCAGTAAACATTCACAGAATTGACTGGATGTGGGCAAACAAAGCTGTATTTGATGCAAACGGTATTTCAGTTCCAACTACTTGGGATGAGTTAAATGCTGCTGCTGAAAAATTACAAGCTGCTGGAATAATTCCGTTTGCACATGGTGGCCAAGCTTGGCAAGATGCTACAGTATTTGAAGCAGTTGCTATGGGTATTGGAGGAAATAACTATTACAAAAATTGTTATGTAGATCTTAAAGAAAGCTGTTTAAGAAGTGAAACTACAGTTAAAGTTTTTGATCAAATGAGAAAACTACAAGGGTTTACTGATGAAGGTAGTCCAGGAAGAGACTGGAACGTTGCTACTGGTATGGTTATTGAAGGAAAAGCTGGTTTCCAAATTATGGGTGACTGGGCAAAAGGTGAATTTACAGCTGCTGGAAAAGTTCCAGGTGTAGATTACTACTGTGCTGCTACTCCTTCAAACAATGGATACTTATATAACGTAGATAGTTTTATCTTTTACAAATCTAGCGATCCAGATAAACAAGCTGGCCAAAAGTTATTAGCTAAGCTTATGATGGGTAAAAACTTCCAAAAAGTTTTCAACCTATACAAAGGTTCTATACCGGCTCGTTTAGACGTATCAATGGATGAATTTGACAAATGTGCAAAAACATCTAATGCAGATATCAAAACTGCAGGTGCAAGCGGTGGATTAGTTCCAAGTTTTGCTCATGGTATGGCTCAAGGAAATACTATGAAAGCTGCCCTACAAGATATCATTACAGAGCACTTTAACTCTGATATGTCATCTGTAGATGCTGCTAACGCTTTAGCTGACTCAGTTTTAGCTAATATGTAGTACATCAAAATTAAAAGGCCACTTTTGATTAAGTGGCCTTTTTTTTAAATCTAAAAATAAAAAATATTTATAATGTTCAAGTGGTTAGAAAAAAATTTACCTAAAATTGTAATGGCTCCAGCTGTTGGTTTGATTGGTTGGTTTGTTTACGGATTTGTACTTTGGACTTTATATATATCTTTTACCAATTCTAAAATTCTACCAAAGTATGAACTTTGGGGATTTGGACAGTATGAAAAACTTTGGGCATCAAGAAAATGGCTTATCGCAGTAGATAATTTGCTTATTTTTACAGCACTATTTTTAATCTTCTGTGTTGTTATAGGAATAATTCTTGCAATTTTTTTAGATCAAAAAATCAGAGCAGAGGGTTTGCTAAGAACGATTTATTTGTATCCAATGGCTCTATCTTTTATCGTGACAGGAACCGCTTGGAAATGGATATTAAATCCAACTTTAGGAATCCAAAAGATGTTTAGAGATTGGGGTTTTGAGAACTTTACCTTTGATTGGTTGGTAGATCGGGAGATGGCCATTTATACCATAGTTATCGCAGGTGTTTGGCAATCCGCAGGGTTTGTTATGGCGCTATTTTTAGCTGGGTTAAGGTCGGTAGAGGATGAAATTGTGAAGGCCGCAAAAATAGATGGCGCAAGTTTATTTACTGTTTACTGGAAGATTTTACTTCCAATGATGAGACCTGTATTTTTTACAAGTTTTGTAATTTTAGTTCATATATCTATAAAAAGTTATGATCTTATCGTAGCACTGACACAAGGTGGTCCAGGTATATCAACAACTATGCCTGCTTTATATATGACACAAACTGCATTTCATAAAAGCCAGGTTGGTTTATCAGCAGCGAGTGCAATGATGATGTTCATGGCTGTAGCTGCTGTAATTATCCCATATTTATATTCAGAGTTAAGGAGAGAGAATGCAAGATAGTTTAAAATCCTCTTCGTATCAGCAATTAGAACAAAAATCTAAATATACAAACATGTTTTTGAGATGGTTTTTATATTTTATTTTAATTCTTTTTGCTTCTTATTTTATTTTTCCACTTTACGTGATGGTTGTTACTTCATTAAAGACAATGGAAGAGATCCGTCAAGGAACACTTCTAAGTTGGCCAAGCGGATTAAATATAGAATCTTGGGCTGTAGCGTGGGGTGGTCGAGGATATGGAGCTGGTGATACTTTTTTAAGACCATATTTTTGGAATTCAATCAAGATGGTTGTACCAGCAGTATTTTTTTCAACATTTATTGGAGCGATGACAGGTTATGTTTTAACTAAATGGAGATTTAAAGGAGATCAGTGGGTTTTCCTTTTTTTATTATTTGGATGTTTCATACCTTTTCAAGCAATATTGCTACCAATGGCCAGAACTCTCGGAGTATTAGGAATTTCAAATTCTGTAATTGGATTAGTTTTAGTTCATACAGTTTATGGAATACCTTTTACTACATTATTTTTTAGAAATTATTATATTTCTGTTCCAACAGAATTAGTTAAAGCTGCCAGAATAGATGGAGCTGGGTTTTTTAAAATATTTTTCAAAATTTTACTGCCAATATCAGCACCAATTATTGTAGTAACTGTAATTTGGCAGTTCACTCAAATATGGAATGATTTTTTATTTGGATCAACCTTCTCATTTGGAGAAGCAGCACCAATACAAGTAGCATTAAATAATATGGTTTTATCAAGCACAAGTGTGAAAGAGTATAATGTAGATATGGCTTCAGCTATTATAGCCGGTATTCCAACACTTATAGTCTATGTATTAGCAGGTAAATATTTTATTAGAGGATTAACTTCAGGAGCAGTGAAAGGATAACAATGAAAACGTTAAAAATTGAAGAACTATCAAAAAACTTTGGATCGACTGAGGTTTTAAAAAAAATTAATTTAGACATAGATGAGGGAAATTTCCTAGTTCTTTTAGGACCATCTGGATGTGGAAAATCAACTTTATTAAATATTATTGCAGGATTAGAAACTATTAATGAGGGTGATGTTTTTATTGATGATTATAATGTCAGCAAGGTAGAGCCAAAAGACCGTAATATTGCTATGGTTTTTCAATCTTACGCTCTATATCCGTCTATGAATGTTAAGGAGAATATGATTTTTGGTCTTAAACAGGCAAAAACATCAAAGGAAAAAATACAAGAACAGCTAGAAAAAGTCTCAAAATTTCTACAGGTAGATCAATTGTTAGAAAGAAAACCTTCTCAATTATCTGGAGGACAACGACAACGTGTTGCTATTGGTAGAGCTCTCGTAAGGGAGCCAAGGATATTTTTGTTTGACGAACCATTATCTAACTTAGATGCAAAACTACGGGTTGAAATGAGGAGGGAAATAAAAAAACTTCATCAACAGCTAAAAACAACAGTTGTTTATGTGACCCATGATCAAACAGAGGCAATGAGTTTGGGTACTAACATTGCAATTATGAATCATGGAGTAATTCAACAAAATGATACTCCTGAAATGATTTATAATAAGCCAAGCAATACTTTTGTTGCAGACTTTATTGGATCTCCATCAATGAACCTTATTAAGGGAATCTTAAAAGAAAATTCAGGAGACTTATTATTTACAGTGAGTGGATCAAATTTAGAAATTCCAATAAAAGATTATGATTTTAAAGATAAATCATATTTAAATAATAAAGAGGTTTTCTTTGGTATTAGACCAGAACATATTTTCTTTAAAAAATTTAATGAAAGTGATTTTGAAATTAATTTAAGAGCAGATCTTAGTGAGTACATAGGTCATGAGCAAATAATGACATTTGATTATGCAAATCAAGAAGTTTTAGCTAAATTTCCATCTACAATTAAAATAGATCTTGGCAAAGAAACAAAATTATACTTTGATTTAACTCAAGCATCTTTATTTGACGCTCAAACAGAGGAAAGAATATAATATGAAAGTAAAATATTCAGATTTAAAAAATAAAAGAATATTTATAACTGGTGGAGGTTCAGGAATTGGGGCATCAATCGTTGAGCATTTTTGTGAGCAAGGGAGTGAGGTTCATTTTGTTGATATTGATTTAAAAGAGACAAAAAAATTATTAAACAAAATAAAAAAGAATAAATTTAGATTACCGAAATTTATAGAGTGTAATTTATTAGATATTAATAAATTAGAAAAAATAATTAAAAAAATTATTTCTAGCAAAGGACCTATACATGCTTTAATCAACAATGCAGCAAATGATGATAGACATTCTACGGATCAAGTTGATGAAAAATACTGGCAAAACAGAATGGATGTAAATTTAAAACATTATTTCTTTGCTGCTAAGGCAGTTATAACGGGAATGAAAAAAATTAAATCAGGATCCATTGTAAATTTGAGTTCAGTCTCATGGATGTTAGGAGAAGGAGATAAAGTAGTTTATGAAACTGCCAAGTCTGCTGTTGTAGGTTTAACTCGATCTTTTGCGCAAGAGTATGGAAAATATAATATAAGAACAAATTCAGTTGTACCTGGTTCAATTGCAACTGAAAGACAAATTAAACATTGGTTAACACCAAAATATAAAAAGCTTATTTTGGACAGCCAAGCTTTAAAAAGACAGTTAAAACCAAACGATGTAGCTCAGTTAGTAATGTTTTTAGCATCAGATCAATCATCAGGATGTACAAAACAAAGCTTTATTGTTGATGGTGGCATAACTTGATCTAGGTGAAAGTTGAAAGTTCTACAATTCAAAATAAATTTCTAAGAGTTCAAACTCTTAATTACGGCGCCAGTCTTTTTGAAGTTTATCACAAGAAAAAGAAAGTAAATTTAATTTTAAATTTGGGAACAAAAGAAAACTATCGGTATAAACACCCAAGTGTTGGATCTACTTGTGGAAGATATGCGGGTAGAATTTCTAATTCAAAATTTAAGATAGGTAATAAAAAATTTATTTTAAATTCAAATGAGGGAAAAAACACACTTCACGGTGGGAAAGTCGGTTTCTCAATTCTTCCATGTAAAAAATTATATCAAACAAAAGATAAAGTAATATATCAAATCCATTCAATAGATAACGATCAAGGCTTTCCAGGAAATCTAGTTGTTAATTGTACTTATCAATTAAGAAATAAATTTCTGTTTATAAAATATGAATACAAATCTAATAAAACTACTCATGTTAATTTAACTAATCATAGTTATTGGAATTTAGAAAAAAATAAAAAAAATATGATTTATAATCATGAGTTAAAATTAAACTCATCTAAATATCTTCAAATAGACAAAAATCTAATCCCAACTGGTAGGTTCAAAAATATAAAAAAATCTATTTATGATTTTTCAAATTTTGAAAACATTGGTAAAAAATTAGATTACTTTAAAAATAAAAAGCTTGATACTAAATTCAAAGGTTTTGACACAACTTTCGTTGTAAAAAAAAATAATAGAAATTATGTTGGAACTTTAAAAAATAATAATACTAATATTCGAGTTGATTTTTTTTCAAATTTACCTAGTGTTCAACTTTATTCAGCACAAAATCTAAATTACAAAAAAAAATTATTTCCTTACCAAGGTATTTGTTTAGAAACTCAATACTTTCCTGATGCACCTAATAAAAAAAATTTTCCAAGTACTTTAATTAAACCTAATAAAAGGTATACATGCTTTACAAAAATTAAAATTAGTTAATTTATGGGTAAAAAAATTAATATCTCTATAGTTGGAACGGGTTTAATGGGCTTACAACACATTAAAGCTATTCAAAAATCAAAGAAAGCAATTCTTCATTCAATAGTAGATATTAGTAATAATGCTAAAAATTTATCCAAAAAATATAAAATTCCATTGTATTCAAATGTATCGGAGCTTTTAAATTCAAACAAACTTGATGCTGTAATTGTTGCTACTCCTAATCAATTGCATGAAAAACATACTGTAAGTTTTTTAAAAAATAAAATACCTGTCCTGTTAGAAAAACCTATTTCAGACAACATTCAATCTGCAAAAAAAATTATAAGTAGTGCTTATAAGAATAAAACTCCATTGCTAATTGGATATCATCGCAGACACAATTCGATAGTCTCTAAAGTAAAAGAACTTATTAATAAAGGTAAATTAGGTAAAATTGTTTCAGCAAACATTTTATGTTGGTTGTATAAACACAAAGCATATTACAAAGAAAAATGGAGAGTTAGTAAAGGTGGTGGGCCTTTAGGTATCAATTTAGTTCATGACATTGATATGATTTGTTATTTATTGGGTTCAATAAAATATGTTCAAGCATTTACAACTAATAAAACAAGAAAATTTCAAGTAGAGGATACAGCTACAATAAGCTTGATCTTTAATTCAGGAGCGCTTTGTACACTTAATTTATCAGATACAATTGTTGCACCGTGGAGTTACGAATTAACCGCTGGAGAAAATCCTGTATACCCAATTACCAACCAATCTGCATATATGATTGGAGGCACAAAAGGTTCTTTGCAGTTTCCCAATCTTAAATATTGGTTCTATAAAAAAGAAAGAAGCTGGTGGAATAAGATATTTGTTAATGAAGATAAAAACAAAAAAGATGACAACACATTAGTAAACCAAATTGACCATTTTGCTGATGTAGTGACTAAAAAAGTAAAACCAAAAGTGAATGGTAATGATGGTTTAATTTCTCTCAAAATTTTTGCAGCAATAACTAAAAGTGCAAAAACTGGTAAAAAAGTAGGAATATAAAATTATTATTAAAATTTAAATCATTCATTGTTTTGACATATTTTATTTGTTAACTTTTTCTATGAAAAAAATTATCTTACTTGCTTTATTTAGTTTGTTATTTTTTACAAATTCAAATGCTGCATGTGATGATCCTTTAACAGAAGGTGTAGATTATTCTAATTGTAGATTTTCAGACTCACAAGATTTACAAGGAAGTTATCTTCCAAATTCAAATCTTTCTTTTGCAAGTTTTATTCAAGTAAATTTTGATAAAAGTATAATGATGACTTCAAATTTATCGTTTGGAACTTTTCCAGAGTCTACCTTCGTAAGAGCTAATCTTTATGAGTCTGTTTCAATTGGTGCAAATTTT
Organism: uncultured Pelagibacteraceae bacterium; assembly: GCA_902598485.1. Lineage (GTDB taxonomy): Bacteria > Pseudomonadota > Alphaproteobacteria > Pelagibacterales > Pelagibacteraceae > Pelagibacter. Next base: position 152,926 of record CACKBU010000001.1, read on the forward strand.
GAAAAAACTAACTTTACTGGAGCAAACCTAACTAGAGTTGATTTTATGGGAGCAACTTTAATCGAAGCAAATTTTCAAAACTCTAATTTAATGGAAGCTAACTTTACATCTTCTAATATCACTAATGCTAATTTTGATGGAGCTAATTTAACTGGAGCAACATGGACCAATGGTCAAACTTGTGGTCCAGAATCTATCGGTACCTGTAAACAATAATTAATGAATACTTCAGTTAATACTGATGATGTTATCTTTAATTTTTTTAAACAAATTTGTGATGAAAAAGATGATCAAAAATGTGTTGAGCTTGGAAACGAATGGATAAAGGCAATGGAAACGAATTTATCCGAAATGGAGAAAAATCTAAATGGGGCTGATTATATTAAACATAAAGATGACATTCAAAGTAACAGAAACCATCTTAATAGCTTAAAAAACAAAAACTCATCTGAATGGCGAGAGTACGCAACTCAATGCATGATTGAAATAATGAATCATAAGAGTCAAAAATAATTTAAGAAATAAATTTTAAATCACTAGCTATATCGATTAATATAATATAAACACAATAAGAAGGGGTGTCTTAACAGACTGAGATCATACCCTAAGAACCTGTCCGGTAATTCAGAAAGGGATGAAATGGATAAAACATATTTTTTAACTCAATCAACATCACTAATATTAGTTATTGCAATAAGTTTAATATTCTCTTTTTTAGGAATTTTTCACTCTAATAAATATAAGGGCATAAATAATTATTTAACTGCAAATAGAAACGTTGGTTTATTTTCGCTCACTACAAGTCTTGTAGCATCAGCTTTAGGGGCTTGGATTTTATTTGGTCCAGTTGCGGCTGCAACATGGGGTGGAGTAGGTGCTGTTATTGGTTATGCATTAGGCACAGCTTTTCCAATGATTTTCTTAATTTATTTTGGAAATAAAATTAGAAATGAGTTTCCAAAAGGATCTTCGTTAGTTGAGTTTATGAGAAAGAAATTTGGCAAAAGTCTATTTAAGTTAATTTTGTTAATGACAATCTTTTATATGTTCATTTTTCTTTGTGCAGAAGTAACGGCGGTTGCTGTATTAATCAATTATATATCTGGAACAGAATTGTGGATTACAGCGTTAATAGTTTTGATAGCTACCTTAAGCTATACTCTTTATGGGGGTTTAAGAGCATCAATATTTACTGACAATGTTCAAATGATTGTAATTGGTGTTTTGTTATTTATTTTAATTTCAATTATTAGTTCCTCTTCAGGAAATAATTTTTCTTTTTCTTTAATTCATGAGAAAAATCCTCAATTATTAAGTTCAAAATATATTCCAGGATACACTGCTGGATTAACTTTTTTTATTGCAGTTGCGGCAACCAATTTATTTCATCAAGGAAATTGGCAAAGAGTATATGCAGCAAAAGATTATCAAACATTAAAAAGCAGTTTGGTAATTTCTTTCTTTATTATTATTCCAATAGTTTTTTTAATGGGTTTTATTGGAATGGTTTCATTTTCAATTGATCCATCTATAAGACCTGATTTAGGATTTTTTAGTTTATTATTAAAAGATCAAACAGAAATTTTATCCTTTTTGATTGTTATTCTTGGTCTTGCATTAACAATTTCAACCGTTGATACTTTGGTTAATGCTATCTCCAGTTTGTTTGTAGTTGATGGTAAAGCAACTTTTAACTTAGGAAATAAAACTGATTACTTAAAAATATCTAAATATTTTATTTTAATCTTGTCTATCATTGCTTTTGGAGTTGCTTCAAGAGGATTTGATATTTTATATTTATTCCTTCTTGCAGATTTATTTTGTTGTGCGTTTGTAGTGACTGTTTTTTATAGTTTCTATAATAAAGTGGATGAAAAAACTGCTTATGTTTCAATTGTAATTGGTCTAGTTGCTGGATTTTTAATGTTTCCATTTCCAGATTTTTCTAAAAGTTTGTTAGTGGGAGTATTTTTGTCTAAAGACTTGTTTTCACCTTTTATAACTCAATCTTTATTATTTTTATCTTTTTTAATTGCAACATTTTTGCCTGCAATAATTTTAAAAATTAAATTCAGATAGAGGATTTTAAAGCATCATAAATAAGTTCTTTGGTAGTCTCACCAATACTTCTGTAAACTTCTTTATTATCTTTGAAAATTAAAAGCGTTGTTTGATATTGAACGTTAAAAAATTGAGCAATTTCTTTATTTGTTACATCAAAAGCAAAGTATTCCATATTTTCAAAATCTTTTTTTGCTTTTTTTAACACTTCCATTTGACCTGCACATGATGAGCAATATTTAATCCAAGAACTTACTACAACAACTTTTCCCTCTGATAGAGCTTTATTGAATAATTCTTTACTGTAAGTAGTTTCTTTTCCAATTGCTTTGGTGCTAAATGTTAATACAAAACAGATAAATACTAAAAATTTTTTCATTGTATTTAATTTAGGAAAATTAAAATTTATTGTAATACCATAAATTGTCTCTATATATGCTTATCTACATGTCAAACGATCAAATAAGCATAAATAACCTGTCAAAAGTATACGACAATGGTTTTGAAGCATTAAAAAACATAAATCTTAATATTAAAAAAGGTGAAATTTTTGCAATGCTTGGACCAAATGGCGCAGGAAAAACAACTCTCATAAGTATTATCTGTGGGATAGTAAGACCATCTTCTGGAAAGGTTACAGTAGACGAATTTGATATAATTGATGATTATAGAGAAACAAGGTCAAAAATTGGTTTAGTTCCACAAGAGCTTACTCTGGAACAATTTGAAACCGTATTTAATAACGTTTCCTATTCTAGAGGTTTGTACGGAAAAAAACCTGACGCAAAACATATTGAGAAAGTTTTAAAAGATTTAAGTTTATGGGATAAAAAAGATTTAAGACTTCGACAATTGTCTGGAGGAATGAAAAGAAGAGTTTTGATTGCAAAAGCATTATCTCATGAACCAACTATTTTGTTTTTAGATGAACCAACTGCTGGTGTAGATGTTGAGTTAAGACAAGACATGTGGAAAGTTGTTGAGAGTTTAAGAAAAACTGGTGTTACAATAATTTTAACCACACACTACATAGAAGAGGCTGAGGCTATTGCGGATAGAGTTGGAGTAATCAATCAAGGAGAAATAATAGTTGTTGATGAAACAAAAGAATTATTAAAGAAAATGGGTCATAAAAAGCTTACTGTAGACTTACAAGAAGAGGTCAAAGAGATACCAAGTAGTTTAGAAAAATATAATCTTGAAATTGGAAAAGATAAAATATCCATTGATTATACTTACAATGTTCAAGCAAAACAAACTGGTATTACAAATTTACTTCAAGATTTAAAAGATGCAGGATTTAAATTAAAAGATTTAAAAACAGAACAAAGCACTTTAGAAAAAATTTTTGTAAGTTTAGTAAAGGAAAATAAAAATGTTTAATTATTATGCTTTTAAAGCAATTTATCTTCATGAGATGGATAGATTTAGACGAACATTGATGCAATCTTTATTATCACCAGTATTATCTACTTCTTTATATTTTATTGTTTTTGGTTCAGTAATCGGAGGCTATGTTGAAAATATTGATGGCATTAGTTATGGATCATATATTGTACCTGGTTTATTGATGCTTACATTATTAACTCAATCAATAAGTAACACATCTTTTGGTATTTTTTTTCCTAAATTTAATGGAACAATTTATGAAATTTTAGCGGCACCAATATCAACATTAGAAATAGTTCTTGCATTTGTTGGCGCAGGAGCAACTAAAACTTTAATTGTAGGTTGTATGATATTTATTACCTCAACTTTTTTTGTTGAAGTTGAAGTAAAATTCCCAATATTAATGATTTTTCTTTTAGTGTTAGTTTCATTTACTTTTGCATTGTTCGGTTTTTTAATTGGATTGATGAGTTCTAATTTTGAACAAATGTCAATTATACCTACTCTTGTTATAACTCCCATGGTTTTTTTAGGTGGAAGCTTATATTCTTTAGATATGCTTCCTGAGTTTTGGCAAATAGTTACGTATTTTAATCCAGTAGTATATTTGATTAATGGACTAAGATTTTCATTTTATGGAGTATCAGATTTTAATATATGGACAAGTGTTGGTTTAATGTTAAGTTTTTTGGTTATTTGTATAGTGATAGTAACGAGTCTTCTTAAAAAAGGTTATAATATAAAAGCATAAATAATGATTAAATATATTCTTCCAGCAATTATTATTTTTTTGATTGTTTTGTTCTGGGAGAAAATAACTGATTTTGTTGAGAAAAAGTTCAACATTAAGCTTAATTATATTGTTCTTAGCTCCATTATTGCTGCAATAGCAGTTATTCTTTTACTCCTAAATTACTAGGATTCATGAACAGTCTGGAAGTTACAAATTTTAAAATTGAGGAAACTGAGGGAGTTTTTACCTTTAAAAATGAAAATACAACAATAGGCTTTGTTAGATTTAATGAAAAAGGTGAGGTAGAGTATATTTTTGTCAATCCAATTTTTAGAAAACAAGGGTTAGCAACTAAACTATTACAATTAGTAAAGCAAAAAACTGGAAAAGAAATAATACTTCAGGAACCAATTAGCCCTTTAGGATCGAAATTATTAAAATCATTATATAAATGGAAATAAACTTATTATTTTTTTTCACAGTTGTTCCAGCCATAATTTTGTACGGAATTGCAAAATCAGGCCTAGGCGGATCCATGACTTTAATTTCTGTTCCGTTAATGACAATAGTGATGCCGCTAAATCAAGCTTTAGGAATTATTTTACCGATTTTAATATTTTCAGATTTCATCGCTGTTTATAAATATAGAAAGGAATTTGACTTAGGAACTTTAAAGTTAATGGTGCCATTTGCAGCTATTGGGATATTTATTGGATCATTAACTTTTTCATATTTTTCAGAGGAATTACTAAAATTCATAATTGGAGTTATGGGCTTCTTATTTGCCGGACATTATTTTTTTTTTAAAAAAAATAAAGAAAAAAAATCAGAAAAAAACTTTTTTAAAGGTGGTACTTGTTCGGTAGTTGCAGGATTTACAAGTTTTTGTGTTCATGCAGGAGGAACTCCAACTAGCCTTTATTTACTTCCACTCAGAATGAAAAAAGAAATTTATGTAGGTACAAGAATATTTTTTTTCACTTTCGTAAACCTAATTAAACTTCCTTTGTATATTAATTTGTCTATGACAAACTTTGAGTCTTTTAAACAGTCAGCAACATTGTTCCCAGTTGCATTGTTTGGAATATTAATTGGATATCAATTAATTAAAATTATAGAGGAAAAATTATTTTACAATATTTTATATGCTTTAATTTTTGTTACTAGTGCAAAGCTTTTGTATGATTACCTGGTATGATTTAATAACGCATTAAAATTTTAAAATAAGTGTTAGATAATAATTATCATAAAAATGAAAAAAAAATTTAAACCAAGAATTAAAGCAAGATTAAGAAAAAATAGACAAGTTTTAAGTAAAAATATTGATAATTTTTTTGGATGGGTAAAAGGTGCAAAACTTGTTGAGCTTAAAGAATGTAATCCTGAAGAGGATCCTGTTAGACCAGAATTAGATAACAAGTTTAGAACAGGATATGGAAGAAAGATTTTTGGAGTAGAATATAAAGGAGAAATTCATGCTGTAATGTGTTTTGCTTATACAAATGAAATTCCAAAAAGTGTTGAAGAGTTAGAAAAATTAAGCACTGATGCATTTCTTCAAACAGCAATGAGAGATCAATCAGGTGGTCAAATAGCAATTGCTTATACTGTCTGGTCCAAAAAAAAGGGTGGGGGAAAATTAATTGTAAAAGAAGTATTTAAAAATATAAAAAAATCTAATCATTTAAATAGATTGGTAACCCTTTCACCTCTCACAGAAATGGCAACAAATTTTCATGAGAGAAATGGCGCTAAATTAATTCAAATTAATGAAACTACACAAAATTTTGAATATAAAGTTATGTAACAATGAAAATTATTAAACTTTATTTTATAGTATTTTGTACTTTATTTATTTTACCTTATTCTGCAGTTATGGCTTACGAAGAAGCAAATTATGAAGTTATCTTTAAAAATGAAGTTTATGAGATTAGGAAATATTCTGATCGTTTAGCGGTGGAAGCAATGACATCTGGAATAGATAGTAATTTTAGAAAGTTATTTAATTACATTTCAGGCAGAAACGATACCCAAGAGAAAATTAAAATGACTACCCCAGTTACCCAAGTTGAAAAAAATGGAAATATGAGTATGCAATTTTACTTGCCCTCTAAATTTAATTCAGAAAATACACCAAATCCAAGCAGAGAAGACGTTAAAATAGTTAATATCGAAGGAGGATACTACGCGGTGCTGAGATATTCTGGACGAGCATCTGATGGAAACTTTCTTAAGCATAAAGAAATTTTAGAAACAGAGTTACAAAAAAATAATATATCAATTATAAGCCCACCAATTAGAGCAACCTATGATAGCCCATTTACCCTCCCAATGAAAAGAAGAAATGAGGCTATGTTTAAAGTTGAATTGAATTGATGAAATCAAAATTTAAAGCAATGGTGTTATCTTGTATAGATCCAAGATTTCAACATTTAGTTTATAATTATTTAAAGAAAAAAAAATTAACAGGAAAATATAGTGCATTCACAATTGCAGGTGCGGCTATCGGGGTTACACATGATAAATTCAAGAAATGGCATAAGACTTTTTATGATAATTTAGAAACTTCTATTCAATTACACAAAATAGAAAAATTAATAGTAATTAATCACAAAGATTGTGGTGCTGCTAAAATTGCTGATTCAAAAAAAAAATTCAATTCAACAAATGAAAAGAAAATTCATAAAGATTCGTTCTCTAAAATTAAAAAACAAATAAAAAAAAGATATCCAAAATTAAAAGTTGAATTAAATTTAATTTCTTTAGATGGTAAGGTTACTAAATTTTAATTTTTTCTAAAATTAATTGATGTCCAGTATATAAAATTTTATATTTAAAATCTTTTTTAAAAAACATAAATACACCAGACATAACTTCCTCAAAATATTTTTTGTTTCTTCTATAATCT
>CACKBU010000002.1 GCA_902598485.1 uncultured Pelagibacteraceae bacterium
TTTATAAGATTTATATTTTCACTACGTGCTGCTAAATATAAAAGTAAATCTGTATATATGTTAAAATTAGATTTTTTGTTTAAAATTAATCTCCTTATTTTTTCAGAATTTTGACTTCCACCTGGTTCTCTTATCTTTATATAACCAATTTTCTTTTTATCTAAATATTTAGATACTTTATTTATATGATGACTTTTGCCACTACCCTCTATACCCTCGAAAACAATGATGGGTTTTTTAGACATCACCCCAAATTAAATAATTTATTGATTTTATTAATCTTGTAAAAAAATTAACTTTTTTTATTTCTTTTGATGAAAGTAAATCATATTCACCAACAAGTTCTTGATCATAAACAACTCTTAGAGTGGCTATTTTTTGATCTTTCTTAATTGGTGCTTCGACTGGGCCTTCATACTTAACGGCAACTTTTAAAAGTTTTTTTTTCGCTTTTTTGATTGTTTTATAAACATCTTCCTTTGTATATGCTTCGACAATATTCTCTTTTCCTAACCAAACATCAATTTTGTGTAAAGGTTTATTAGCTTTGGCTATTTCTACAAGATCATAGTTGGTAAGGCCAAATGTAAGTAATTTTGTACTTTCTTTGGATCTTGCATTTTTTGAATTAAAACCGCTTCCAACTGCAATCAATCTCCTACCATTTCTGTCTATTGATGATGCTAAAGAATATTTTTCGACAGCTAAATAACCAGTTTTTATTCCATCTGCTCCAAGATTTTTATAAAGCAAAGGATTTCTATTTCCTTGTGTTATTGGATCACCCCCAGTTCTATCCCACGTAAATTCTTTTTCAGCGAACATTTTGTAAAATTCAGGATGTTCTTTAATTAGATATCTAGACATTTTTAAAATATCTCTAACAGTTGAGTAATTGTCAGGGTCATTTATTCCTGATGAATTAGAAAAGTTTGTATTATCCATCTCTAATTCTTTTGCTTTGGCAGTCATTAAAATTGCAAATTCTTCTTCAGTGCCTGCTATACCTTCAGCTAATGCAATACATGCATCATTACCAGAAGCAACGATAATACCTCTTAATAAATTTTCTACAGAGACCTGATCACCTACCATTATAAACATCGATGAATATCCAGATGTAGATAATCTCCAAGCTCTCTCAGATATTATAAATTTTTCGTCTAAACTAAGATCGCCTGATTTTATTAGATCGAAAGCAATAATTGCTGTCATTATTTTTGTCATAGAAGCAGGATAAATTGATATATCTGCTTCTTTTTCATAGAGAATTTCTCCAGAATGATAATCTTGTAATATTGCTGTTCTTGCCTTTACATCAAAATTAGCTTTTGAAACATTTACTAATGAAAAACAAAAAAAAATTACTATTAATAATATTCTAAACATCTTTTAATATCTCTATATTTTCAAAATTTAATACTTTTATTTCATTAAATGATTTTTCTAGTTTTTTTATATCATTAAATGGACCCAATAATACCCTATATTTAGTTTTAGATAATTTCTTAATTACTGATTTTTTTATATTTGTCTCATCTTTTATTCTATCAACCATATTTTCCGCTGAGTCTTTGTAATAAAAATCTGCAATCTTTATTGAATATAAAAACTTATGTTTTTTTATTTTAACTTTTTTATTCTTTTCTTTACCCAGATTATCTATGGTAATTCCGTCAACAGGAACTTTTTCAGCTACACTTTTCTCTTCATCAAAAGTCTTTGCCTTTTTAGCTACAAATGTTGAACTTTTTGAGATTAAAACAAGATCGATATAAGGTTCTTTAGGGTCAAGTGATAATTCTTCAGCAATACGTTGCGTAATTACAGAGTTGTAAAAAGATGAAAATGTAACATCATTAGAGATTACTTCTGCTATAATGGATTTATCATTAATAGGATTTGTAATTTTGACAAATGAATTTTTTTTAATTTTATTATGAAAAATTAATAGAGATCTATTATCAATTTTTTTAGATATTTTTTTTTCTTTTTTTAATTCATGATTATATATTAAGGCAAATCCAGTATTGCTATACTTTTGATCACTAATATAAACTAAGTTTTTATTATTTTGATCAAATTGATTACATGCAGATAAAAAAAGAATAGAAATAATTAATATAAGTTTTTTAAAGTTCATTTTTAAATTTATCTTTTAATGTACAAACAGCTAAAGCAAATCGCAATGACCTATTCCATTTTAATATTATCTCATAGTTATCAAATACAATATAAGCAGGATTTAAAGTTTCGGCATCAGGTATTATATCTTTATCTGGAGTTATAATAGCTACCTTTAAAGAGTTGTACTTATTATCTATTTGATCATTATTTTTAATAAATTTTCTAAAATATTTTAACTTTTTTTTATCATGAAGTTTTTTTGCAGAAATGTTTAAATATTTGCTTGGTATATTGTCTGATAAATCAATTCTAAAAAAACAAGGATTTTCACTTTTCCAACCTATTTGATTTAAATAATTAGATGCAGAAGCATAAGCATCATTATTATTTTTTAAATCTATATATCCGTTGCCATCATGGTCAATAGCATAATTTTTCATTGTTGATGGCATAAATTGAAAAAAACCAAAAGCACCTGCCCAAGACCCATATAAAGTTTTATAATCTATTTGATCATTTTCTATTAATCGCAAAAGTATTAATAATTCATTTGTAAAAAATTCTGATCTTCTTTTATCAAAACTTAAAGTTGCCAAAGAGGATAAAATATCCATTTTACCAACATACGTTCCAAAATTAGTTTCTATTCCCATCAGGGCTAATAGTAACTCTCTCTCTATATTAAAATCGTTTTCAACAGTATTTATCAATTTTGAATTTTTTTTATAGAATTTTTTTCCTAAAGAGACTTTTTTTGAAGATGTTCTTTTTGAAATATAAGTTTTAGTATCCTCGTAAAATTCAGGTTGATACCTGTCATATTTTATCACATCTGATAAAAATCGAGTATCAGACATAACTGTATCAAAGGTTTTTTCTGAAATATTGTTTTCTAAAGCTATTTTTTTGAAATTTAATTTCCAATTTTCAAATTCTTTATTGATATCAGCAAATGAGAAATTAATAGAAATAAAAATAGAAAATAAAAAAAAATTAATTAGTTTCATGCAAATCCTTCAAATATATAATTACAGCAATCCAAATAAAAATAAAACTAACTAATTTTGTTATTGAAAAAGGCTCGTTGTAATAAAAATAACCCAATAAAAACTGAAAAGTAGGAGTTATATAAAATATCATGCCTGTCGGTCCTAAACCACAGAGTTCAACTCCCCTAACATATAAAAATAAAGGTATAACGGTCATAGGTCCAGCAAGATAAATAAATAGCATCATCGAAGGATCAGATAATTTAAAATCATTATAACCTTTGCTTGCAATTAAATAAAAAGCCAACAGTGCAAATGGTAATATAAATAAACTCTCAATAAGAAGGCCTACATCAGTATCAACATTAATTTTTTTTCTAACTAAATTGTAAAAACCCCAACTTAAAGCAACAATTAAACCAACCCAGGGCAATGATTTAATGCTTACGATTATTAAAAAAAGAATTGATAGAATGACTAAAAAAATTGAAAAGATTCTTTTTTTATTAAGTTTTTCTTTAAAAAAAAGATAACCAAGCATTACACTTAAAATGGGCATTATAAAATACCCAAAACTTGCATCAATAATTCTATTTGTTGCTATAGCATATATCCATACACCCCAATTTATAAAAATTAAAAATCCTGAGATGAACAAATAAATTAAATTTGATTTATTTTTTACAATTTTAAAAAAAACATTCCATTTAGAGAAAAAAAAAGTAGTCAGAATTAAAGTAAACGCTGTCCACAAACATCTATGAACTACTAATTCAATATGTCCTATATAAGATATATATTTAAAATAAATTACACCAAAAAAACCCCACCAAAATGATCCAAACCCAGCGAGTAATAAGCCTTTGTTAAATTCTTTATTCATAGGAAAGCATGAAGCTTGTAATTAATAAGTTTATTAGACTATTTTATTGTTGAATTAAATAATTATAATTATAAAACCTTGCTCACGGAGAGATGGCTGAGCGGTTGAAAGCACCGGTCTTGAAAACCGGCAAAGGGGCAACTCTTTCCTGGGTTCGAATCCCAGTCTCTCCGCCATCATTTTTGTATATATTTAAAATTTTTATATAAGAAATTAATATTATTGTTTTCAAATTCAAAATCGGTTTTAAAACCATTATAAAAATTATACAAATTAGTGTCATCAATATTCAGAAGTTTTTCTAAATCAAGAAGATCATTTTCATTTAAATTATTTATATATTTTTTTGTAAATGCACCCAAAAGATTATCCATTTCTTTTGTGCCTCTATAATTAGACCGGTAAATAATTTTTTTTTTTAATTCAACTATGTTGATCATAATAATTAGAATATATTAATAGTTAATGAATAATAAAACAAATTATGAATATTTATTGTCAGATTTAAGTTCTTTAAAAGGTGTAGGAACTAAAACAAAAAATTTATTAAAGAAGAAAAATATTAATAATTTATTTGATTTACTATGGAAACTTCCAAAATCTTATACAGATAGAAGCATATCATCAAAAATAAAAGATTTAAAAATTGGTGAAATACAAACAGTAACTATAATTCCTCAAAAATATAATTTCCCACGTATAAGAAAATTACCAAATAGAGTTTTATGTAGTGACGAAACTGGTGAAATAGATTGTATTTTTTTTAATAGTCATGAAGGATACATAAAAAAAATACTTCCATTAGGAAAAGAAATTACTGTTAGCGGTAAAATAGGTTATTTTAGGAATAAATACCAAATTACAAATCCAAAATATGTTTCTGAAGATTCTTCTTTAATCAAGCAAACTCATAATAAATACTCCTTAACCGAAGGTATTTCTGAAAAAATATATAATAAAATCTTAAATCAAATAATCAATAATTTACCAGTTTTTAATGAATGGCACTCTAAAAATATTTTATCTAAATTTAAAAATATAAGTTGGAATAGCTCAATTAAAGAACTTCATAAACCTGAAAATATTGGAAATTATAAATCAAATTTCTATCAAAGACTTGCTTTTGATGAAATATTTTCAACATTTCTTGTTAATTCTGAAATAAGAAAAAAAATAAAAAAAATAAAAAAAAAAAATAAAGTTATCAATTTAAATAAACAAAATTCTATAATTGATAAATTAGATTTTTCTCTTACCAATGATCAACAAAAATCACTTAACGAAATAAACAAAGACTTAAATTCATCAAATAAAATGTTTAGACTTTTGCAAGGAGACGTTGGTAGTGGAAAAACAATAGTGTCTCTTTTAGCGGCAATAAATAGTATAAATTCTGGTTTCCAGGTTGCTTTTATGGCTCCTACGGAAATTCTAGCAAGACAACATTTTAATCTAGCAAAAAAATTATTTCCTAAAAATATGAATATAGATCTTATTTATGGAAAATCAGAATACAAGGTAAAAAAAGAAATACTTCAAAGATTAGAAAATAATAAAATAGATATTATTTTTGGTACACACGCTATTTTTCAAAAAAAAGTAATTTTCAAAAAATTAGGATTAATAATCATAGATGAACAACATAAGTTTGGTGTGAGTCAAAGAAAAAAATTATCGGACAAAGGTGGTTCAAATTGTGATGTATTATTAATGACAGCAACACCTATACCTAGAACTCTAACAATGACAATTTATGGCGATATGGATATTTCAATAATTAGAGAAAAACCAAAAAATAGAAAACCAATTAAAACATATAGTAAATTAGAGGTTAAAATTGAAGATGTTTTAAAATTTATAAGAAAAGAAATTAACTTAGGAAATCAAATTTTTTGGGTTTGTCCATTAATTGAAGAATCTAAAAAGTTGGATCACTCATCTGCTGTAAAAAAATATGAATATTTAGAAAGCAAGTTTCCAAATCAAGTTTGTTTGCTTCATGGAAAAACTGATGTAGATAAAAAAAATGAAATACTAAACAATTTTTTAAATAATAAATTTAAGATTTTGGTTTCTACAACAATTATTGAGGTTGGGATAGATTTTCCGAATGCAAATACGATTATAATTGAAAATGCTAATAAATTTGGTTTATCTCAACTTCATCAATTAAGAGGTAGAGTTGGTCGTGGAGATAAAGACTCTACATGCATATTAATGTTTAAATCAAATCTAAGCGAAAACGCAAAAAAAAGAATAAAAATTTTAAAAGACACTAATGATGGTTTCTTAATTTCTGAAGAAGATATGAAATTACGAGGGTTTGGGGATATTTTAGGATTTAAACAAAGTGGTGTAAAAAACTTTAAGTTAGCAGATCCAATTCAGAATAGTGATCTTTTTTTATTAGCTGAAAAGGAAATGAGAAGAATAGAAAAATCAAATGAAGATATAAGTAAATTTAAACCTTTGATAAAATTGTACGATAGAGCTGATATAATAAATGATATCGCCTAAGATTTTTTAGTTGAAGTACCTGCTGATACTATAAATTTAGAAGCTTCCTCAAAAGACATATTTAAATAAATAACATCTTCTACTGGGAACATTAATAAGAAACCACTTGTTGGGTTTGGTGTGGTTGGCACAAAAACATTAATTAAATTTTTTCCTACTTTTTCTGCCATCTCTCCTTTATTTTCTTTTGTGGCAAATCCAACAGCCCAAACTCCTTTTCTTGGATATTCAATCAATACAACACTTTTTTTACCATCGTCTTTTTTTGAAAAAGTTTCTGTCATCTGAACAATAGCTGAATAAACAGTTCTTAAAAAAGGAATTCTTTTAAACAAATCATCAATTAATTTTAGAATTCTTCTCCCAAAAAATGATAAAGACAAGCCACCAACAATAGTAATAAGTAAAATTGAAATTACAATTTCAACGCCAGGAATATTGAAAGGTAAATAACTATTTGGATTAATATTTTTTGGAATTAAGTTTGAAGATATTCCTATTAAAATTTTAGTTAAATATAAAGTAAAACCTATCGGTATTAAAACAACAACACCAGTAATAAAATAATTTCTAAGTGTTAAAGAAAATGATTTTTTGTTGGTTTTTTTAGCCATAAAATTAACTGTAACTAGCGTAAATAACAAACAATATTGAAATAATAAATAATACTATTAATATTTTATTGTTAAGATTCATGTTAAACTACTATTATCAAATTTTATAGTTATGAATAGAAGAAAATTCTTATCTTATATGGGTTGTGGATGTGGAAGTTTATTACTATCTTCTTGTACTACTGCACCTATAACTGAGAGAAAACAATTAAAAATTGTCTCTGAGGCAAAACTAAATGCTCAAGCAGCTGCTATTTATGAAAAAATAAAAGCAAAAGAAAAAATGAGTGATGACACAAAAACTCTAAATGAAATAAAAGAAATTGGAAAAAAAATGGAAAACTCAATTTCGGAGTATTTTTATAGAGCTGGGTTAGAAGATCCAACTTTAAATTTTGAATGGGAATATATTTTAATTGATAGAAAAAAAGTTAGGAACGCATGGTGTATGCCAGGTGGAAAAATAGCAGTATACACTGGCATTCTTGAAGCAACAAAAAATACTGATGGATTAGCTGCTGTAATGGGTCACGAAATTGCTCATGCTGTAGCAAAACATTCAGTTGAAAGAGCAAGTAGAGCCACATTAGTAAATACTGGAACACAATTAATAGATATTTTTAGTGGTGGAAAACTATCACAAGTAAATAGAACAACTGGAATAAATACAGTTGGATTGATTACTCAACTAGGATTATTAAATCCTTTTAATAGAAAACAAGAGAGTGAAGCTGATTATTTAGGTATGATTTTTTCATCTCTATCTGGATATGACATTCGTGAAACAGTTAAGATCTGGGAGAGAATGAAAGAGTTAAACAAAGGTAAAGAACCTCCTGAATTTATGAGCACACACCCTTCCTCAGATAACAGAATTAAAGATCTTAATGAAAAGATGAATGATGTTATTTTAGACTACCCACCAATTGAAATAAGTTAAATCAATTAATGGTGAGCCGTGATGGACTCGAACCATCGACCCATTCCTTAAAAGGGAATTGCTCTACCAACTGAGCTAACGGCCCACAAAATTGATTCATTTTTTTTAAATGAATATTGTGTGTATACAGATAAATTTTTATTTTTCAATTCGTTGAATTTAAAAGTTTTCATCAATTAAGGTTGTTAAATTAAGGAATTTGACATGATTATTCATACAAAATGGCACAGTTACTGTAACTACAACTTATCTATGTATTTATTATGAAAATCATCAAATGTGCCAGAATTAATATTTTTTCTAATTTGTGCCATTAATTCTTGATAAAAATTAATATTATGAAGCGTCAATAGCATTGACGCTAATATTTCATTAGTATTAAATAAATGGTTTAAATAATTTTTTGAATATTTATTTAAGTTAAGATTTTCACAACTAGAATCTAGTGGAGTATTATCATTTTGATACTTATTATTTTTAATATTTATCCTTCCATTCCATGTAAATGCTAAACCTGTTCTCCCAGATCTGGTAGGTAATACACAATCAAACATATCTATACCTCTTTTGACTGCACCTAAAATGTCTGATGGTGTTCCAACACCCATTAAATAGTGAGGTTTTTCTATAGGTAAGTATTCTTTGATGTCATCTAACACATTAAACATTTCATTTTGTGTCTCACCTACTGCTAATCCTCCAATAGCATAACCATCAAAACCAATTTTAACTAATTCTTGAAGTGATTTGAGTCTTAAATCTTTGAATAGACCTCCTTGAACAATTCCAAATAAAGCTTTATGAGGATTACTTCCAAAAGCTACTTTAGATCTTTCAGCCCAGTAAAGTGACAAGTCCATTGATTTTTTGATAAGATTATAATCATTAGTTTTCTTGGGACATTCATCCATAATCATTACAATATCTGAATTTAAACCCAATTGTATTTTTATACTCTCCTCTGGACTTAAATAAAATTTTTTACCGTCAACATGAGAGTTAAATATAGCACCCTTCTCTCTATCAATTTTATTCAATTTTGAGAGAGACATAACTTGAAAACCACCAGAGTCAGTTAAAATAGGTAAATCACAATTCATAAAATTATGAAGTCCACCAGCGGATTCTATTCTTTCGACACCAGGTCGTATCATTAAATGATATGTATTTGAAAGTATTATTTCAGTACCTGTTTTTTTAATATCATCAATTGTGCAAGCTTTTACAGTTGCCTGTGTTCCAACAGGCATAAAAGCTGGGGTTTGTATATTGCCACGATGAGTCTGGATTAAACCACATCGTGCAAATTTATCTTTTTTTAAAACGTTAAAGGCAAATTTTTTTAATGCCATTAAAAAATTTATTGAGATTTAAAACTAATAATCTTATCTGGATCAGTTACAGCTCCATTATTGTTTTGGTCACCTCTTTTTATTTTATCAACAAATTCCATTCCCTCGATCACTTTTCCAAAAACTGTATATTGTCGATCTAAAAATGGAGCTGGCTGAAAACAAATAAAAAATTGACTATTTGCACTATTTGGATCTTGAGCTCTCGCCATTGATAAAGTGCCTCTATCATGTGGTAGACTATTGAATTCTTGCTCTAAGTCAGGAAAATCTGATCCACCCATTCCAGCTCTTTTAAGATCAAAATCTTTAGATTCTGAATTTCCAAATTTCACATCACCTGTTTGAGCCATAAATCCATCAATAACTCTGTGAAAAACAACGTTATCGTATTTTCCACTATTTGCTAATTCCTTTATTCTTTTAACATGATTTGGTGCAACGTCTTCAAATAATTCAATTTTAACGTCACCATCTTTTAATTTTAATATCATTATATTCTCCTCAGCTATTGATTGATTGGTAATTAAAAAAAGCAAAATAAGTATTTTAATAAAAATTTTATTCATATTTCTCTTTTAAAGATTTAATTGTACTTTTTGTAGTGAATTTTTTTATATCACCTTTTAATTTAACTATATCCTTTACAAATCTTGATGAGATTATTTGGTTTTCTACATCAGACATTAAAAAAATTGTTTCAATATTTTGGTTCAATTTTCTATTCATACCAGCTAATTGAAATTCATATTCAAAATCAGATACAGCTCTTAATCCCCTTAAAATAATGTTTGATTTATATTTTTTACAAAAATCAGTAGTTAAAGAGCCAAAAGAAACTACTTTTATTTTTTTTCTATTTAACTTTAGATCTTTAAATAAAGCTTTATTCACTATTTCTATTCTTTCATCAGAGCTGAATAAATAATTTTTATTGCTTTCATCAGACACACCTACGACTACTTTATCAAATAGTTTTAATGATTTTTTTATTACATCTATATGACCAAAAGTAATTGGATCAAATGTTCCTGGGTAAATTGCAATTTTACTCATTAAATCAAATTATCATCAATTTTAATAGCTGAAACAACTTTTTCTTCTCCTGATAACTTAATTATTCTCACACCTTGAGTGTTTCTGCCTGCAGTTCTAATTTCTTTAACAGCAACTCTTATAACCCTACCTTTGTTAGTAGAAATTAAAATTTCATCTCCCTCATAAACAGGAAATGATGAAGTAATATTTCCATTTCTAGGTGAATTTACTATTCCTATAATACCTTTTCCACCTCTGTTTGTAACTCTGTAATCTATATGTGATGTCTTTTTACCATAACCATTCTCACTTATTGATAAAACAAATTTTTCTCTTGCTTTTAATTCAGATTTTTCATCTTTCGATTTTTTTCCATTTTTATTAATTTTATCATTATCGATAACTGATAAAGATACTATTTGATCATTAGGTACTAACTCTATACCTTTAATTCCTTTAGAAGATCTACCTTTAAAAACTCTAAGTTTCTTGGCTTCGAATCTAATGCATTTTCCAAATTTTGTACTTAAAATTACATCCTGATCATCTTTACAAATTTTAACCCCTACAATTTTATCATTGTTATCCAATTTCATCGCAATTTTTCCAGATGCATTAATTGACGAAAAATCTTCTAGACTATTTTTTCGCACTTTTCCCTTCGCTGTAGCAAAAATTATTTGATAATTTTTTAAATCTGTTTCATCTTCAGGCATTGGCATAATGGAGCTTATTGCTTGATGACTCTTCAAGGGTAAAATATTAAATAAAGACTTTCCTTTTGATGAAGATGACCCCTCTGGGATTTTCCATGCTTTTATCTTGTAAACTAAACCCTCGGTAGAAAAGAAGAGTACCGAAGTATGAGTATTTACAGATAATGTTTGAACAACAGAATCTTGATCTCTAGTTGTTATGCCTGATTTTCCTTTACCACCTCTTTTTTGTTTTTTTACTCCATCTAAGGAACCTCTTTTTATGTATCCTTGTAATGTAACTGTAATTATAACCGATTGTTTTTGAATAGTTTCTTCAATATCATAATTTAAAACAGCATCTATAATTTTAGTTCTTCTTGGAATTGCAAATTTTTCCTTGATATTTTTTAATTCTTCACTGATTACTTTTAAAAGTTCTTTTTTTGATGAAATAATCTTTTTATATTTAGTAATTAGTTCGGCTAATTTTTTAATTTCAACTTCGATTTCATTTATTCCTAATGCAGTTAATTTTTGAAGTCTTAATTCCAAAATAGCTATAACTTGTGGTTCTGATAAAGAATAAAGATTTTTAACTTTTTTTCCTTCTACTAAAGAAATTAATTTTTGAGATTTATTTATTTTCCATTTAGTTTTTAGAATTGATATTTTAGCATCATCGGGTGTTTTAGATGATCGAATAATTTTTATTATTTTATCTAAATTTTCAACTGAAACAGATAATCCTATAAGTATATGGGCACGCTCTTCTGCTTTTTGAAGATTAAATTTAGTTTTCTTAATTACTACATCTTCTCTAAAAGTTAAAAAATTAGATAAAAAATCTTTTAGTGTGCAAGTTTGAGGTTTTCCTTCAACAATAGCTAAAGTATTAAAACCAAAAGAACTTTCTATTTGAGTATTTTTATATAATTGTCTCTTTATAGTTTCTGGTTCTACACCGTTTCTTAAATCTATTGCTACCCTGATACCTTCCCTGTTTGACTCATCTCTAATATCTCTTATTCCTTCAATTTTTTTTTCTCTTACTAATTGAGCAATCCTTTCATTTAAAACAGATTTATTAACTTGATAAGGTATAGAAGTTATTACCAGTCTTTCACGTCCATTTTTTTGTTGTTCAATTGAAATTTCACCTCGAATCTTAAAGGACCCTCTCCCATTGTTATATCCTTGTTTAATTATATCTTTGCCTATAATTATACCACCGGTTGGAAAATCTGGACCAGGTATATGTTTCATTAACTCTCTAATTTTAATATCTTTATTATCAATTAAGGCCAACGTACCATCTATAATTTCACCTAAGTTATGAGGAGGTATACTGGTTGCCATACCAACAGCGATACCACCAGCTCCATTTACTAATAAATTTGGAAACTGTGCTGGTAAAACACTAGGTTCTTTCTCGGTTTCATCGTAATTGCTTTTGAAAGAAATTGTGTTTTTTTCAATATCATCAATTAAATATTGAGAAACTTTTGATAAACGAGTTTCGGTATATCTCATTGCTGCTGCAGGATCACCATCTATAGAACCAAAATTTCCTTGGCCTTGAATTAAAGGTAGGCTCATAGAGAAATCTTGAACCATTCTAACTAAAGCATCATAAACAGACTGATCACCATGAGGGTGATATTTACCAATAACATCTCCAACTATTCTTGCAGATTTTCTAAATTGTTTAGACCAATCATATCCGCCTTTGTACATTGCATATAAAATTCTTCTATGAACTGGTTTTAATCCGTCTCTTACATCAGGAAGTGCACGACTTACAATTACACTCATTGCATAAGAAAGATATGATGAGCTCATCTCATCATGCATTGAGATTAATTTTATATTTTTATCATTAAACTCTTCAGTATTTTTCATAGAAATTAAAATGGAATTTCATCATCCATATCTGACACTTGTGAAGAATCCTCAATGTTATTTTGTTGAGTTGTGTCATTTTGAATTCCACCGGTTGAATTACCTCCACCTAACATTGTCAGTGAAGAATTATATCCTTGTATAACTATTTCAGTTGAATATTTATCTTGTCCCGATTGTTCATCTTTCCATTTTCTTGTTGTAAGTTGTCCCTCTACATAAACTTGTGCACCTTTTTTTAAATATTGTTGAACAACATTTACTAAACCTTCGTTAAATACAACTATACGGTGCCACTCTGTTTTTTCTTTTCTTTCACCAGTGTTTTTATCTTTCCAGGATTGACTTGTTGCAAGGCTTAATCTGGCTACACTTTTGCCATTTACCATTTGCTTGATTTCAGGATCTGCGCCCAAACGACCAATTAATAATACTTTATTTAAACTTCCAGCCATAATATTTAATATTTGTTAAATTAGTTAATTAGATTTATATCACAATTCTTCTGAATATTAATTTTATTAACTCAAAGCAACTAAAATTATGATGAAAAAGATAGTTATTAAGGGCGCTAAAGAACATAATTTGAAGAATGTTACTGTAGAGATTCCAAAAGACAAATTTGTGGTCATAACGGGTCTATCAGGGTCAGGAAAATCATCTTTAGCTTTTGATACTATATACGCAGAAGGTCAGAGACGGTATGTAGAAAGTTTATCTGCATATGCACGTCAATTTTTAGATAAAATGAAAAAACCAAATGTTGATTTAATTGAGGGATTAAGTCCAGCTATTGCAATAGAACAAAAAAATACTTCAAAAAACCCAAGATCTACTGTTGCAACTGTGACAGAAATTTATGATTATATGAGAGTATTATACGCTAGAGCAGGAATCCCCTACTCGCCATTTACAGGTAAACCAATAACCTCTCAAACAATTACACAAATAGTAGATTTAGTTAAAAAATTACCTAAAAAATCAACAATATATATTTATGCTCCAGTAGTAAGAGGTCGTAAAGGTGAATATAAAAAAGATATTTTAAGCTACAAGAGAAGAGGATTTAGAAAAATTAAAATTGATAATGTTTTATATGATATAGAAAAATCACCTAATCTAGATAAAAAACTTAAACATGATATTTCAATCTTAGTCGATAGAATAGTTTTAAATTCTAAACTTGGAAACAGATTAGCCGAAAGTATTGAAACAGCTGTAAATTTGGCTAACGGTTTAGTATTTGTCGAATATGAGGATGAAACACTACCTCAAAAATTTAGAAAAATTGAAAAGTTAATTTACTCTACTAAATTTGCTTGCCCTGAAAGTGGTTTTACAATTGAGGAAATTGAGCCAAGACTTTTTTCATTTAACAGCCCCTATGGAGCTTGCGAAGAGTGTGAGGGAATTGGAATGAAATTAAATGTTGATCCAAATTTAGTTGTTCCTGATGAAAGAAAAAGTTTAGCTGATGGAGCAATCGAACCTTGGTCAAAATCAACTACTCTATATTATGCTCAAACCTTAGCATCTTTAGCAAAACATTATGGTTTTTCTTTAGATGAAAAATGGAAAAAATTACCAAAAAAAATTAAAGATATTATTCTTTATGGCTCTGATGAAGATGAAATTAAATTTAATTATGATGATGGATACGAAAAGTATTCATACAAAAAAACTTTTGAAGGTGTAATTAATAATCTTGAACGAAGATTTTTAGAGTCTGATAGCGAATGGAAAAGAGAAGCTATTGCTGAATATCAATCTGATACCGCATGTGAAGCGTGTAATGGTGACAGATTAAAACAAGAGGCATTATGTGTTAAAATCAATGATCTTAATATTAGTGATGTAACAAAAAAATCTATTTTAGATGCAGCAGAATGGTTTAAAAATTTAGAAAATAACCTCGATAAAAGACAATTTAAAATTGCTGAACATGTTTTAAAAGAAATAAATGAAAGATTAAATTTCTTACTTAATGTTGGTTTAGACTATTTAACACTATCTAGAGAATCTGGAACTTTATCAGGTGGAGAAGCTCAAAGAATAAGATTAGCTTCACAAATTGGATCTGGTTTAACAGGTGTGTTGTATGTTTTGGATGAACCATCAATTGGATTACACCAAAAAGATAACGTGAAGCTTATTAATGCATTAAAAAGATTACGAGATCTTGGCAATACAGTCATTGTTGTTGAGCATGACACCGAGACAATGGAAAATGCAGATCATATTATTGATCTTGGTCCTGAAGCCGGAAGTAATGGTGGTCAGATAACAGCTCAAGGATCATATGAAGAAATTAAAAAAGACAAAAATAGTATTACAGGACAGTATCTTGCTAATAAAAAAACAATTGAAATTCCAAAATCACGACGTTTAGCTAAAAATGGAAGGTTTGTAGAAATCAATGGTGCAAGTGGAAATAATTTAAATAATGTGAACCTAAAAATCCCAACTGGAACATTTACCTGTATTACTGGTGTTTCTGGAAGTGGAAAATCTACTCTAATATTACAAACATTGTTTCATGCTTTAAATTTAACTTTAAATAATAAAGCAAGAAAAGCACCTAAATCATTTAAAGGTTATAAGGGCGTTGAATTAATTGATAAAATAATTGATATTGACCAGTCACCTATTGGTAGAACTCCAAGATCAAATCCAGCAACATATACGGGAGCCTTTGGTCCTATTAGAGATTGGTTTACAAGCCTACCAGAGTCCAAAACAAGAGGATATAAACCTGGAAGATTTTCTTTCAATGTTAAAGGAGGTAGATGTGAAGCTTGTGAGGGTGATGGTGTAATCACATATGAGATGCATTTTTTACCTGATGTTTATATACAGTGTGATGAATGTAAGGGTACCAGGTACAATAGAGAAACTTTGGAAATTAAATTTAAAGGTAAAAGTATTGCTGATGTTTTGGATATGTCGGTTGATGAAGGGTGTGAATATTTTGAAAATATATCTAATATAAAAACAAAACTATTAACTCTGAAAAAAGTTGGATTGGGTTATATAAAAATCGGCCAGCAAGCAACTACATTATCAGGAGGTGAAGCACAACGAATTAAGCTTGCAAAAGAACTTTCAAAAAGATCAACGGGAAGAACTATGTATATTTTAGATGAACCAACCACAGGTTTGCATCAACATGATATAAAAAAACTTTTAGAAATACTTCACACATTTGTAAAACTTGGGAACACAGTAGTTGTCATTGAACATAATTTAGATGTAATTAAAACAGCAGATTACATTGTGGATATGGGCCCTGAGGGTGGTGTAAAAGGTGGTAATATTGTCGCCGAGGGAAAACCTGAAGAAGTATGTAAAGTTAAGGATAGTTATACCGGTCAATTTTTAAAACCTCTATTAGCTTAGATTTAACAACTTAAAAATATCAAAAAATTAGTGTATAATTATATCGAATCATGAGTAATTTACTGTCATCATTATCAAAAACAATTCACACATCACTTGCTTTAGCAATAATATTGTTTTTAGGATTATTTTATTTAAACGATGGAATAGCTATTGATACATTATTCTGGAGCTGGTTGTTTAGATATATACATGTGATTGTTGCAATTATGTGGATTGGATTATTGTGGTATTTCAATTTTGTTCAAATTCCAAACATGGGAAAAATTCCAGATGAACAAAAACCAGCTATTGGCAAAGTAATTGCTCCTGCAGCATTATTTTATTTTAGATGGGCTGCAGCGATAACTGTTCTTTCAGGTTTAATTCTTGCTTATCTTAATGGATATCTTCATGATGCAATGACTTTAAGTATAGGTTCAGGAGTACCTAAGCACACTGCAATTGGAATTGGAATGTGGCTAGGAATTATAATGGCATTTAACGTATGGTTTGTTATTTGGCCAAATCAAAAAAGAGCTTTAGGAATGGTTGAAACCGATCCAGAGACTAAGGCAAAGTCAGCTAAAACTGCTATGCTATTCTCAAGAACAAATACCCTATTATCATTACCAATGTTGCTAACAATGGTAATAGCTCAAAACTTATATTAAATTATTTTTTTTCATCTTCTCTTAGAACAGTTTTTTGGGAAACTCTTAGTCTAACCAATACAGTATTAGCTATATAAATTGACGAATATGTTCCAAAAACAACACCAAGTATCATTGCTAATGAAAACCCTTTTAATATTTCACCACCAAAAAAATAAATTGCTAATAAAGCAAGTAAAGTAGTTGCAGATGTTATTATAGTTCTTGATAAAGTTTCATTAATCGAAATATTTGTTAATTCAAAAATCTTAATATCAGAATATTTTCTAAGATTTTCTCTAACACGGTCAAAAATTACAACAGTATCATTCATGGAGTATCCAACTATTGTTAACACTGCTGCTATAATTGATAAATTAATTTCAAAACTAAATAGTGAAAAAACTCCCAGAGTTACAATTACATCATGAAACAAAGCTAAAATTGCACCTAGACTAAACTGCCATTCAAATCTAATCCAAATGTAAATAAGCATTAATGCTAATGACAAAGATATTGCTATAACACCAGATTTTAATAATTCGGCACTAACTTTTGGACCAACATTTTCAACTCTTCTAAAATCATAATTGTTTCCAAAAGATTTATCCAAATTAACTTTAATTTCTTCAATGATGTTCTTTTTATTATCTTTATTTTCAAATTTTACTAAAAAATCAGTATCATTTCCAAATTTTTTAACTGAAACATCTCCTAAATCCATTTGATTAAATCTATCTCTTAATGAACTAACATTTATTTTGGAGTCTGAAGCTCTAAGTTCAACTAATGTACCACCTTTGAAGTCTATACCAAAATTAAGTCCTTTAAATATTAACAATAGTAAAGAAATAACAATTAATATTGATGATAATAAATTAAAGTGATTATAATATTTATTAAAAGCAATCATTAGATTAATTTTTCCTTATCTTTATTTCTTGATACATAAATACTTGTGAACAACCTTGCTATGAAATAAACTGAAAATAGTGTTGTAAATATTCCAACTCCTAAGGTTACAGCAAAACCTTTCACTGGACCTGAACCCATGAAAAATAAAATAATTGCAGCTAATAATGTAGTAATGTTGGCATCTAAAATTGCTGTTCTTGATTTAGTATAACCACCATCAAAAGCTAAAATATTATTATTCTCATCTTTTAGTTCCTCTTTAATTCTCTCAAAAATTAACACATTTGCATCAACTGCCATACCTACAGTTAGAATAATCCCTGCAATACCAGGCAATGTTAAAGTAGCTTCAAATAAAGTTAAAACACCTAAAAGAATAAACAAATTAACTATTAGTGTTACATTGGTAATTAATCCAAAAATTTTATATTTTACGAACATAAAAATTATCACCAATATAAAACCTATTGCTAAAGCAATCATTCCTGCATTAATTGAGTCTTGTCCAAGATCTGGTCCAACTGTTCTTTCTTCAATTATTTCTAATGGTGCTGGCAATGCTCCCGATCTTAATAATAAAGCTAGATCAGTTGCTGTTTGAAAAGTAAAGCCACCACTTATCTGACCAGAACCACTAGCAATCGTATCTCTAACTACAGGTGCACTAATAATTTTACCATCTAAAACGATTGCTAATTGTTTTCCAATACCAGTTGATGTTGCCTTACCAAACCTCTTTGCACCTACTCTATCTAAAGTAAATGAAACAATTGTTTGGTTAGCTTGAGTATCCATTTTTGGTTGTGCATCGAGTAAATTTTCACCACTTATTATAATTCTTTTACTAACTGTGGCTTCTTCTAGGCCATTTTCAAATTTTAACTTTTCAACTCCGAAACGATCATTTTCATCATTTGTTACAAAGCGAAAAGTAAGGTTTGCAGTTTTACCAAGTAATGATTTTATTCTCATTGGATCATCTAATCCAGGTAACTCTACTAAAATTCGGTTGTTTCCTCTTTTAAGTATGTTTGGCTCATTAGTTCCAACCTCATCAACTCTCCTTCTAACTATTTCTATAGCTTGATCTTGAGAAGAAGTTTTAAGTTTAATTAAACCTTGTCTTGAAAAATTTACTTTTAAATTTAACCCTGTATCTTCAATTTCTAACTGATGTGATTTAAATCTTGGGTAATAAGGGTTAAGGTCGCTATTTTCATCCTTAAAAATATCTAAGACAGATTGCTTATCATTTTCTGTTACATTAAAAAAAATATTTTGATTTTCTATTTTTATATTATTTATTTTAATATTTTTTTCTTTGAAGTAATTTCTAATTGTTGTTGTTAGGTTTTGTAATTTTTGCTCAATTACAGGTTCATTATCAATTTCAAGTAATAGATATGATCCTCCTTGAAGGTCTAAACCTAGATTAATTTTTTTATCAAAAAAAATATCATCAAATTTAAAAAGATTTGATGAAGCTATTAAAATAAATAAAACTGAAAAAAGAGTTATAAATAAAATTCTTAACTTAGAGAAATAAAGCACTTAACTAAAAATAATTATTTTTTAACTTCTTGAGTATTTGTATTAACAAGACTTTGAATACCAGTTGATTTAACTATCTCAACCTTTACGTTTTCAGCAATTTCTACTTCAACTTTATCATTATCAATTAGTCTCTCCACTGTGCCTGTAATTCCACCAGAAGTAACAACCTTGTCACCTCTTTTTAGACTTTCAACCATTGCCTTATGCTCTTTAACTTTTTTTTGCTGTGGTCTGATTAAGAAAAAATAAAAAATAACAAAAATTAAAATTAACGGTATAAATTGTCCTATTCCTGAGCCTTCCATAAATCTCCTTATAAATTATGTGAATATTTATACTATCTATGTAATTAAAACAACTTTATTTAGCTGAAATCAATTCCAAATTATTCATATACGGTCGCAATACCTTTGGAACAATAATCGAACCATCTTTTTGTTGATAGTTTTCTAGTACAGCAATTAAAGTTCTGCCCACAGCTAAACCACTTCCATTTAATGTTGCAACAAAAACAGTTTCCTTGTTTTTATTTTTATATCTTGATTTCATTCTTTGGGCCTGAAATGTTGAACAAGAAGAACATGATGATATTTCGCGATACTTGTTTTCTGATGGTAACCAGACTTCAATATCATAGGTTTTTTCAGCACTGAAACCCATATCACCCGAACATAAAATTACTTTTCTATATGGTAATTCTAACTTATCCAGTATATCTGTTGCACAGTTTGTCATTCGCTCTAATTCTTCAATACAATTTTCTTTTTCAACAATACTGACCATCTCAACTTTATAAAATTGATGTTGTCTAATCATTCCTTTGGTATCTTTTCCATAACTACCTGCTTCTTTTCTAAAACATGGAGTTGAAGCAACAAATCTCATTGGTAAATCTTTTTGGTCAACAATTTTATCCTTAACAATATTTGTTAAAATTACTTCAGCAGTTGGAATTAAAAATTTTCTATCAGATCCTTCATCAAATTTTATTTCAAATTGATCGTTTTCAAATTTTGGTAATTGGCCAGTTCCATACATCGTATTATCAGAAGCAATCAATGGAGGTGAAATCTCTTGATAGCCATTTTGAACAATATGGGTATCTAACATAAAGTTAGATAATGCTCGTTCCAATAACGCTAACTCTTTTTTAACAAATACAAATCTTGATCCAGTTGTTTTTGTTGCAAGATCAAAATCAAGCATACCTAAATTTTCACCAAGTTCGTGATGAGATTTGGGCTTAAAATCAAATTCTGGAACTTTTCCAGCTTTTAAAACTTCTACATTATCATTTTCATCTTTGCCATTTGGAACATCTTGATGAGGTATATTTGGTATACTTGATAAAATATTATCTAATTCAATTTTAGTATTTTTCTGTTGCTCAGCAATCTTTTCTAATTCAGTAGAGATTTCTTTAGATTTTTTGAATAAACTTTCATCTTTAGATTTTGAAATATCTTTTTTTTCTTTTTCTAAATTTTCTTTCTTATGAATTAAATCTCTATTTAATTCATCAAGCTTTTTTAAATTATTAAAATCAATTTTAACTGAACGCTTTTCAAGATCTTTTTCAAATTTTGAATAGTCTTTTCTAATTTCTTTTAAATTATGCATCAGTTTTTTCTAAATTTTTGTTTTCTATAAATTTTACTGAAAATATTGATAATTCATATAAAATTAATAATGGAATTGCTAAACCTATTTGAGTAATTGGGTCTGGTGGTGTAAGTAATGCAGCAGCAGCAAATATAATTATAACAACATACTTTCTTCTTTCTTTTAGAAATTGACTGTCAACAACACCTATTCTTGCTAATAAACTTAAGACTATGGGCAGTTGAAAACTTATCCCAAATGCAAAAATTAACTTCATAACAAGTGACAAGTATTCATTTACTTTGGCTTCTAGCTGAATTGGTAAACTTGTAGACATCCCTGTACTTTCAAATGATAAAAAGAATTTAATAGCTAAAGGCATTATCAAATAGTAGACAAGCATGCCTCCTAAAAAGAAAAGGATTGGTGTTAGTACAAGATACGGAAGTATGGCAACTTTTTCATGTTTATATAATCCCGGTGCAATAAATTTCCATATTTGCATAAGTATAAATGGGCAAGTCACGAAGAAAGCTGTGAAAAAGGATACCTTAATATAAGTTAAAAAAGTTTCTTGTAAGGCTGTAAAAATAAGCCTTCTATCAGACCCATCATCTTTTACAGCTTGAGCAAATGGATCAACTAAAAAACCGTATATATGTTCTGCAAATACGTAACAAATAACAAAAAAGATTATTAGAAATATAAAACTATGTATTAATCTTTTTCTTAGTTCTGTTAGATGGCTAACAAATCCACCTTCATTTTCTTCATTGCTCATCTTTTTTTGTTTCTTTTTTTATTTCATTATCAATTTTTTCTTCATCAATTTCTAAATTTGAAACTTCATTTTGAATATTGCTCACATATCTTTTTGCAGTCCCTATCCAAGAACCTGCTTTCTTTAACATGATTGGAAAATCTTTGGGACCAAGAACAATAATAGCAATACCAACAACAATTAATATCTCAAACCAACCAATAGTAGGCATGTGATTTAATCTTTGTTTTCTGAGTCTTTATTTTCGTCGGATATATTTTTTGGCTCTGTATCGTCAGTTACATCTGACGCCATTCCTTTTTTGAAACTTTTAATTCCCTTAGCTACATCACCCATTAGACTAGAGATTTTACCTCTTCCAAATAATAAGACTACTAATATAACTACGATTGCTATTTGCCAAATTCCTATGCTCATGAAAAACTTATAACCTTTTTATGGTTAATTTAAAAGTTACTTTTTTGTTAATCTTTCTCTTCTGTATCAAGAGTGCTGTTTAACATTTCATCAATATTAGAATAAATATCCTCTTTTTTTTCTTCTTGTTTTTCTTTATAGAATTTACCAGTTCCAAAAATTGCATTATCAACACTAGAACTGTCAATTAATCCAGCAGCACCTAATTCATCAATTGTAGGTAAATCTGATAATTTTTGGAGATTAAAGTGACTTAAAAATTCATCAGTTGTAACATACTGAATTGGTCTACCTGGTACATCTTTACGACCACCTGGTTTCACCCAGTTGAGTTCCATCAATATTTCAAGAGTATTCGTTCCGAATGCAACACCTCTTATCTCCTCAATCTCAGCTCTAGTAACAGGTTGGTGATAAACAATTATCGCTAAGGTCTCCACAGCAGCTCTAGAAAGTTTTTTTTCGACTGTCCTTTCTTGTGACATAATATTTGACAAATTAGGAGAAGTTCTGAAAGACCACTTTTCTTTTATGCAAACTAAATTAATTCCACGTTTAGAGTATTCTTGCTGCAACTTTTCTAATGATTTAGATACGCTACCTTTTTTAGTAACTTTGCTTTCGATTGTATCAACATCTAATGGTTCAGCAGCAGCAAAAATTACTGCTTCAATTTCTTTTTCCAAATCAGATAGCTTAGATGGAAATTTAACGATATTATCTTTTGAAATTTTTTCTTTTTTAATCATTATTTTCCTTCACATAAATATCGTCAAATAATTTATCTTGTTTCATAGTCAGGTTTCCTTCTTTAACTAATTCTAATGAACCAGCAAAAATTCCTGCTTTACCAGTACGTTTATATTTTGAACCGCTTTTAAAATTTTTGGGAATTAAATCATCTAATTTTTTCCAATCAATTAATTTACCAAAAAACTCTCTTATAGTTTTAATTCCATCCTCAGCAGTAAATACTGGTAATTTAGGAATATTCATTTTTTGAAAATCCTTAGTCATAATAATCGTTGAATATGACTTAAGAAGCTCAAATAAACTTAAATTATATTCTGTGCTATAAATAGATCTTATATTTCCCTTCATTCCTCTTGATCGAATTTCTCTTCCTAGTCTTTTCCTTTTTAACATTTGTTCAGAAAGCAATCTTATCAATTCTAATTTTTTAAGTTGTAATTTTAATTTTTCAGCAACTTCTTGAACTTTAAATTCTTCCTCAGGAGTACCTGGAAGTAATAATTTAGATTTTAAATAAGCTAACCAGGTTGCCATCAATAAATACTCGGAAGCAATTTCTAAATTTAAATCTTTTTCTTTTGTAATATAATCGTGAAACTGATCTGCTAACTTTGTAATTGATATCTCTTCAAGATCTACTTTTTGAGCTTTGGCTAAATCTAAAAGGACATCTAGAGGGCCATTATAATTATTAATATCAACATTAAATAATGCAGAATCAGAAATAGTCATGCTCAGATATTAACTTAAAATTTTATAAAATAGCGATGTTTTTTTTATGATAAAATTACTAACCTTTGGTGAATTGTCACCAACTACCTTCATTTCAGACATTTTGCCATTACAATGAAGAGCAATATTACAACCTGCACTAAATGTTTTAATAGTATTAGTTTTTAAATCATCTTTTAAACTTTTCATTGATAAATCATCTGAAATTAAAATGTTTTTAAAGCCAATTTTTTTTCTAATTAAATTTATAATTTTTTTAGAGTGTGTAGCTGTATTTAATCTATCAATGCTTCGATAAATTACGTGTGCTGTCATTGCAAAATAGCTTTGTTTTTTCTTGAATGGAAAAAAATCATGTTTATTCAAATAGTTTAACTTTTTGGTAACTACAGGTGTAAATTTATGACTATCTACCTTAGCTAATCCATGCCCTGGTATGTGTTTCATCACAGTTCCAATGGAATTTTCATGAAAATAATCAATACAAATATCTCCAATTTTAGAAATATTTTTTTTATTTTTTGAAAAAGACCTATCACCAATAATGTTGCTAGCTCCTTTAACTCGAATATCTAAAACAGGAACACTATTTATATTAACACCGATTGATTTAAGCAAATACGAAGTTTTATCGATAAATAATTTATAAATAATTTTAAATTTTTTCTTATCTTTTGTGAATAAATTGCCAAAATATTCAGAAGTCAAATTATCAAATGAAATAATTTTACCTAATCGATTTACTCGTCCACCTTCTTGATCAATTAATATAGGGTATTTTTTGTCTTTAAATATCTTTTTTATTTTATCAGTTAATTTTTTAGTTTGATCAATTGAACTTATGTTTCTTGAAAATAAAATAACTCCCCATGGTTTATATTTCTTTAAAAAAGTAATCTCTTTGTTTGATAATTTTGATGATTTTAAACCAACAATAAAAGCTCTTCTATTCTTAATCATTCTCTAAAAGTTTCCAAAAATTAAACTTTTTTTTCTTTTTTTTGTTTGTTTGCTTAACGTATTCTATTACATTTTGCGTGTCGTTTTCCAAAATAGGTAAATTTTTTGAATATAATTTAATTTTTTCATCGTTATTTTTAAAAGATCTGTATGATTTCTTCTTGTTTTCATCTGAAAAATAATACCTACCAGTCAAAAAAATAAATAAAGCAATTACAACGATAAAGATTAAATACTTAATTTCTTTTAGCATTACATTTTATCTGGTGTATCAACACCAACTATGTTCATTCCAGATTTTACAACGTTAGATATTGCTTTTAAAAAAATTAATTTATCTGGTGAAACTGTTTTTTGATCATTAATAAATCTTTTTTCTGGGTTTTGTTTACCAAGATTCCAATACGAATGAAATTCTGAAGCAAGATCATATAAATAAACAGGTATTCTATGTGGTTCTAATTTTGAGCTAGCTGCATCAATACATTTGGGCCATTCTGAAATCTTTTTTAAAATTTTGATCTCATCATTTGAGTATTCAAAACTAAAATCATCTAATTCAATTTTTGAATTTAAATCCTTATCAATATGTCTAAAGACAGATGAAATTCTAGCATAACAATATTGAACATAATATAACGGATTATCTTTAGATTTTTCTTTTACAGCATCAAAATCAAAATCTAATTCAACATCACTACTTCTGTTAAGCATAATAAATCTAGTTGCATCTTTTCCTACTTCTTTAATTAAATCATCAACTGTTATATAATCACCTTTTCTTTTAGACATCTTAAATGGTTTGTTATCTTTAATGAGTTTAACAAGCTGACTAATTTTGCAGATCAATTTATCTTTTTTTCCTGACAAAGCTTCAACAGAAGATGAAATTCTTTTTATATAACCAGCATGGTCTGCACCAAGAATATTTATTAAATAATCAAATTTACGATCAACTTTGTTTTTATGATAAGCAACATCGCTTGCAAAATAAGTCCATGCTCCATCTGATTTTTGCAATGCTCTATCTTTATCATCACCAAAATCAGTAGATTTAAAAAGTAATTGTTCTCGTTCTACCCAGTTTTTATCGTCTTCTCCCACTGGAGCTTTAATTTTTCCTTTATAAACAAATTTATTTTTTTCTAAAAATTTTATTACACTTTCTACTTCTTTGTTTAAAACAATGCTTTTTTCACTAACAAAATTATCGTGGTTAATTCCTAAACTCTTAAGGTTCTTTTTAATTAAAAGTAGCGCCTGTTCTATAGATAAAGCTGTCAACTTATCGCAAATTTGCTCATAATCATCAAAATTTAGATCTGAATTATCCGAAACTATATTTTTTGCAAAATCAACAAGGTAATCTCCTGGA
Source organism: uncultured Pelagibacteraceae bacterium (assembly GCA_902598485.1). Taxonomy (GTDB): domain Bacteria; phylum Pseudomonadota; class Alphaproteobacteria; order Pelagibacterales; family Pelagibacteraceae; genus Pelagibacter. The sequence goes on from CACKBU010000002.1 coordinate 26,175, forward strand.
TACAAATCAGGATTATCTTGAGGAAATGTTTCATTAAATTTTACTTCCCTAATTCTAAAGTATACAGATTTTGTAAAATTTATTATCTGGTTACCATAATCATTTACATAATACTCTTTTGTAACCTTGTGTTTATTAAATATTAACACATTAGATATGACATCACCTAAAATAGCTCCTCTACAATGACCAACATGCAAAGGTCCTGTTGGATTAGCTGATACAAATTCAACTAAATAATTATTTTTTTTCTCTTTTTCATTAATTCCAAATTTTTCAGCATTATCAATTATTTCTTTAATAAAGTTTGACCAAAAAGATGGCTTAAATTTAATATTTATAAAACCAGGTTTAGCTATGGATATGTTTTCTATTAGATCGTCGCTATTTTTTATTTCAGGTGCAAGCTTTTCTGCTAATTGTATTGGAGAAGTTTTGTTTAGTTTCGATAAAACCATTGCAACATTAGTTGAAATATCACAATCAAATTTTGGGGGTGGTATTTCTGCATTAATACCATTGAAACTTTCTGGAACGATGAGTTGATTTTTTTTACTAAGTTCAATAATAATTGATTTAATTTTATCTAAATATAATTCAAAAATATTCATTTATTATCATTGTATAGGTTAATTGCGTATCTATCTGTCATACCAGATATAAAATCTGAAATAGCTCTATATTTGTCTTTAGTCAATTGCTCTTTAGTAAGAAATTTTCTTGGATTTGATTTAATTATTTTAAATAATTTCTTAATTATCATTTTACCTCTTTGATTCTTATTAAGTACCGATTTATTGTCATACATTCTATGTCTTAAAAATGATCTGATTTCTTGCTCTGAATTTTCTATTTTATCTGAAAAAGAAACTATTAATTGATTTGATTTTGATACATCTTTTAATGACTTAATTTTAAATTTTTTAATATTTTTCTCTGTATTACTTAGTAAATCTCTTATCATAATATCTATTGAATCTCTGATGATTTGATAAATAGCAATTTTATAATTTTTTTTATTTATTTTATTTTTATACTTTTTATAAATGTCTTTAAAAAATTCTAATTCAACTAGTTCCTCAAGTTTAAATAGGTTTGCTTTAATTCCATCCTGAATGTCATGATTATTATATGCAATATCATCTGATATGGCTGATATTTGAGCTTCTAATGATGGATAAGTATTAAAATTAATTTTATTTTTGAAAACTTTTGAACCAATTAATTTATTGATCATGCTTAGATCATCTACAGGTCCGTTATGTTTTAAAAGGCCTTCTAAAGTTTCAAGAGTTAAATTTAATCCAGCAAATTTAAAATATTTATTCTCCAAAAACATTACTATTCTTAGTGTCTGAAGATTGTGATCAAAACCACCATAATTATGCATACATTCATCTAAAGCATCCTCTCCTGCATGGCCAAATGGAGTATGACCTAAATCATGAGCAAGACTTAAGGTTTCAGCTAAATCTTCATTTAATTTTAGATATTTTGCAATTGATCTTGCTATTTGAGCAACTTCAATTGAATGAGTAATCCTTGTTCTAAAATGATCCCCTTCTGTGTTAACAAATACTTGAGTTTTATGCTTTAATCTTCTAAATGATGCGCTGTGTATTATCCGATCTCTGTCGCGTTGAAAAGGAGATCTATATTTTGAATTAGCCTCTTTATTAAGTCTGCCTTTACTTTTAAATACTCCTAACAAAGTGTCTTTTTTCATCCTTTAATTTAAATAATTAAGTATTATATTAGTAATATCAGTGTTCAGACATGATTAAAGAAATTAAATTTACGGATAAAGCGTTAAAACAAATAGATAATTTGTTATCAAAAAAAGACAAAGGATCATTCTTCAGAATCGCTATCAAAGGTGGAGGATGTTCTGGTTTTCAATATGAATTTACGTTTGATAAATCAAAACAAGATGATGATTTAAATTATCAAAATATTTTAATTGATAAAACTTCAGCTGATTTGCTTAAAGGATCTGAGGTTGATTATGTGTCTGAACTAATAGGTGAACAATTCAAAATTTCTAATCCACAAACCAAATCTTCATGTGGTTGTGGAGTGTCTTTCTCGCTTTAATGCTCATTTCATCTTGGAATGTAAACTCGGTAAGAGCAAGAATTGAAAATATCAAAAGCTATTTATTAAAATATAAACCTGATATGTTAATGATGCAGGAAATCAAAACTGAAGATGTTAATTTTCCATATGATGATTTTTCATCAATGGACTATGAAAGTCATGTATTTGGTCAAAAAAGTTACAATGGTGTAGCGATCATCTCAAAAAATAAATTAAAAAATGTCAAAACAGATTTAATTAAGGATAAGTTAAAACAATCAAGAATAATTTCAGCTGAATTTGAACATAAGAAAAAAAATATACAATTAATAAATATTTACACCCCTAATGGTAATCCTGTAGATACTGAAAAATACGATTATAAAAAAGATTGGCTTAATCAATTAATAAAGCAATTAAAAACATTATCTAAAAAAAATTCAAATATTATATTAGCTGGTGATTTCAATATAATCCCATCAGCTGAAGATGTTTACAATGTTAAAAGTTTTGAAGACGATGCTTTATACAGACTTGAAATAAGAAAAAAATTTAGAGAGATAATTAATCTTGGTTTTAATGACGTCTACAGACATTTTTATGAAGATAAAGAAGGATATACATTTTGGGACTATATGAGAGGTGCATGGCAAAAAAATAACGGTATGAGGATTGATCATTTTTTAGTTTCAAATTCTATAATTGATCAAATTAAAGATATTAATATTAATAAAGATCCACGTGGAAGAGAAAAGCCTTCAGATCACACACCAATTGAGATTAATTTAGCTTAAAGATTTAATTTTATTTACTAATTCTTCGTTAATATTTCTTGGACCAGTATCCATTCTGTTCTTATGACGTCTTTCTCCAGGTAATCTTACTTCACCCATTGATTTCATTTTTTCAAAAAATTCCTCAGCATGTTTTTGCCAATTAGTACCTGATGTTTTATCTGGGTTAATGGCAAGAATAAATTCACCACCACTTGGAGGACCACCATCATTATTATCTTTAGCAGCAGTTTCAAAACTAAAATTGTCACCAACTAATGCTCCTGCCATTAATTCAACCATCATTGCAATTGCAGAACCTTTGTAACCACCAAAAGGTAATAAAACACCACCATCAGCAATTTCGCCTGGATCAGTTGTTTCTTTCCCATCTTTTGTTAATCCAGTTCCAAGCGGAACTTTGTGCCCTTCTCTTTTAGCAACTTGAACTTCTCCCATTGCCATTGAAGCTGTTGCCATATCATAAACAACTGGTGTTTTACCTGGACGTGGCCAAGCAAATGAAATTGGATTTGTTCCAAATAATGGTTTTATAGCACCAGCAGGTGCAACAGCAGGCTTGTAAGATGTACAAGCAAATGCAACTAAACCTTCCTCTGCTAGTTTTTCTGTTTCAGGCCACATAGCAGCCATATGGTGAGAGTTATTTATTGCTAATACCGCAACACCATTTTCTTTTGCAGCTTTTGCTAATTCAGGCAAACCTTTATTTAATACAACAGGTGCTAAACAATTATTTCCTTCAACTTTTATTACAGATGGAGATATTTTTTTTATTTCGGGTCTCCCTTTTCCATTTATCTTTCCACCTTTAAGACCAGTAACGTATGCTGGTAATCTAAATAAACCGTGTGATACAGAACCATCTCTTTCAGCATTTCTAATTAAGTCTGATAAAATTGATGCTGTTTCATCATCACAACCATTTGCCAAAAGAGTTTTTTTAGCTAGTTCAAATATTTCGTCTAAAGTTAATGAAACTGTGCCCATTATTTTGATTTACATTTTTTACATAAACCAAAAAATTCTAAATTGTATTTGCTATATTTCATTCCAGAGTTATCTGAAAAATTAGATAAATATTTTGATAGTTTTGAATTACTAATCTCAGATACATTTTCACAACTTTCACAAATTGAAAAAGCTGTTGCTTTTGAAATTTGACAACTTGAATTTTGACAAGCTATAAAAGCATTTCTGCTTTCAATCTTATGAATTTTTCCTATTTCAACTAATTTATCTAATGCCCTATAAACTTGCAGTGGTGCTTTAATTCCTTTTTTCTGAACACTAAAAAGGATTGAATAAGCTTTCATTGGTCCACCAGATTTATCAATTAGGTCAAAAATAATTTTTTGATTTTTGGAAAGGTTATGTTCTTTTTGCATATTTAAATTCTTATCAATATGTTATCAGTTTTTCAATTTAATCGATTGTTTTATTTTAAATAAAGACAGTATGAATAATACTAACGAGGCAGCTATTATTGATGGTCCTGAAGATGTATTAAATTCTAATGACGAATACAAACCTAATACAACAGACAGTAATCCACCAATAATTGAAAATAAAACCATTTTTTGTGGACTATCTGAAATATTTCTAGCCATAGCAGCAGGTATAATTAACATTCCTGTAATTAATAATAGACCAACCATTTTAATTGATATGGCAATTACAGCAGCCATAAGAATTGTAAAAATAGCTTTTGCTCTATCAGGGTTTAATCCTTCTGCTTCTGCTAATTCATAATTAACTGTAGATGCAAACAACGGTTTCCAAATCAATTTAAGAACTAATAAAATTAAAGCTCCTCCAATCCAAATAATTAACAAGTCATCAGTTGTTACAGCTAATATATCACCAAATAATAGACCCATAATGTCAAAACGAATAAATGTTAAAAAACCTATTACTACTAATCCGACAGCTAATGAAGAATGAGCTAAAAGACCAAGCAAAGCATCACCAGGTAAATTAGTTTTTTTCTGTAGTTGAATTAGAATTAATGCGATTACTGATGAAATTAAAAACACTGAAATAGCTATATTTAAATCTAAAGTATATGCCATTGTTACACCAAGAAGTGCTGAATGAGCTAATGTATCACCAAAATAAGATAATCTTCTCCAAACTACAAAACAACCTAATGGTCCTGTTACAAATGCAATTCCTATTCCTGCAAATAATGCTCTTACAAAAAAATCATCAAACATATCAATTTTTTTTTATTTCACCCTCTTCAGAATGAACATGGTCATGTTTATGTTCGTACACTGTTAAAATTTGGGAAGCTTTTTCTCCAAATAGAGCTTTGTACTCATTATTTTTTGCAACATCCATTGGTGATCCAGAACAACATACGTGGCCATTTAAACAAACCACATGATCAGTTGCTGTCATAACTGTATGCAAATCATGTGAAATTAATAAAATACCACAACTCAAAGTATCTGAAATATTTTTGATTAATTCATATAATGCTATTTCACCTGTATAATCTACTCCTTGTACAGGTTCATCTAGTACAAGTAATTCAGGTTTTTTTGAAATTGCTCGTGCTATTAAAACTCTTTGAAACTCTCCTCCTGAAAGATTTCCTAAATTCTTATTTTTTAAATGAATTACACCAGTTAATGATAAAGCCTCATCTATATCTTTTTCACTAATGCTTTCTGTAAGTAACATAAAATCACAAACTCTTAAAGGTAGGGTCCAATCTATTGAAATTTTTTGAGGAACATATCCAACTTTGTTAGTGTATTTTTCAACATTGCCCTCAATATTTTTATAAATACCTAAAGCAATTTTTGCAGTAGTGCTTTTGCCTGAACCATTTGGACCAATAAGTGTAACAATTTTACCCTTCTCCACTGTTAAAGAAACTCCTTCAACTAACCACTTATTATTCTGCTTAAAACCAGCATTATGTAATTTTACTAATATGTTGTTTTCAGTACGCATATATTGCTTGACTTCTAAATGTTATATTATTACATAATGTTATATTATAACAACCAATTAAATATTTTATTATGAAAACTCTAAAAAAAATACCTTTTATTCTATCTATCCTATCATTTTTAACATTCTTTACATCAGTAAACGCTGAAATCAAAGTAGTTGCTTCTATTAAACCAATTCATTCATTAGCCAGTTACTTAATGGATGGTGTTGCTAAACCAGATTTAATTGTAGATGGTTATGCGTCTCCTCATGGATTTGCAATGAAACCTTCACATGCAAAAATGCTTCAAAATGCTGACCTGATATTCTGGGTTGGAGAAGATTTAGAAAATTTTTTGGAAAAACCATTAAATTCAATCGCTAAAAAAGCTGAAAAAATTGAATTAATGGAAATCAAAGGATTACAGGTATTAAAGTTTAGAGAAAGAAACATTTTTGATGATCATGACGATCACGGACATGACGACCACGATGATCATGGTAAAAAAGAAGATGATCACGACCACGATGATCATGGTAAAAAGGAAGACGATCATGATCACGATGATCACGGTAAAAAAGAAGATGATCACGACCACGATGATCATGGTAAAAAGGAAGACGATCATGGACATGACGATCATGATGATCACGGTAAAAAAGAAGATGATCACGATGATCATGGGCATGACGATCATGAAGGACATGCACATGGAGAATTTGATCCACACATTTGGTTAGATCCAATTAATGCAAAAGTAATATTAAATGAGATGGTTGAGCATTTAATTGAAAAAGATCCTAAGAATGAAGCTAAGTACAAAAGTAATTTATCTAAAGCCTTAAAAGAAATCGATAAACTTACAATCGATGTGATGACTGATTTAAGTAACAGTGTTTCTTCTATTGTATTCCATGACGCTTACCAATATTTTGAAGAAAGATTTAATGTAAATATATTAGGTGCTTTTACTGTTAATACAGATGTAATGCCTGGAGCAGAACAACTAGCAGAAATCAGAGAGATAATTGAACACGATAAAGTTGCTTGTGTATTTTCTGAACCTCAATTTAACCCTGATATCATTAAAGCGGTTGCAAAAGACATGAATATTAAAACTGGAGTAGTGGATCCTTTGGGAGCTACTTTAAATCCAGGAAAATCATTATACTTTGATTTAATAAGAAACATGTCTGCATCCTTTAAAGGTTGCTAATCGTTATTAATGGAAAACAAGCACCAAGTACCTGTTACTGTTTTAACAGGTTTTCTTGGTGCTGGAAAAACAACACTTCTTAATAGAATTCTAACAGAACAGCACGGCCAAAAGTACGCCGTTATTGTAAATGAATTTGGTGAACAAGGTATTGATAATGACCTTGTGGTGGATGCTGACGAGGAAGTTTTTGAAATGAACAATGGCTGTATATGCTGCACAGTCAGAGGTGACCTAATTAGAATACTTAGTGGGTTAATGAAGCGAGCTGATAAACTTGATGCAATTATAGTTGAAACAACAGGTTTAGCAGATCCAGCTCCTGTAGCTCAAACCTTCTTTGTAGATCAAGATGTGGCAAATAAAACAAAGCTAGATGCAATTGTTACAGTTGCTGATGCAGTTCATCTAAGCTCACAAATTGAAGATCATCACGAAGCAGAGGAACAAATTGCTTTTGGTGATGTAATATTACTAAACAAAATAGATCTTGTGAAAGATGAGAATATAGACGTAGTAACAAAGAGAATTCGTAAAATTAATCCTTTTGCTAAAATTATTAAAACAACAAAATGTGGAGCACCACTAAAGGAAATTCTTAATCTTGATGCTTTTAGTTTAAAACGTATTTTAGAGGTAGAACCAGATTTTCTTGAGTCAGATCATGATCATGAGCATGATGATGATGTTACAAGTTTATCATTCGTATCTGACAAACCTTTAGACATGGAAAAATTTCAAAACTGGTTTGGAAAACTTTTGCAGACAAAAGGTCAAGATATTATGAGAACTAAAGGAATACTTGATTTCAAAGGTGAAAATGATCGATATGTATTTCAAGGTGTTCATATGTTGATGGACGCTTCTCCAATGGGAAAATGGCCAGACGATAAAGAACGTAGCTCTAGACTAGTGTTTATTGGACGTAACCTAGAAACCATGAATTTAAAAGAAGGATTTGAAGCCTGTAAATCAGAATGACAACTGATTTAAATCAATTTCCACAGTTAGATAAAACTAAATTTGAGCAAAGAGGAATTCAGTTAGAAATTGGAGTTCCAGTAACCTGTGCAGTTTCAATTGGTAATTATATAGCTGCTGGTTTTGGCGATGGTACTATAAGAATTTTCAGTTCTGGAGAAAAACACAAAACTTTGAAGGCTCATAAAGGTGTGATTCTTTGTATGGCAAAGGATGGTGATAACATTTTAACTGGTGGAGATGATGGTTATTTTTTAAAAATTTCACTTAACGGAGAAATAAATGAAGTTACAAACTTTGGTTCACGATGGGTAGATCATGTTGCAGCACATAATGGAAACCTAGTTTGTTCTTCGGGTAAGGTAGCTTATTATTGGGATAAAAATAAAAAAGAACCAAAATCTTTAAATCATGATAGTACAATTGGAGGTTTGGCATTTGATGCTAAAGGAAGACGGTTGGCTGTATCTAGATACGGAGGTGTTACAGTTTGGAAAAAAGATTACAGCAATAAGTGGAAATCAACAAAATTAGATTGGAAAGGTTCTCACAATAAAGTGAGTTTTAGCCCAGATGGTAAATACTTGGTAACATCCATGCAAGAAAATGTACTTCGTTGCTGGCGTTTAAAAGATAAACTTGATTTTGCTATGTCTGGATATGGCTCAAAAGTCAAAAGTTTTGCATTCATTGATGATTCAAGTTATTTGGCAACATCAGGAGCAATAGATGCAATATGTTGGCCTTTTGACGGTGAGGGACCTATGGGACGCACACCTATTTGTGTTCCTTATGTAGGTAATAATCAAGTTACATTTATAGAACCATTCCCTAATGAAAAAGCAATTTTTGCTGGTTTAAGTGATGGTTCTGTTTTTTTATCTCAAATTGAAAATGAGAATAACACTATAATAATTAGAAGTTTCACAGGTTCTGAAGTTAGTGCAATCGCAATGACTGATGATAAATCAAGTATATTTATTGGTGACATGAGTGGAAATACTTTATGGACTTCAATTTGGGATCAATAAAAAATGTTTAATAAAAAAAAACCAAATTTAAAAACAATTCAGAATTTAAAAAATTATTTTATAAAAAAATATGAAATACCAGAAAGTACAATTTTAAGCATTGCAGAATTAAATTGTCATGAACCTGATTGTCCCCCAACCGAGACAGTAATAACTGCTAGATCAATAGATGGATCTACTAAAAACTGGAAAATTCATAAACCTATAGATGAAATAAGTGAAAATGACATTAATGATTTAGAATAAAAATTGTTATTTATTGTAGAGAATTTTTTCTTGTTTCATATAATAAGATATGATGAATGATTTAAATTTATTTAAAAAAAATGGCTTTCTAGTTAAAGAAAATCTAATTTCTCAAACAAGGATAAATAAAATAAATAAAATTGTTAATGAAGTAATTTCAAAAGAAAAAAAGAGAAAAAAAGGTAATGGTGCAAATGGAACTCAATCCTATAATAATTACCATTTTGTCTACAATTCAGGTTCTTCAAAAAATAAAGAAATTTTAAGACTAAATAATCCTCAGAACAGACATAAAGTTTTCTATGAATTATCTAGAGATAAAAGAATTATATCCATAGCTAAAAAATTATTAGGTGGAACAGTTAGATTCCATCTGGGTAAATTAAATTTTAAACTACCAAATAAGAAAAAAGGCAGTGAAATTGGATGGCATCAAGATTGGGCTTTTTACCCTCATACGAACGATGATTTGATTACAGTTGGTATATATTTAGATGATTGCTATGAAAAAAATGGGCCACTTAAAATAATAAAAAAATCACACAAAAAGAAATTGTACAGCCACCATAGCAAAGAAAATTATTTTGTTGGAAAAATAGACACTAAGAAAAATAAAATAGGAACTAAGGATAGTGTTTCCATAACCGGAACGGCTGGAACAGTAGTATTTTTTCATTGTAGATCAGTTCATGGGTCTGGACACAATCAAATGAATAACTCAAGACCCTTAATTTTATTTGGTTATAGAGCTTGTGATGCGTGGCCATTAATTAATGATGGAAACCCCCATCCTGAAGTTAATTTAGAAAATTATGACAAAAATATTATTGTAGGAAATAAATCAATAAAACCAAGATTGACTAAAGTTCCAACTATAATCCCACTACCTAAGAAGAAACATTATATTTCTATCTACGAACTTCAAAAAAATTAGATCAAATTTTAAATTAGAGAATAACCAGAGGATCTTACAGTCCTTATAAGTTCTTTTTTATTTTGGATATTAATTGATTTTCTTAATCTTCTGATATGAACATCAATAGTTCTGCTTTCAACATTTATATTGTTGGGCCAAACATTTTCTAAAATCTGGTCTCTAGAATAAACTCTCTTTGGATTTGCCAAAAAAAATTCTAGTAACCTAAATTCCGTTGGTCCAAGTTGTATTTCTTTTTTATCTCTGTAAACCCTTTTTTCAATTCTATCTAAAACTAAATCTTCAAACTCTAAATTATCAGATACAGTGTTAGGGTTAGATCTTCTTAAAACAGCTTTAATTCTTGCCATAAGCTCATTAAAACTAAATGGTTTAGTTAAATAATCATCAACACCACTATCTAAACCTTTTATTTTATCTTCCTCTTCGCCTTTAGCAGTTAACATAATTACAGGTAAATTTTTGATACTATTGTCTTTTCTAATATTTTTACAAATTTCAATACCGGAGAGATCAGGCAGCATCCAATCTAATAAAAGTAAATCTGGCTGAAATTTTTTCAATTCTTTTAAACCATCATTGCCATTTACTGATGATGAAACTATAAAACCATTTTTTTCTAGATTATGTTGAACTAATTGAATTATTGAAGGTTCGTCCTCAATAATAAATATTTTGCCATTCATTTTATTGCTGAATAACTTTTCCTTTAGGTCTGCTTCCTTTTAAATATTCACCTTTTATTAAATAACATATTGATTCAGCAATATTTGTTATATGATCACCTGCTCTTTCAAGATTTTTTGTTGCAAAAATTAAATGTGTTGAAAAATCTAAATTCTTTTTATCTTTAGAAAGAAAATCAATTACACTTTCCATAGCAATATAAGTAAGGTCATCTACTTGCTCGTCTTTTTCCCATACTTCTTTTGCTTTATCATAATTTTTATTAACATAACTATCGAGTACATCATTTAACTGCTTTATAACTAAATCACCTAGTCTTTTTAAATTACCTAAAAGTTCCTCAGGTAAATCTAATGGAAGTGGCTTAACTTTTTTTGCATTACTTTTAGATAAATCTCCAATTCTTTCCAAATCTTGAGATATTTTTAATGAACTAATTGTTTCTCTTAAATCAATTGCCATTGGTGCTCTCTTCACCAACAAAGTCATTATTTGCGTATCAATTTTAGATCTAAATTTATTAATTTCATCATCACTTTTAATAATTTTATCAATAGAATCTTTATCTACTTTGATAACGGCATCCATAGAATCGACCAATTGAGACTCTGTTAAACTTCCCATTTTTATGACAGAATCTATTAAGTATCTCAATTCTTCTTCATAAGATTTTACTGTATGTTCATTACTCATAATTTATCCAAATCTACCTGTAATATAGTCTTGTGTCATTTTATTGTCAGGATTTTTAAAAATTTTCTCTGTTTTGCCTACTTCGATTAATTTACCTAGGTGAAAAAACCCTGTTTTCTGCGAAACTCTAACTGCTTGTGCCATTGAATGAGTTACAATTACTATAGTGTAGGTTTTTTAAGCTCATCTATTAATTCCTCAATTTTTGCTGTTGCTATTGGATCTAAAGCTGAACAAGGTTCATCCATCAATATAACCTCAGGATTTACAGAAATTGCTCTTGCAATACAAAGACGTTGTTGTTGACCTCCTGATAAGCCTGTACCTGGCTCATCAAGTCTATCTTTAACTTCTTCCCATAATGCAGCTTTCTTTAAACTATTTTCCACGATTTCATCTAATTCACTTTTAGTTTCACCTTTTCCATGAATTTTTGGACCATAAGAAATATTATCATATATACTTTTTGGAAATGGATTTGGTTTTTGAAAAACCATCCCCACTCTCTCTCTTAAAGATACTACATCTAAATTTTTATCATTGATTTCAACACCATCTATTTCAATGTTTCCAGATACTTTACAAATATCAATTACATCGTTCATTCGGTTAATACATCTGATGAAAGTAGATTTTCCACATCCAGATGGTCCAATTAAAGCAGTAACTTCTTTTTCGTTTAAATCTAAATTCACATTAAACAAAGCTTGTTTTTCTCCATAATAGACATTTAGATTTTTAGATTTTATTTTTACATTATTCATTAGTTCCATCTTTTCTCAAATTTTTGTCTTAAGTATACTGCTAAAAAATTCATTACAATCAAAAAACTTAATAACATCATAATAGTGGCTGATGTTTTTTCAACAAACCCTCTCTCAGCAGATTCTGACCATAAATAGACTTGTACGGGTAAAGATGAAGAAGGATCAATTGGTGTTGACGGAATATCAACAACAAAAGCTACCATTCCTATCAAAATTAATGGAGCTGTTTCTCCTAATGCTTGTGCTAATCCAATAATAGTTCCTGACAAAGTACCAGGTAAAGCTAAAGGAACTACATGATGAAATACAGATTGAAATTTTGATGCACCTACTGCTAACGCACCTTCTCTTATTGATGGCGGTACCGCCTTCAAAGAAGCCCTACAAGGAATTATTATTCTAGGTAAAGTCATAAGCGCCAAAGTAATACCGGCTACCAGAGGAGTAGATCTTGGTAATTGAATTGTAGCTAGAAGTATTTGAAGAGCCAATAAACCATAAACAATTGAAGGTACAGCAGCCAAGTTATTAATATTTATTTCTATGAAATCAGTGATTTTATTTTTAGGTGCAAATTCCTCTAGGTAGATCGAAGCTAATACTGCTACTGGAAATGCCAATAATAAACAAATTAAAATACTATAAAAAGAACCTACAAGAGCACCGCCTATCCCAGCTATTTCTGGATCTCTTGAGTCTCCATTTTTAAAAAAGTAATTATTAAAATTTTTAGTGATTGTTTTATTTTCTACTAAGACATCGTAAATTTCTAACTGGAAATTGGAAATTCTTCTCCTGTCTTCAGGTAAATCTCTTGGATAATTCCCCTTATGTAATTGATCAATATCATCTGAGGCCGTGATTTCTAAATTAATTTTTTTACCGATTAAATTTTTATTATTTAAAAAAGCTTTTTTTATTTCAATTTCAGCATCAGTTGTAAAAAGTTCTATAAGCGCATCTTCTTCATCCATGTTTTTTGCTGGATATACCTTTAGCAAACTTTCTATCGTAATATCAAAAAAGTCAGCCTCTAATATTTCTTCTTCGGATGCCCCAAGTTCCAATTCAAGAAGATCTTTATCATAGAAAACCTCAACATTTATTGCTGTTTTCATAAATGCAGAACTACCTTTAGAAAAAATGTTATGCACTAAAATCAAAACAAATAACAAAGCGAAAAAAATTGATGCTAGACCATAAAACCTAAATCTTTTTTCTGCATTATGTCTTTTCTTTAGTCTTTGTTCTTTAGTCATACTTTTCTCTATATTTTTTAACAGCTCTTTGAGCAATGTAATTCAAAATTAAGGTTGCAATAAATAATGTTAACCCTAGAGCAAATGCAGATTGTGTTTTAGGGCTATCAAACTCTTGGTCACCAACTAAAATCATAACTATTTGAGTTGTGATTGTTGTGGTTGATTCAAGAGGATTTATAGTAAGGTTTGCAGCTAGACCCGCAGCCATCACAACGATCATAGTTTCACCTATTGCTCTTGAGACTGCTAAAAGAATAGAACCTATTATTCCCGGTAAAGCCGCAGGTATAACTACTTTTTTAATTGTTTCGGATTTTGTAGCACCAATTGCATATGAACCATCTCTAAGTGATTGAGGGACAGAATTAATTACATCATCTGATAAGGATGAGACATAGGGTATGATCATTATACCCATTATCAATCCTGCTGCCAAAGCACTTTCTGATGAAACTGTTAAACCAAAATTTTCTCCAATTTGTCTAAAAAAAGGTCCAACTGTTAAAGCTGCAAAAAAACCATAAACAACAGTTGGAATACCTGCTAAAATTTCGATTATTGGTTTTGAAATCCTTCTAATTTTTAATGAGGCGTATTCTGCCATATAAATTCCTGAAAAAAGTCCAATTGGAACTGCAACTAGCATTGCTATGAATGCAATAAAAGTTGTTCCAGCAATTAAAGGAATAAAACCGAAAGCATCCTTTAATTCTTCAAATTCTGCTGCAGTAATTGAAGAGGCATCTCTTACAAAAGCTCTTTGTGGGCTCCAATTTGTTCCAAATAAATAATCAAAAATATTAATTACAGAAAAAAATTTAATACTTTCAAATAATAATGAAAAAATTATTCCTAGTGTTGTTAAAATTGCAATAAGAGATGATACAAACAATAAGCCTTTTAATATAATTTCTACATCATCTCTTGCTTTATTATTTTTGTTAATTTTTTTTAAGGAATAAATTACCGATACTATTACTATAGCAAAAATTAGTACAACTTTTGAATTTGTAAAAAGATTAATAAATTTTGCATAAGCAAGTGCGCTTTCTCTTAAAATACTGTCAATGTCACCAAAATAAGTTCCTAAATGAATAGCTTTGATTTTTTCATAAATTAAATTAGCTTCATTTTTGTCATTAAAAATAGCCCCTTGATTTGCTGCAGTTTCAATTATTATTGATTTAATTATTACAGGCTCAAATAATGACCATATTAATAAAAAAACTAGAGAAGGAATTGAACACCATAAAACAAGGTAATATCCATAAAATTTAGGTAATGCATTTAATTTAATATTTTTTTCGATTGCAATACTTTTAGTTTTTGACCTTCCATAAAAAAATAACGATAGAGAAAATATTGTTATTAAAAATATTAGAACGAAGTTCATTCGAGGTTTCTATAACTTTTAAATGTTACATTTTTGTTACAAACTAACTCTGAAATTGAAATTAAATAAAAGGCCAGTATTTACTGGCCTTTTATTGGGGATAAGTTTAAATTTATTTGATACTTATTGTGTTTAAATCTAAAGCAGCTGTTCTTGTTATTTGGTATTCTTCAGATGCTAAAGGGACTAATCCTATTTTCGCTAAGTAACCTCTGTTACTCATAGCTTTTTTAGAAGTGAACTCTTTTAAAAATTCCTGAATGCCAGGAATTACACCTATGTGAGCTTTTTTAACATAAAAAAACAAAGGTCTTGCTATCGGATAAGAGTAATCTTGAATACCTTCTAAAGATGGTTGAACTCCTTCAACAGAGGATGCTTTAACCTTATCTTTATTAGCAACTAGATAACTATAACCAAAAAAACCAAAAGCATCAGGGTTAGATGTAAGTTTTTGTACAATTAAAGTATCATTTTCACCTGCTTCTACAGCGTAACCATCTTCTCTAATTTTAGCACATTCTTTTTTAGCTTTATCACCAAATAAAGATTTAGCAGTTTTTGTACATCCTTTAACCATTACAAGAGAATTCCATGCGTCTCTAGTACCAGAAGTTGGAGGAGCAACTAAAATTTCAATTTTTTTATTAGGAAGACTTGCATCTATATCACTCCATTTTTTGTATGGATTTTCAACAAGTTTACCATCAACATCAACTTTAGCAGCTAAAGCTCTCCACAATTGCTCTTTTGTAAAATCTGCATCTGGAGCACTAACAGCATGTGCAAATGAAATTCCATCATTGCCTACTACAATTTCAATAATTTCGGAAACTCCATTTTTTTCACATAAAGTTTTTTCCTTAGGTTTAATTGCTCTTGAAGCATTAGTAATATCTGGATGATTAGCACCAACTCCAGCACAGAATAATTTCATTCCACCACCAGTTCCTGTACTTTCAATAACTGGTGTTTTGAATTTTCCACTTTTACCAAACTTTTCTGCAACTACTGTTGCATAAGGGTAAACAGTTGATGACCCCACTATTTTGATTTGATCTCTTGAGTAACTTGATGTCGTAAAACCAATTACTAAAAGAAAGCCTATAAATATACTTGTTAATTTATTCATATTTCTCCTTGTTAAATTCATAATGCAAAACTAAATAATTCTGATTCTTTAATACTTTATTAAAGGAAGGTTAAACTTTTGTTACAAAGACTAACTTTTTAGTTGAATTACAAAGGATTAAATTTGATGTCTATTGTAGTTCCTTTATTTTCAATACTATTAATGTCCATCTCAGCTCTATGTTGTGAGACTAAATGTTTTACAATCGCTAATCCAAGACCAGTACCACCTACACTTCGGCTTTTACTTGGATCAACTGTAAAAAATCTCTCAGTGATTCTATGTATAGACTCTTTTGGAATACCTATTCCCTGATCTGCTACTGAAACAGTGTTATACTCACCATCTTTTTTAGCAGTGATTGTAATTTCTTTATTTTTATCACTGTATTTGATTGAATTATCTATAAGATTAGTAAAAATTTCTATTAATTTATCTCTATCACCAATTATTTTAAAATTATTAGTTTTATTAAATTTAATACTAATATTATTTTTACTAATTATTTTTTCATAAGTTTTAATAACATAATCAATCAATTCTATAAGATCTATTTCATGCGTTGGTCGTATATGTTCCTGTAATTCAATTTTAGATAATGACAATAAATCTCTAATTAAATTTTCCATTCTCTCAGATTGAGAGCTCATTACTGGTAATAAATTAGTTACTTCCGAATTCTTTTTTAAATCTGAATTATTTTCAAATGTTTCAAGTCCCATTTTAATGGATTGTAGAGGTGTTCTTAGCTCATGTGATACATTGGCCACAAAATCAGATTTTAATTGTTGGAATTTATGAAATTCAGTTAAATCCCTTATAAATAAGACACAACACACTTCATCAAAAAAAAGATTATTCTGATCAAGGTAAATGGTTATATTTAATCTTTGAACAGCTTGATTTCTAATTTCAATTTCAAGATCTGAAATATTGTTACCCTCAAATGATTTATCAATCGAACTTAAAAGATCAGGGTTTCTTAAAAAGCCACTTATATTCTCATCTAATTTTATCTGAAATAATTTATTAGAAGAGTTGTTGCTAAAAAGAATTTTCTTACCTTTGTCTAAAATTATTATTCCCTCAGGAATATAATTTAATAAATTATAAATATTTTTTCTATAATCTTTATTTTCTACAACTTTAATTTGATCATTATTATCTTTAGTTTCAGTTTTAATACCTAATACTTTTTCTTTTTTTAATAATAGATAAGTAAGAAGAACAATTATTACTAATAAAATTATTGTTAATAACTCCATTACTTCACTCTACCATATACATCTTGATATCTAACAATATCACTTTCCTTCAAAATTGAGCCAACTTGAGCTTCAACAATTTTTACAGGTTTTTTTCCTGGATTTTGAACTCTATGAATTGCTTCTAAAGGAATGAATATATGTTCACCTGGCTTTTTAATTATAATATCTTTATTAAGAGTTATTTTAGCATTTCCTTGAGTCACCAACCAATGTTCAGCTCTGTGATGGTGTTTTTGTAAACTTAAGATGCCTTTTGGTTTTACGTATAGTTCTTTTATTAAAAACTCTTTTCCTTCAAAAAGATTGGTGTATCTGCCCCATGGACGGTAATAGACATTTTTTTTCTTAATATATTTCCTTTTATTTTTATCATACATCTTCAAAATTTCTTTCCAACTACCAAGATCTGACCAAGGAATGTCTAATTTGATAGCGTTAATTTGTTTGGTTTTTTCTAAAATTGCATAATCAAACGATTTTGCAGTTGCTTTAATAAATGAAGCTTTGTTTAGATAATATGTATTAGCCTTATATTTTGCTTTATTAACTGCATTTACACAATTTCTATAAATTTTAGGCTGATATTTTTTAAAGTTATTAATAATGGAATCTTTTCTAAGATAAAACATTCCAGAATTCCAATAACCTTTACTCTTTATAATTTGTTTTGCTTTAGCTTCTTTTGGTTTTTCAATAAATCTTGTTACTTTATTGATATTACCTTTAATTTTTTTGGTTAAAAAATAACCATAATCACTAGTTGGAGATTTAGGTTTTATTCCAAAAACAAATATATTTTCTTCATTTAGATTTGATTTATTTTTATTTATCGCCTTATTAAAAAAACTCATTTTTTCAATCAAATGATCCACTGTAAAAAACATTAAAGGTTGATTGTCTGGAACATCTTTAATTAAAGCTGTACTTAATATAGCTGGTGCAGTGTTTCTTTTGGCTGGCTCTACAACAATTTTATATTTGCTTATTTTGTTTTTTCTTAAATGCTGTTTTACTTTGCTTAAGTATTTCTTATTTGTACTAATAATTGGAGAGTCATAAATTAATGCTTTTGTTCTCTCAAGTGTTTTTCCAAGTAAAGTCCAATTACCAAAATCAATAAATTGTTTTGCTTGATGATTTTTAGAATTTGGCCAAAGTCGAGTTCCAGCGCCTCCACATAAAATAACTGGACGAATTTTCATTAAATCTCTGAATAATCCTTAACTTCTTTTTTCTTACCTGGATGAGTTGGTGCTCCTAAATATGCAGGTCCAACTGTTTGTGCATATTTCCATAAAGTACCTGAACCAAAATCTGATTTTCTAGCTTTCCATTTTCTTTTTCTTGCAGCCATTTCTTTTTTAGAAAGTCTTACATTTATAGTTCCTTTTTTGGCATCGATATCAATGATATCTCCTGTACGTAAAAGGCCTATAGGACCCCCTAGAGCGGCCTCAGGGCCTACGTGACCGACACAAAAGCCTCTTGTGGCTCCAGAGAACCTACCGTCTGTAATAAGGGCTACTTTCTCCCCTTTTCCCTGTCCATAAATTGCACTTGTTGTAGATAACATTTCTCTCATACCTGGACCTCCAACAGGTCCTTCGTATCTAATTATAATTACATCACCATCGTTATACTTTTTGCTTTGAACAGCTTTCATTGCACTTTCCTCATTTTCAAAGCATCTTGCTTTACCTGTAAATTGTAATTTTTTTAGTCCAGCAACTTTAACAATTGCACCTTCTGGTGCTAGGTTTCCTTTTAATCCAACAACACCTCCTGTTGGTGATAACGGATTTTTATAAGATCTCATTACTTTTTGTCTTGGATTAAATTTAATTCCTTTTAAATTTTCCTTCATAGTTTTTCCAGTAACCGTCATACAATCACCATGAATATATCCACCTTCATATAAAGTTTTTAATAACATTGGAACACCACCTGCTAACCACATATCTTTTGCAACATATTTTCCACCTGGTTTTAAATCTGCAAGATAAGGTGTTCTTTTGAAAATTTTAGCAACATCCATTAAGTCAAATTTAATTCCTGCTTCATTTGCAATAGCAGGTAAATGTAATCCTGCATTTGTAGATCCACCTGTAGCGGCAACAACTGTTGCAGCATTTTCTAAAGCTTTTCTTGTAACTATATCTCTTGGTTTAATTCCTTTTTTCAAAAGGTTCATAACTGTTTTACCACTAGCTTTTGCGTATTTATCTCTTTCTTCATATGGAGCTGGTGTTCCTGCTGAATAAGGTAATGCTAATCCAATTGCCTCAGATACACATGCCATTGTATTTGCAGTAAATTGTCCACCACAAGCACCTGCACTGGGACATGCAACTAATTCTAATTTTCTAAGCTCTGCAGCAGACATTTGACCTGTTGAATGTTTTCCAACTGCCTCAAATACATCTACAACTGTTACGTCTTTTCCTTTATATTTGCCTGGAAGGATTGATCCACCATATATAAATACACTTGGTACATTTAATCTAACCATAGACATCATTAGACCTGGTAAAGATTTATCACATCCTGCAATACCAACTAAAGCATCATAACAATGACCTCTAACCGTAAGTTCAGCAGAATCTGCAATTACTTCTCTAGATATCAATGATGACTTCATTCCTTCATGACCCATTGCGATACCGTCAGTTACGGTAATGGTACAAAATTCTCTTGGAGTTCCACCATTTGCTCTAACTCCTTTTTTAACAGATTGAGCTTGTCTCATTAGCGCAATGTTACAAGGGGCTGCCTCATTCCATGTGGAAACGACGCCAACAAAGGGTTTTGCCACATCTTTCTCAGTTTCCCCCATAGCATAATAGAATGATCTGTGTGGAGCTCTATCTGCCCCTAATGATGTATGTCTGCTTGGAAGTTTCTTTTTATTGAATTTAGCCATTATATACCCTTTATTGTTACTGATATTTTATCAATATCATTCTTTAAATTATTATAATTATTTTTTTCTTGTTCAACAATCTCTTTTGGAGCTCGATCTACAAAACTTTTATTTTCTAATCTTTGAGATATTTTATTCATCTCTTGCTCTAATCTGCTTTGTTTATTTGTTAAATTTTCTTTTATTAATTTTAAATCAACGTCTTTATCAAAATAAATCTTAAACAAATCACCAGAAACAACCATTGTCGCAGCTGGTTTATCCAAATCTTTATCCAATATACTATTTATTCTTCCTAGTTTTTTTAGAATAATTTCATTTGTATTAATAAATTGTTTTTGATTTTTATTAATATTGCTTATTGATAAATCAATAAATGAGCCTGGGCTTACATTTAGCTCATTTTTAAATGATCTAATCTCTGAAATAATGTTGATGATGTTTTCAACCTGTTCAGTGCTACTATCTCTATTTATTTCACCAGATAACCAGTTTTTTAACATTAAATAATCGCTACCATTATTATCAAATTTGTTTTTAAGCCAAATTTCTTCTGTTACAAAAGGAATAAAAGGATGTAGCAAAATCAAAATTTGTTTGAAAACAAAAGATGATACTTTTTTAACCTCTGCTTTGGCTTTTTCATCATCTGAAAAAAGTATTGTTTTAGATAGTTCTAAATACCAATCACAATAAGAATGCCATGCAAATTGATAAGCATTTTTAGCAGCTTCATCAAATCTATAGTCTTCAAGATTTTTTTCTATCTTATTTTTAGTTTCAACAAGTTCTGAATAAATCCATTTGTTAATATTTACATTTAAACTAGGAACTTTATCTATATCTTTAAAATCACATTCATTAGTGATTAAAAAGTTATTTGCATTCCATAATTTATTTAAAAAATTTCTATAACCTTTTACTCTATCTTCAGAAAGCTTAACGTCTGTACCTGGTGAGGCCATAGATAACAAAGTGAATCTAAGTGCATCTGCGCTATATTTTTCAATTAAATCTAAAGGGTCAATTACATTTCCTTTAGACTTAGACATCTTTTGTCCCTTCTCATCTCTAACCAATGCATGAACGTAAATATCTTTAAATGGTTCTTTATTTAAAAACTCAGTACCAAACATAATCATTCTAGCTACCCAGAAAAATATAATGTCAAAACCTGTAACTAATACTGAAGTTGGATAAAATTTATCGACATATTTATTATCATCTGGCCAACCAAGTGTTGCAAAAGGCCATAAGCCAGATGAGAACCAAGTATCTAAAACATCTGGATCACGATTTAATTCAACATCTTTACCATAATGTTTTTTAGCTTGTTGTTTTGCATCATCTTCATTTTCAGAAACAAAAATTTTTTCATCAGGACCATACCAAGCAGGTATTTGATGGCCCCACCAAAGCTGTCTTGAAATACACCATGGTTCAATATTATTCATCCATTGGAAATAAGTTTTTGACCAATTCTCAGGAAAGAAATTTGTTTTCTTTGAATTAACTACTTCCTTAGCTTTAACAGATAATTTACCAGCATCAGCAAACCATTGCTCTGTTAAAAAAGGTTCAATTATTGAATTAGATCTATCTCCATAAGGAACTTTGTTTTTAATATTTTCTTCTTTTACAAAAAATTCCTTTTCTTTAAGTTCTTTTAAAATTCTTTTTCTAGCTTCAAACCTATCAAGACCTACATAATTTTTTGGAGCGTTTTCATTTATTTTACCAGCTTCAGTAAAAATATTTATTATTTCAAGATTATTTCTTTGACCAACATCATAGTCATTAAAATCATGTGCAGGAGTTATTTTTAATGCCCCTGTTCCTTGTTCAGGATCTGCATAGTCATCTTCAATAATTTTGATTTTTCTTCCAACAATTGGAATGGTAACTGTTTTTCCAACAAAGGATTTAAATCGCTCGTCTTTTGGATTTACAGCTATAGCTGTATCACCAAGCATAGTTTCAGGTCTTGTTGTTGCAATTGTAATAAATTCTTCAGTCCCATCTATTGGATATCTGATGTAATAAATTTTAGAATTTACCTCTCTTTGATCTACTTCTAGGTCTGAAATAGCTGTTTTTAAAACTGTATCCCAGTTAACTAATTTCTTATCTTTATAAATTAGACCTTTATTATAAAGATCTACAAAAACCTTAATTACTGATTTAGATAAATTCTCATCCATAGTGAAGGCATTTCTTGACCAATCACAAGAGCAACCAAGTTTTTTTAGTTGGTTAATTATTATGTCTCCATATTGCTCTTTCCATTCCCAAACCTTTTCAATGAATTTTTCTCTACCAATTTCATTTTTATCAATTTTTTCAGAAGTTAATTTTTTTTCTACTAAAGCTTGAGTAGCTATACCAGCGTGGTCTGTACCTGGTTGCCATAAAGTTTCAAAATTATTCATCCTGTGATAACGAACTAATAAATCTTGAATAGAATTGTTAAGCGCATGCCCCATATGTAAACTTCCTGTTACATTTGGTGGTGGTATTACAATTGAGAATTTTTTTGAATTTTCTTTAGGTTTAAAAAGACCATTTTTTTCCCAATAGGAATAAATTCTATTTTCTACATCAGAATGTATATATTTATCGCTACTCATTGATGTTAAAGTTTATAATTTAATAATCTAAATTAACAATAATCAATTTGGATCGTTATTTAATAGACTAATAGAAAAAATTTAATATAAAAAGGCATCTGTAGCTATTAGCTAAAAATAAGATGGCAACGTGGCGGAATGGTTACGCAGAGGATTGCAAATCCTTGTATCCCGGTTCGATTCCGGGCGTTGCCTCCAAAAAAAATCTTGTTTTAGTTACAAAAAAAAGTAAGTTGGCTTTTTTACATTCCTCGGTAGCTCAGTTGGTAGAGCAGTTGACTGTTAATCAATTGGTCGCAGGTTCGAGTCCTGCCCGAGGAGCCAAAAATTAAAATTATAAAATAGAATATCTCTTAAATAAAAATCTAGGGTCTTAATTAAAAATTAAATTAAACTGCTTTTGAAATTCCTGAACCTGAAATTTGTAAAGATTTATTAAATTTTAATTTTTGATCAGCATTTAGCTCTGAATATAATTTTACTAAAAAATTATAATTAACATTCATGTGACCTTCTTGTGATTTTTCTAAATTTACTAAATATTCCGAAAAATCTTCAAAGAAATAATTAATTGGTACTTTTAAATAATTCGAAAGTTGAAGTAATCTTATTGAACTTACACCGTTAGTCCCTTTTTCATATTTTTGAATTTGTTGAAATGTTACGTTAATTGCTTTTGCTACTTTAGTTTGTGTTAAACCTAAAGCTAATCTTCTTAGCTTAAGCTTGTTGCCTAAGTGTTTGTTGAAATTATCTTCCATTAAGACCCCTCTTAATTAAATTTTATAAATTGTATTGAACCTATTTATTAATGTTACTGCAATAGAAAAATTTATTTTTTTTTGTAAGAAACTTAATATAATTAAAATACTGTCAAGCATTAGTTGAATGCAAAATGAACATATTTCGATTGATTTAATTTAAATTTATTGCTTAAACATTATATATTTTCTATAGTATCTGACTTAAAAACAGCTTAGTTCTGTCGCTCTTTGGATTAGCAAAAAACTCTTTAGTCTCAGCCCTTTCAACAATCATCCCCTCATCCATAAAAATAACCTCATCTGCTACTTCTTTAGCAAATCCCATCTCATGGGTAACAACTATCATTGTCATACCTTGGTTTGCTAAATCAACCATTACGTCTAAAACTTCTTTAATCATTTCTGGATCTAAGGCTGATGTAGGCTCATCAAATAACATTATTTTAGGTTCCATACAAAGAGCTCTAGCAATAGCCACCCTTTGTTGTTGACCTCCTGATAATTGACCTGGAAATTTTTGTGCTTGATCAAGAATTTGAACTCTTTCTAAATGTTTTAAAGCTAATTCTTCAGCTTCTTTTTTTGGCATTTTTTTTACCCAAATCGGTGCAAGTGTACAATTATCTACAATTGATAAATGAGGAAATAAATTAAACTGTTGAAATACCATTCCAACTTCTGCTCTAATTTGTTCAATATTTTTTGTATCTTCCGTTAAAATGTTTCCATCAACAATAATATCACCTTGCTGATGTTCTTCTAATCTATTGATACATCTAATTAATGTAGATTTACCTGATCCTGATGGGCCACAAACAACGATTTTTTCTT
Organism: uncultured Pelagibacteraceae bacterium; assembly: GCA_902598485.1. Taxonomy (GTDB): domain Bacteria; phylum Pseudomonadota; class Alphaproteobacteria; order Pelagibacterales; family Pelagibacteraceae; genus Pelagibacter. The sequence continues at coordinate 50,747 of CACKBU010000002.1, forward strand.
TTGGTTTAACCTCTAGATTAATATCTTTTAAAACTTGAAAATCACCAAACCATTTATTTACATTTTTTATTTGAATAATACTGTCAGACATAATTTATCGCTCTGTTTTATATTTCTGTTCTAGATTATAGCTATACTTACTCATTGCATAACAAATAATCCAGAAAATTATTGCAGCAAAAACATAGCCTTCCATAGCAAAACCTAACCACTCTGGATTAGTTTTGGCTAAATTTAACATTCCTACTATTTCAAGTAAACCAACTACAAATATTAGAGGAGTATCTTTAACTAGAGCTAAAAAAGTATTAGCAATACCTGGAATTACTAATTTTAAAGCTTGAGGAAGGATTACAAATATATGCATTCTCCAATATCCCATACCTAATGATTTTGCAGCTTCATATTGACCACGTGGCAATGCTTGTAAACCTCCCCTAATAACTTCTGCAACATAAGCTGCTTCAAATAAAGAAATAGCTATTATACATCTCACCAATTTATCTATAAAAAAATCTGCAGGTAAAAACATTGGAAACATCACAGCAGACATAAATAAAACTGTAATTAACGGAACACCTCTCCAAAATTCAATAAATCCAATTGATATATATCTTATTAATGGAAAATCAGATCTTCTACCTAGTGCAAATGCCATTCCAATAGGAAAACAGAAAATTAAACAGAAAAATGAAATTATAAATGTAAGTGATAATCCGCCCCAAGCTCCAGTTTCAACCCAATTTAATCCATCAAGTTTACCTAATTCAATTAATTCCTCATAAAAGATGAAATATTTTAAAGCAATATAAAGAGTGATTGGCACAAATATAAAATAATAAAATTTAAACCTGCCTGGAATAAAAAAACCAATTATTATTGAAATTACTGCTGCTATTATTCCATAAGAAAAGTCAAAAAATATAGGACCACCTGATATAAAAAAGAAAATAAATAGGAATGCTATAAATGGATAAATTACAACATAATATAGAGTTAAGTATTTTTTAAATTTTTCTGTAGCAAAATATCCTACAGAACCTAAAAGAGCTAAGGCAATAAAAGATAAATTTATTCTCCACTGCTCAGCATTTGGATACATTCCATACATAAATCTTCTAAACCAGACTTTAATGTAAGTCCAACAAGCACCAGTGCCTGAACATACATCTTTACTATCACCGGCAAAACTTGCATCAAACACAAACCAACTTAAAACTGGTGGTATTGATTTAATAATAATAAAAATAATTAATAAAGATAAAATTGCATTAAAATTATTTGTATTAATATTTTTATTTACTTGATCTAAAAATTTATAACCACTGTGTTCAATTCTTATAAAATGAAGGCCTATAAATCCTAATATTATTGGAATTAAAAAGCTTAAAGATGTGGGTAAAAATCCAGTAATATTTAAACTAAAGAATGAATTTAGAAAAACATCAATAATACTAATAACAAATAAAAATGAACCCAAATACAAAAAGGTATTTAAATTTTCCTTATCTGGTTTTAAAAAATTAATTTTTGACATTTATTTTTCCTTAATAGCAATTTTTTTATTGTACCAATTCATAAGAATTGAAATTGAAATGCTTAAGCTTAAGTATGTAAGCATTGTTATTGAAACTATTTCAATCGCTTTACCAGTTTGCATTAATGCTGTCCCCGCAAAAACTAGTACTAGATCAGGATAAGCTATAGCAGCAGCTAATGAAGAATTCTTAGTTAAATTTAAATATTGGTTTGTTGTTGGTGGAATAATAATTCTTAACGCTTGTGGCATTACAACTAATTTTAAAACTTGGTTTGGATTTAATCCAATTGATGCAGCCGCTTCTTTTTGACCTTTACCTACACCTTGAATTCCAGCTCTTACACACTCAGCAATAAAAGTTGCTGTATATAATGCCAGTGATAAAGTTAAAGCGATTAACTCAGGTGGTAAACTTAAGCCACCTTCATATTTGAATGAAGTTGCAGCTAATTGCTTTAATTTAGGAATTTCAAACGATAAACTTACACCACCTATTAAAAAACTTAATAAAGGCAAAATAAAAATTAAACCTACTGATATCCAAAAAACTGGTAACTGCTTACCTTGTGTTTCTTGAACCTTTCTTGCATGAATTCTAATTACAACTATTGCAATTATTGCTGCAATTATTGAATATAAAAATACATTAAGATTTTCCCAAATAAATGCTGGAACATACAAACCTTTTATCGTTAAGAAAAAAACACCTAGCATTGCATCCGCGTCCTGAGGTAATGGTAGAGCTCTTAAAGCAGCAAAATACCAAAAAAATATTTGTAAAAGTAATGGGATGTTTCTAAAGAATTCTACATAAAAAGCAGCGAACTGATTTATTAAATAGTTTGGCGAGAGTCTTGCAACACCAACAATAACACCTAAAATTGTTGCAATAATAATTCCAATTACAGAAACTAAAATAGTATTAAGTAAACCAACTAAATAAGCTCTAAAATATGAATGTGACCCATCATATTCAATTAGAGAAAACTGAACATCAAAAGATGACTCTTGAGAAAGAAACCCATATCCAAAATCAATACCTCTATTCTCCATATTGATTTGAGCGTTATATGTAAAAAATCCAAAAACTAATACTACAACTAAAACGGTAATTAACTGGGGAATGATTTTTTGTAATTTCAGGTCCATTTGAACGCTTATAAAAAAAAGGGCTAGAAAAATCTAGCCCTTTTTAATTAGTTAAATGTGCAATTATCTTGCAGGTGGTACATAAAGAATTCCACCTTTAGTCCATAATTCATTTGGACCTCTGTCAGGTAAAATTCCAGTGTCAGCTATATTTCTTTTGTAGCTTTCACCATAGTTACCAACTTGCTTAATAATTCTTAAGCTCCACTCATTGTCTAGACCAAAAGCAGCACCTAATTCACCTTCAGCACCAACTAGTCTTTTAACAGCTGGGTTGTCTGAAGTTTTCATTGAGTCTGCGTTTGCAGAAGTTATTCCATACTCTTCTGCTTCGATCATAGCATTTAAAGACCATCTAACGATATCTTCCCATACAGAGTCACCTTGTCTTACAACTGGTCCTAAAGGCTCTTTAGAAACAGTTTCAGGTAATACAATGTGTTCATCTGGGTTAGACATTTTAGTTCTTTGTGCAGCTAGACCTGATTTATCAGTAGTGTATGTATCACATCTACCAGCATCATAAGCAGCTACGACCTCGTCAGCTTTTTCGAAAGCAACTGGCTCATAAGAAATTCCTTTAGAGTTAAAGAAGTCTCTCATGTTTAACTCAGTTGTTGTACCAATGTTAGTACAAGCTGAGATACCATCTTTGAATTGGCTTGTTGAAGTAATACCAGAACTTTTTCTAACCATGAAACCTTGACCATCGTAGAAGTTTACTCCAACGAAAGTAAGTCCGATATCAGCATCCCTAGAAAGAGTCCAAGTTGTGTTTCTTGATAAAATATCAATTTCACCAGAAGTTAAAGCTGTAAATCTTTCTTTAGCACTTAATGGTGTAAACTTAACTTTGTTTGCATCACCTAGCACTGCAGCAGCTACCGCTCTACATACATCAACGTCAATACCAGTCCAATTTCCAGCTGCATCAGCATTAGAAAATCCTGGAAGACCTTGAGATACTCCACATCTTACAAAACCCTTTTTTTGAGTGTTTTTAAGTGTTTTAGATTTTTTAGCAGCCATAGTCTCTGTTGTAAAAGTAAACAACACAGCTACCATAGCAACTAAAGAAGTTAATTGTTTTAAGTATTTAAACATTATTCTTCCTTTTAGTTATTTTTATTTGTTAACAAATAATTCAAAATTACTTTTGAATATTCTTAATTTAAGCATGTAAGAATTAAGTCTTCAAGCAAAATATAGGTTATAAATTTAAATTATAAGTATTTTAGTCAAGGATTTTTTTATCAATAATAGAGGTAATAATATTAATGGCGCGCCCTGGAGGATTCGAACCTCCGACCCTCGGTTTAGAAAACCGATGCTCTATCCAGCTGAGCTAAGGGCGCAAAATTTATTGATATATATAATACTAAATTAATTTTTAAAAAGGAATTTTTTAGCAATCAACAATAAAGATATTAGTTCAACCCTTCCGATAATCATAAAAAATATAAGAAAATATTTGGTTAGAAAGTGCAAATTTTGAAAATCAAAGTCAGATAGACCATAAGCAGATGAATTAACTGTATTCATCAATGTCAATACAGCTAATTTAAATGAGTATTCAAATTGAATATTAGACAAAGATAATAAGATGGTTAAAGAAAATAGAGAAATAACAAAAATTAATATTGTTAAAAAATATTTATTTATGTCTTTTGTGTCAAAATTAATTTTAGAAAAAACCAATTTATTCATAAATACATTTTTTGGCCGGCTAAAAGAAAGAATTTGATTAATAGAATATTTAGTTAAAGAATATATTTTTAAAAACCTTAAACCTGAGCTTGTTGAAAAAAAGGATCCACCAATAATTACAAGTAAGATATATATAAAATGTAAATTAGTTTGATCAACTTCAAGAGAAATACCAATATTAGAAATGCTACTTACTAAAGATAAAAAACTGAATATGAAATTAGCATCATAACTAAAGAAAACAAAAAATATACTTGCAACTACAATAAAATATAAAAATAGATGTATATCTTCATAAAAGAAATTTAAATTTTTATTTCTTAAAAAAATTAAATTGTATGTAAAAAAAATACTAAAAAAAGAAATCAACATTAAAAAAGAAAATATAATTATTTGAAAATCATTTATTAAAATTGATGAAATTTCATTCACAGGTAGAAATCCCCCTGAGGAAACTATCGTCATTGCTAGATTCAGTGAATTAAATGATCTAATTCCAAGAATATTTAAAATAATAAAAATTGATATAGTTAATCCTGAATATAGTAAAAGAATTTTAATCGATTGTTTTAAAATCTCAGCAGAATTAAAAGATAAGAAATTAGTTAAAGATTTTTTTAAACTTTCGTCATAAATATCAATTAAAAAAATAATAGAATATAAAAAATATAATCCACCTATCCATTGTATAGATGATCTCCATAAAATTAAGCCTTGATCAATATGTTTAATATTTTCAAAGACAGTAAAACCTGTTGAAGTAAATCCAGAAACAGCTTCGAATAAAGAATTTAAAAAAGATAAATTATAAATACTTAAGTAAAATGGTATCGATAAAATCAAAGGCATCAAAACGTATCCCAATAATACGATTAATATTTTTTCAAATATTGAGGGTTTTTTTGAATCAGTTTTAATTTTGTAAAAAATTACTCCAATCGCTGCAGAAATAATTAAGGTTAAATAATATGTATTTAGGTTTAGATATAAATTAAAATAATACGAATAAATAATATTAAAAAAAGAAAAAATCGATATTAATATAAAAAAGAAACTTAAATACTTTACTCTAAAAAATGACATTAAATTATATAGAACTAATTCTAAAAATATTTTCTACTACTGAAATTGAGTCTTTCTTAGCTAAAAAAACAACTTTATCCTCTTTTTGAAAAACAAAATTTGATCGAGGTATAATGACTTTATTCTCTCTTAATACTGCACCTATCCTTATTTCTTCAGGTAGGTTAGAATTTTTTAATTCTTTATTAATAAGTTCTGACGTTTCGATTATTTCAGCTTCAATTACTTCATATTCACCGTTCATAATTGTATAAGCTGTTTCAATTGTGCCTTTGTGAATATGTTTTAAAATACTTGATACTGTATTCATTCTAGGATCTATAAGATCATCAATTTTTAAAGAATTTTGTAACAGAGAATAATTTGGCTTATTAATTAAAGCCATTGTTCTTTTGTCATCTACATCTTTTTCATCTTTTGCAAATTTTTCTACAAGAACACTTACCATCAAATTATCTTCATCATCGTTTGTTAAAGCAAGAACTGTTTCCGCTTCTTGCAAATTAGCTTCTACAAGAACCTCTTCATCTAAAGCATCTCCATTTATAACAATCGTATTATTTAATTCACTGGCAAGAAATTCTGCTCTTTCTTTATTTTTTTCAATAATCTTAACTCTTGCTGCATCCAAAGTGTCTTCAATATTTTTAGCCAAATTAAAACCTATGTTACCACCACCTACAATTAAAATATTTTTAGATACTTTTTCATCATGTCCAAAAGCTTCTAAAGTGTCTGACATTTGTGACGAATTTATTATCACATAAATTTTATCATTTTTTCTAACATCATCGTTTTTCTTTGGAATTAAAAATTTTTCATCTCTTATTATCCCGATAATATTTGCATCTAAATTAGGATGTTTTTTAGTTAGATCATTAAGTTTAATATTAATTAATTTACAATTTTCATTTATTAAAATTTCTAATAATCTGATTTTATTACTAGCAAATGGAACGCTATCTAGTGCTCCTGGTGCCTCAAGTTTTCTTTGAATTGATTTAGCTATTTCAATCTCTGGTGAAATAATTACATCTATTGGAAGATTTTCTTTGTTATAAACTCTTGTAAATTTTGGATTTAGATAATCTTGAGATCTTATTCTAGCTATTTTTTTTGGAATTTTAAAAATTGAGAAAGCTATTTGGCAAATAAGCATATTAATTTCATCGTTTCTAGTGACTGCTATAATCATGTCAGTCTCTGATGCGTTAGCTTTTTCTAATATTGAAGGATAAGTACCTTTTCCTACTATAGCTTTAACGTCCAAAGCATCATCAATTTTTTGAATATCTTCACTAGAAGGGTCAATAACAGTTATGGAATGACCTTGCTCACTTAGCTGTTTAGCTATAGTAAACCCTACTCTTCCAGCTCCACAAATGATTATATTCATCTAATTAAATTCTTTGATGCCCAAACCTTTTAATTTTCTATGTAATGCACTTCTCTCCATGCCAACAAAATTTGCTGTTTTTGAAATATTTCCATTAAATTTCTTAAGTTGAATAGTTAAATACTCCTTTTCAAATTTTTCTCTAGCTTCTTTTAATGGCACAGAAAGGCTATTTTCAGCCAATTGATCGTCAAAATTTGTATTTTTCAAAGATTCTTTAATAATATTTGAAATTTTATCCTTAGTGTCAGGTTGTAATATTGCTATTCTCTCAATTAAATTTCTTAACTCTCTAACATTACCATGCCAATTATGATTAAGTATGTAACTGTTATTTTCATCTATATCTAATTCCTTAATTTTATAATTTTCAGATATTTTTTTTGAAAAATATTTAATTAACAAAGGTATGTCTGAAATTCTTTGATTTAATGGTTCAATATTTATTTCAAAAACATTTATTCTATGAAATAGATCTTCTCTAAAATTTCCAATTTCTATTTCTTTTTTTAAATCTTTGCTTGATGAACAAATTAATCTTACATCCACAATAACATCATTACTTCCGTTAACTCTTTTAAATTTTTGATCTGTTAAAACTCTTAATATTTTAGATTGTATATCTAGTGGTATTTCTGAAACTTGGTCTATTAATAATGTTCCTTTATTAGCTTTCTCTAGAGCGCCATATGATATAGAGCCATTATCCTTTTCCTCACCAAATAATTCTAGTTCATACTTGTTAAAATCTAGCAGAGCACCATTTAGAACAATAAATGGTTTTTTGCTTCTAGAAGATGCTTTGTGAATTTTTCTAGCAATTAATTCTTTTCCTGAACCTGAAGGTCCACCTATAAATACTCTACTTTCAGTTACTGATATTTTTTTAATTTGATCTATTATATTTACTATATTTTTGCTGTTTCCTATTAATTCATAAGATGAGAATAATTTATTTTCATATTCTTTATTTTGTTTTTTTAAATTAAAGTTTTCAACTGCTCTTTTAACAAAATTAAGTAATCTTTCTTGATCGAATGGTTTTTCTATAAATTCAAAAGCACCATGCTGTAATGACCTAATAGCCATTTCAATGTTCGCATGTCCAGAAATAATTATAACAGGTGTATCTTTATTTTTAGATTTAATGTGTGAAAGAAGCTCAATACCATCATTATCTCCCTTATCCAATTTAACATCAAGAATTGCAACATCAGGTAATTTTTTATCTATTTCAGCTAGTGCTTGGTTATAATTTGCTGCTAAACGAGTTTTATAGCCAGCATCTATAATTAATTCATTAATTATATTTCTGATATCGGCGTTATCGTCTACTATTAAAATTTCTTCACTCATTTTTGTTTTAAAAACATTATATTAATTTTTGCACCATCTTTAATTGGAATAAAATCTATTTTTCCATTGTGATCATTAATTATTTTGTTAACTATTGATAATCCTAAACCGGTTCCATTTTTCTTAGTAGTAAAATAAGGGTTAAGTATGTTTTTAATATTTTCTTTTATTTCATTAAAACCAATACCATTATCCTCAATCGTCGATCTAATGTGGCCATCATCTTGGGTAAGTTCAATAGTAATTTTTTTACTGAATTTGTTATTATTTTCAGCTTTTTGGTTAATACTTTCTATGGAATTTTTTATCAAATTTAAAAAAACTCTGCTAATTTGTTCTTTGTCGCTCTCTAAAATAATTTTATCAAAATCTTTTTTGAAAGAAATCTCAATAGAATTGTCTAATTCTTTAAGCAAATTTATATTTTCATGAATTATATCTACTAAATTATTCTCTCTAAAAATAGGTTTGGGCATTCTTGCAAAGTCAGAAAATTCATTAACCAATTTTTCAATTTGTTTTATTTGATTATTTATAACTTTTAAATTATCTTTAAAATTTTCAGTTTCATTTTCATTTAATTGTTTAGAATATTTATTTTTTAACCTATCTATAGTTAATTGTATCGGTGTAAGTGGGTTTTTGATTTCATGAGCTAGTTTCCTAGCCAAACTTCCCCAAGCCTCATGTCTTTCATTTATAATTAACTTTTCTTGCTGACTCTTAAGTCTATCTATCATCAAGTTAAAATTTTTATTTAAAGTTTCTAAATCTTTATCTGTCTTCACTTCAGGGACTTTTGCATTAAAATTTCCTTGTCCAATAGATGTTGATGCAAGAATTAAATTATTTATAGACCTAAAAAATCTAGATGAAAATCTAATCGCAATAGATATAGAGACAAATAATAAAACACTAACAACTATAATATAAATAATAGCAAATGAGATTTTAATTCCAGTGCTTTTTTCCTCAACAGTATAGTAAAAATTAATAGCTTCTTCAGACTCCGTTAAATACCTCGAAATATCTTTGTCCAGATACTTAATCACATACAAAAATCTATCTTCAAAATTTTGCAGTCTCATTATTGCAGCAGAAATATTTTCAGGTGCATTAATAATTTTTAAAGGACGGTCATCATCCAGAACTAAATTTAAAGCTCTATCAACAGGTGGTATATATGGCTGATTATCTTTTAAAGTAGAAAATAAAAGTTTTTTATTAATATCTATGATGTGTATTTCATCAACATTTCTAATTAATTTTTGTGTCTCTAAAAATCTCTTATATTCCCTTTGATTGTCATTTAAAAATCTTTTACTTTTATTAGTATCAAAAGCTATCAAAACAATATCAGATTGAATTTTATTTCTAATTTCGTCAACATAATTTCTTGCTAGCTCATAGGAGTTGTTAACGACAGTTGTAACTTTTTTGTCAAAATATTTCTCTAAAGCAAAAGAAAATAAAAAGAGTGAAAATATTGAAATTAATACTGATGGAATTAAAGTAAATAAACCAAAGTACGTAATATATTTTTTATTTGATTTTAATCCATCACTATCGATATCATTTTTAATTGCACTCTTAATCTCAATAAAAATAAAAACAAAAAGTGCTACTAAAAGAACAATATTTATAACCAATAAAATTTGTAAATTTTGATCTGTTAATTCAATAAATCCTTTATCTATAAAAGTTAAAAAGGTTAAAAAACCTATCGATAATGTGATAATAAATAATATTATTATATATATATTTTTTTTAATAAATTCGTACATTTGAATATAAAAACTACCATATAAATGAATAATTATTTTATAATACTAGCATCAGGACAAAGCAAAAGATTTAATTCAAAAAAACCAAAGCAATTTAATATTTACAAAAACAAGGCTCTTTTTAAACATTCTTTAGAAAAGGCAATAAAATCAAAGCTGTTCAAAAAAATTATATTGGTCGTAAACAATAAAAAAAGTATTAGAGAAAAATTTCCTAAATATGTATCAATTATTAAAGGTGGTAAAGAAAGATCTGATTCTTCTTTAATAGCTTTGAAATATATAAAAAAATTTAAACCAAATAATGTTCTAATTCATGATGCTGCCAGACCAAACTTCACTATCAAGCTTTTAAAAAATCTAATTAAATCACTTAAAAACAATAAAGCAGTAATACCTTACATAAATTCAAAAGACTCCATTAAATACAAAGTAAAAAAACAACTGTTTAACTTAAATCGAAATAATTCAATTTTAACTCAAACCCCTCAAGCTTTTAAATTTAAAGATTTATATGGTCTTTCAAATAAACAAAAAAATAAAATTACTGATGAAGCAACATTATTTATTGAAAACAATCTTAAAATTAAGTTTATTAAAGGAGAAAATTTAAATAATAAAATTACATTTAAAGAAGATATCAAAAATAATAAGACTTATTTTGGTATTGGTTTTGACATTCATAGATTAATAAAAGGCAAAAAACTTTTTTTAGGTGGAATAAAAATCCCTTATCACTCAGGACTTAAAGGACATTCTGATGGAGATGTAATTATTCACTCAATAATCGATTCTCTTCTTGGAGCAATGAGAAAAAAAGATATTGGTACTTTTTTTCCGGATAATCAAAAACAATATAAAAATATTAGATCACCTAAAATGCTTAGGCCTATCGTTCAGATATTAAATAATAACGATTTTTATATAAATAATTTAGATATAAATTTAATATGTGAGCAACCAAAAGTTTCAATATATCGAGATAAAATAATCAAATCTCTATCTAATATATTAAATATTGATAAAGAATTAATTAACCTAAAAGGTAAAACAGTAGAAAAACTTGGATTAATCGGAAAGGAAAAAGCAATTGCTTGTGAAGTTATTTGCTCAATTACACAATGAAGAAAATAAATGTTTTGTTGTCTACTTTCTTTGGTTATGGATATTTAACCAAAATTCCTGGAACTGTAACTTCTGCTGTTACCGCTGTTTTTATTTATATTGCTTATGAAATTTTAGGTTACACAGATCTAAAATTTTCAATTATTTTTTTTATACTTTTGTTCTTTTATTCATTTTATGCCGTAAAAGACTCAGAATCTGAATTTAAAAATAAAGATCCAAGACAAATAGTAATTGATGAAGTTTTAGGACAATCCATGCCTTTAATTTTATTATTATATTTAAATCAAACTAATCAAATAAGTATTTCAATTGAAATTTATTATATTTTATCTTTTGCCTTTTTTAGATTTTTTGACATCCTAAAACCTTTTCCAGTAAGTTATTTTGATAAAAACTTTAAGAACTTTTTTGGAATAATTATGGACGATATAATGGCAGGTTTATATTCAATGATATTAATATATTTAATAAGTTTAAAATTCTAATGAATATTCATTTACTTCATAGAAAATTAATTAAAAAAAAATTAACTATATCCGTAGCTGAGTCTTGTACGGGTGGATTATTGGCTCATAATTTAACTAAATTACCTAATTCATCAAAATACTTTAAAATGGGTCTGACCACTTACTCTAATCAAGCTAAAATAAAGATATTAAAGGTTAATAAAAATATTATTAGAAAATATGGTGCGGTAAGCCACGAGTGTTGTAAGACAATGGTTCAAAATTTATCTAAAATTTCAAAGAGTAAAATCAACGTGTCGATAACAGGAATTGCTGGTCCAGGTGGTGGATCAAAAGAAAAACCTGTAGGTCTTGTTTATATTGGCGTCAAAAAAGGTGCAACTTTGCTTATCAAAGAAAATAAATTTAAATCAAAAAATCGAAATTCAATTCAAAAGTCAACGGTTCGTACTGTAATTAATATAATAAGTAAAATTATTTAATACTTTCAGCTCTTTTTTGAAACGCGTCTGCTATCTTTTCCAAGCCAAATTGAAAAGATTTAGTCATTAAAATGTTTAAAAACTTATTTTCGATTTCAAAATCAATATCAAATAAAACTTCTGTTTTGTAACCATCAGCATCATTTCCTACTTCAATAAATTTCCAATTATTTTCTAAATGGTTTAATGGTCTACCTAAATTAACAACATGAATATGATCATTTTTTTTATTTAATTTAACGTCACTTTTAAATGTATCCTTAAACGGCCCCTTACCTATTGTAAGATCCGCAATTATATTTATTGTGTCCCCATTATCAGTTCTCTCATAAACTTTTGCATTATCGCAGAAAGGAATAAATTCTGGGTATTTTTCAATATCTAAAACAAACTCAATTAGCTTATCTTTTCTATTATCAATTAATCGCTTAACTGATGCTTTTGGCATTAATTATTTTTTAATCTGTTTTGTTGAAGTTTCGCAAAATCTTCATCTGCATGATATGAGGATCTTGTTAAAGGGGATGAAGAAACTAACAAAAATCCTTTAGCTTTTGCTATTGTTCCTAAATCTTCAAATTCTTTAGGTGTGTAATATCGATCTAATGGATAATGTTTAGTTGAAGGTTGTAAATATTGACCAATCGTTATGAAATCAACATCTGCAGCTCTTAAATCATCCATGACTTGTAAAATTTCGTCTCTTGTCTCCCCTAAACCAACCATTATTCCAGATTTAGTAAAAATATTTTTGCTAACTTTTTTTGCATTTTTCAAAAGTTCTAAAGATGCAAAATATCTAGATCCAGGTCGAACTTTTAAATAAAGACTAGGGACAGTTTCAATATTATGATTAAAAACATCTGGTTTAGCATCTAAAACTTTTTTATACGCATCTCCTTTTCTTAAAAAGTCAGGTGTAAGAACTTCAATAGTAGTATTTGGGTTTGATTTTCTGATTTGATTAATCACTTCAAAAAAATGATCTGATCCACCATCATCTAAATCGTCTCTGTCCACTGAAGTAATCACAACATGTTTTAAATTTAATTTTTTTACTGCTTCAGCAATTTTAACAGGTTCAAGTTGATCTAATTTTCCTGGTACACCAGTTTTAACATCACAAAAAGCACAGGCTCTTGTGCAGGTGTCTCCCATAATCATAAAAGTTGCATGTCGCTTACTCCAGCATTCAGTTATATTAGGACAGTTTGCTTCCTGACAAACAGTTACAAGATTATTATTATTTACTATTGTTTTGGTTAAAAAGAACTCCTTACTATTTGTAAGCTTTGATCTAATCCATTCTGGTTTTTTTTTAATCGGATTAACTGGTTTGTTTTCTTTTTCTGGATGTCTACTTTTCATCTTTTTTAATTATATAAATTGTCTCATTTTTTTTACCAAATAAAAATCGTTCTCTAATTAAAGTCTCAATATAATCAAGATCTAAATTAGCACTTAGAAGTGAATTTTTATGATCCATATCTTCTATTTTATTAGTTAGGGTTAATTCTTCTTTTTTCAAGTTAGACAAAAGTTCCTTCTTTTCTATATACGAAAAAAGGCCTCTTTCTCCAGATACTAAGTTAAAACCAAAATAAAAAATAAGAAAAACTGATATTAATAAAAAATAATTTCTTTTTATTAATCGAAGCATTAATTGATTTTATTCATCCTCGCTTTTTTTCCAAGTTCTTCTTCAATACGGATTAATTGATTATATTTTGCAACCCTTTCGGATCTAGCTAAAGACCCAGTTTTAATTTGATTTGAATGAGTGCCTACTGCTAAATCCGCAATAAACGTATCCTCACTATCACCTGATCTATGAGATATAACTGTTTTATATCCAATTGTTTGAGCAAATTTAATTACATCCAATGTTTCTGAGACAGTACCAATTTGATTTAGCTTGATTAAGATAGAATTTGAAGAAATATTCAAGAAACCTTTCTTTAATCTTTCAAGATTTGTTACATACAAATCATCTCCAACGATCTGAACTTTTTTTATTGATTTCATTAATTTATTCCATGCCAACCAATCATTTTCAGCAAATGGATCCTCAATAGACTTAATTTTATATTTTTTAATAATTTTTTGATATTCTTTAATAGATTTATCTACTGAAATATAACTTTTTGAATGAATAGAATATTTATTCTTTTTATATAATTCATTAGCAGCCACATCCAGGCAAATAGAAACGTCTTTACCATTAATAAATCCTGATTTTTTTATTGCATTCACTATCAAATCTAAAGCTTGATTATTACTACTGATCATGGGTGCAAAACCACCTTCATCACCTACTGAAGTTGATAAACCTTTATCTTTAATTAATTTACTTAAGTTTTTAATAACAATGAAACAAATACGCATCGCCTCAGAAAAACTTTTTGCTCGATCAGGTCTGATCATAAATTCTTGAATTCTAAGACCATTATTTGCATGCGCTCCACCATTGATAATGTTCATTAATGGATAAGGTAATTGAAAGTTATTTCTTTGAGAAAAAGTTTTATACAAAGGTAATTTTTTTGCTTTTGCAGACAGTTTTTTAACAGCCATAGAAACTGCTAACATCGCATTAGCTCCTAAGTTAGTTTTTTGTCTTGTACCATCTAAGTTAATTAACAAAGCATCAATTCTTTCTTGATTATGGATACTTTGTCCTTTTAATTTTTTTGAAATCTTTGTGTTAACTAAGTTAACTGCATTTAAAACACTTTTTCCTAAATACCGTTTATTATTTTTATCTCTTTTTTCAAAAGCTTCAAAAGTTCCTGTTGAAGCACCTGAAGGACAAATAGCGGATGCGCTATTATTTTTTATATAAACTTCAGCCTCTACTGTTGGATTTCCTCTACTGTCAAAAACTTGACGTGCTTTTACTTTTAAAATTTTACTCACTATTTTTTAATTAGATTATCTATATCTTTTAATTGTTTTAATAGATTCTCTAATTTATTCAATGGTACCATGTTTGGTCCATCCGATGGAGCATTGTCAGGATCTTGATGCGTTTCAATAAATACACCTGCAACTCCAACCGCAACAGCTGCTCTTGCTAAATATTCAACAAATTCTCTTTGACCACCAGAGGATTCTCCTTGGCCACCTGGTTGTTGAACGGAATGAGTTGCATCGAAAATTACTGGATAACCATTCTTTGCCATAATAGGTAATGATCTCATGTCAGAGACTAAAGTGTTATATCCAAAACTTGCCCCTCTTTCTGTGACTAAGATGTTTTTATTTCCTGAGTCTGAAATTTTTTTAGTTACATTCACCATATCCCAGGGTGCTAAGAACTGACCTTTTTTTACATTAATAATTTTATTTGTTTTAGCTGCAGCAATTAATAAGTCTGTTTGTCGACATAAAAAAGCTGGGATTTGTAAAACATCAACATGTTTTGAAACAATTTCACATTGTTCAGCATTATGAATGTCTGTTAAAATAGGGACATTCAATTCCTTTTTAATTTTATCAAATACAGGAAGTGATGCATCTAATCCTGCTCCCCTTTTACCTTTTAAACTTGTTCTGTTCGCTTTATCAAATGACGTTTTATAAATAAATCCAAGGCCAAATTTCGAAGTAATCTCCTTAATTTTTCCAGCCATATCCATTGCATGCTGTTCTGACTCCAACTGACATGGACCTGCAATAATACAAATCTTATTGTTGTTTGAAATTTCTATATTTTCACAATTTACTTTAATCGCACTCATCTATGATTTTTTGCTGCTTTGATAAAAGAAGAGAATAAAGGATGTGGGTTCAAAGGTCTAGATTTAAATTCAGGATGGAATTGAACTCCTATAAACCAAGGGTGATTTTTAAGTTCTACTATCTCTGGAAGCTTATGATCTGGAGATAAGCCTGAAAATATTAATCCTTTCTTCTCAAATTTTTCTTTATATGAAATATCCACTTCATATCTATGTCTATGTCTCTCTTTGATTAATCTAGATTTATAAATATCTCTAATTTTAGATTTATCTTTTAAAATTGCATGATAAGAACCAAGTCTCATTGTGCCACCTAAATCTTTGTCTGTTCCTTTAACTTTTCTTCCACTTTTTTCCCATTCATGCATCAAGCCAATAATATGAACACCGCCTTTATCAAACTCAGAAGAAGTTGCTTTTTTAATCTTTAATTGATTTCTAGCAAATTCAATTATTGCCATTTGCATTCCATAACAAATTCCAAGGAATGGAATTTTATTTACTCTTGCATACTTTATCGCTTCAATTTTACCCTCGGTTCCTCTTTTACCAAATCCACCTGGAATTAAAATTCCTGAAACATTTTTAAGTTTATTTTTTATTTCTGAAACTTTTAATTTTTCAGAGTCTATTCTTACTAAATTAACTTTAAGATTATTGGATATTCCTCCATGAGTAAGTGCTTCATCTAAAGATTTATACGCAT
Organism: uncultured Pelagibacteraceae bacterium; assembly: GCA_902598485.1. Classification (GTDB taxonomy): domain Bacteria; phylum Pseudomonadota; class Alphaproteobacteria; order Pelagibacterales; family Pelagibacteraceae; genus Pelagibacter. The sequence goes on from CACKBU010000002.1 coordinate 67,285, forward strand.
CTTTTAATTCAACGTATTTCCCAATAATTGCAATATTAACATGTCTTTTAGTATTAAGGGTGATTTTAGTTATTTTCTTCCAAGGTGTTAAATTATTAGATTTTTTAGATTTTATTTTGAAATAATTTAAAACTTGGACATCTAATTTTTCTTTTGCAAAACTAATCGGTGCCTCATAAATAGTTTTAACATCAACAGTTTCAATTACATTTTTAATATCAACATTACAAAACAAAGATATTTTTTTTCTATGATCTAAAGGAATAGGTCTTTCTGATCTACAAATAATAATATCAGGTTGAATACCAATGCTTCTTAATTCTTTAACTGAGTGTTGAGTTGGTTTTGTTTTTATTTCATCCGATGCTTTTAAATAAGGAACTAATGTTAAATGAATAAATAATGCATTTTTTTTACCAATATCATTGGAAAATTGTCTTATCGCTTCTACAAATGGTAAACTTTCTATATCACCTACTATTCCTCCTATTTCACAAATGACAAAATCTTCTTTATTTGTATCGTGTTTTATAAATTCTTTAATTCTATCTGTGATATGAGGAATAACTTGAACTGTCTTACCTAAATACTGACCTTTTCTTTCTTTTCTAAGAACATCGCTATAAATTTTTCCAGTTGTGATGTTATCGGTTTTCTTTGCAGTAACGCCAGAAAATCTTTCATAGTGACCTAAGTCTAAATCTGTTTCAGCACCATCATCTGTCACAAAAACTTCACCATGTTGAAACGGACTCATTGTTCCTGGATCGACGTTTAGATATGGGTCTAATTTTCTTAAACGAACTTTGTAACCTCTTGATTGTAATAAATAAGCAAGTGATGCAGAAGAAAGACCTTTACCAAGGGAGGAAACCACGCCGCCAGTGACAAATATATATCGCGCCATGGAAGTATCTTATAGCGAATAAAAAATGAATTGAAAAGGATTAATTAATTATTTTCTGGAATTGAAGGCGTGTCTTCAGTTTTTTCCTCAACTGTATCCAATACTGACCCCGTAGGAGTAAGTTCTGCTCTAGAAATTATTGTTAGAGCCAGACTACAAATAATAAAAAGTGTTGCTACGATTGCAGTGGCTTTTGTCATGAAGCTTCCTGCTGATCTAGATAACATAAAATTTTCTTGGGAAACTCCAATACCAAGAGCACCTCCTTCTGATTTTTGCAATAAAACCAAAAGAACTAAAATAACTGCAAGTATGATGTTGATTACTAATAATAAAGTTTCCATGTGGGTTTAAATAATGGTTTTTTTGATTATATCAATAAATTTTTTTGGAATTTGTGATGCGCCTCCTATCAAAAAACCATTAATGTTAGGAATTTTTTTTAATATACTTACGTTATTAGTGTTTACAGATCCACCATATAAAATTTTAGGATATTTTTTTACAAATCTACTTTTAATAAATGAAATAGTTTTGTTTAAATCAGCTTCTTTTGGAATTACACCTGTACCAATAGACCATACCGGTTCATAGGCTATAATAATTTTGGATTTATTCTTTATCGATTTTAATCCTTTTTCAATTTGTCTTTTTAAAATTTGATTAGTTTTATTTTGTCTTCTTTCTTTCAAGGTTTCGCCAATACAAAATATAATTTTGAGACCAGATTTAATTCCACTTTTTATTTTTAGATTAATTAAATTATCTGTCTCACCTAGTTGTCTATTTTCTGAGTGTCCCAAAATAACATACTTTGCTCCAACATTTTTAAGCATAGTAGAATTTACTTGGCCAGTGTGTGCACCGTAGTAATAGCTGTGATGACAGTTTTGGGCACCAACCTCTATTTTTGTTTTTTTAAGTCTTCTCGATAATGGACGAATTAATGTATTTGGTGGGCAATAAACTATTTTTAACTTATTTTTTTTATTATTTTTTGAAAACTTTATTACTTTATCAAGTGAATTTAGAGATTTTAAATCACCAAACATTTTCCAATTAGCTACAAAATACATATATTTATTTGTCATAATTGACTTTTTAATCTATAGATTTGTTTTTTACAGATCAATAAATTTATAACGCTATGATTGAAAAATTAAAAAACTCGGGCTGGAAACAATTTGGTGGATTGATGTTAATTGTCATAATCATCATCGCTTTTGGCTTTGGTGGTTTTGGTGGAGGATTTAGCACAAATAATCAAAACAATATTGCAAAAATAAATAAAACAAATGTAACAACCCAGGATTTTATTGACTATGTGAACCAAAGTGGAATTTCACAAGAAGCTATTCGAGATAATTTAGAGAACAGTATTATTGAAGAATTATTATCAGGATTAATTTCAACTACATTGATTGATTTAGAAATTGAGGACTTTGATATTTCAATTAATGAAAGAACCATACTTAAAAACATTAAAGAAAATAAAAATTTCCAAGATGAAAACGGTACTTTTCAAAGAATTAAATATGAAAAATTTTTACTCTCCAACAACTTGTCAGCTACAATGTTTGAATTGCAATTAAAAAATAGAGAATTACAGAAACATTTATTTGATTTTATTGGTGCCGGAACAATAACACCAAATTTTTTGATAGAAAAAAAGTTTGAAGAAAATAATAAATCCTTAAATATCGAGTATTTCGATATGGAAAATCTGTATAAAACAAAAGATGATTACACAGCAAATGAAATTGAAGTATTTATTGATGAAAACAAAGATCAATTAAAAAGAGAATATATAGATTTTAAGTATGTAATTTTAAATCCAAAAAATCTAATTGGCATAGAAGAATTTAATCAAGAGTTTTTTGATGAAATTGACTCAATTGAAAACAAAATTTCTCAAGGAAGTACATTTGACAATATATTATCAGATATTAATGTTGACATTATTGAGGTAAATGAGTTTGCACCTAGCTCTAATAAAAAAATTAATGAAGATCTAATTTATTCTAAGAAAGCATCTAAAATAGATTTGATAGAAAACGGTGATAACTTTTTACTTTACAATATTGATAATCAATATGATCGAGCTCCAGATTTAAATGATGAAATCATTAAAGGAGAAATAATTGAGTTAATATATCAAAAAGGTAAATTTGATTACAATAGAGAAATTATAGAAGAAATTCAAAAAAAGAAATTTGATAATTCAAAATTTGAAGAACTGGCAAAATCAAATAAGGAATATTCTTCTATTAATTCTATAGAAGATGATAAGCTCATTGATATTAATTCAGTAAAAATGCTTTATGCGTTACCTGTAAACTCTTTTGCTCTAGTAAATAAAGAAGATAAAATTTATTTAGTAAAAATTACTGGAACAAATAAAAATTCATTTAAGAAAACTGATGAAAAATATCTTAAATTTGTAAATAGCGAAAATACAAATAATAGAAAAAGCATATTACAATCTTATGATCAATTACTTAATGATAAATATCAAGTTCAATTAAATCAAAAAACTATTGATAGAGTTAAAAATTATTTCAAATGATTATTAATCGAAGCTTCAAAGATTTTAAGTTTCGACACAGAAGCAAAAAAAATCAAATCATCTTTACTAAAAAGAAAGTAAAAAATGATGAGGAAGTATTAAATTTAATTGATAATTTTCTAGAGGAAAAAAATAGTTTTATATTTGAGTCTGTAGAAAAAGGTAAAATCAAAGGTAGATATACAATATTTGGTAAAAATCCTGATAAAATTTGGGAATTTAATAATAATAATTCTTATCTAATTCAAACAAATAAAAAGAGAAAATTAAATGACTCACCAGATAAATTAATTGAAAAAATAATTGAAGATTTCAAGTTTGAAACTCCCAAAAGTTTACCTAACATTTGCTCATTAGTCTCTGGGTATTTTTCTTATGATTCGATCAGATACATAGAAAAAATTCCGAATAATTGTAAAAATGATCTGAATTTACCCGATGTTAGACTTCTTCGTCCAAGAACTTTAGTCATTCATGACAATTTAAAAAAAGAAATATTTTATATATCTAACATCTTTAAAGATGAAAAAATTAAAAACTATAAAAATAAATATGAAGAAGTTAAATCTGATTTGTTTAAATTGCTCATTCAGTCATCAATGAAGAATATTGATAAAAAAATAATTCAAAAATCAAAAAATATAAAAGTGAAATCTAACACTTCAAAAAATAAATTTTTATCAATGGTTAATAAGGCAAAAAAATATATTAAATTAGGAGATATTTTTCAGGTTGTTTTAAGCCAAAGATTTGAAGCAAAATTAACAAAAAAACCATTAGATATTTATAAAAAGCTAAGAGTAACAAACCCTTCTCCTTTTATGTTTTTCTTCAATTTTGAGGATTTTCAAATAATTGGTGCAAGTCCTGAAATACTTGTGAGACTTAGGGATAATAAAATTACTGTAAGACCAATCGCAGGAACTAGACCAAGGGGTAAAACTAAAAAAGAAGATCTTTTTTATGAAAGAGATCTACTTAAAGATAAAAAAGAACTTTCAGAGCATTTGATGTTACTTGATTTAGGTAGAAATGATGCTGGTAAAGTCTCAAAGATAAATTCGATTAAAGTCACGGAAAGCTTCATTATTGAGAGATATTCTCATGTAATGCATATAGTTTCAAATGTAGTTGGGGAATATAATAAAAAATTTTCAAAATTTAAATCGCTCTTAGCTGGTTTTCCAGCAGGTACTGTTTCTGGAGCTCCAAAAATTAGAGCTATGGAAATTATAGATGAATTAGAAACATCAAAAAGAAAAGTTTACGCAGGTGGAATTGGATATTTTTCTGCAAATGGAGAATTTGATACGTGTATAGCCTTAAGAACTGCAGTTGCTAAAAATAAAAAATTTTATGTGCAAGCAGGCGCAGGTATAGTTGCAGATAGTAAACCTAATAATGAATATGAGGAAACAATTAATAAAGCGAAAGCTTTAATTAATGCTTTAAGATAATGAAAGTTTTGTTAATAGATAATTATGATAGTTTTACTTTTAACTTGTATCACTATATCTCCTCATTAAATGTTAAAGTTGATGTAGTTAGAAATGATAAAATTAATTCTAAAGAAATCATTAAAAAGAAATATGATAAAATTGTTATTTCACCAGGACCAGGCAACCCAAATCAATCTGGCAATTGTATTAAAATATTGAAATCATTATATAAAGAATTACCTTTTTTAGGAGTATGTTTAGGTCATCAGATAATCGGGCAAGTTTTTGGATCAAAAATTGTTCAAGCAAGAAAGTTAATGCACGGTAAAACAAGTAAAATCAAATCTAAAAAAATCGGTATTTTAAAAAACCTTCCAAATATATTTGAAGCTACCAGATACCATAGTTTGGTAATTGATAAAAAAACCTTATCAAAAGATCTAGAGATTACAGCAGAGACAGAAGATGGGATTATAATGGGTGTACAACATAAAAAATTTAATATTCATGGTGTACAATTCCATCCTGAAAGTATTAAAACTAAGTTTGGAATGAAAATTCTTAAAAACTTTATTAACAATTAAATTTATGGATCAAATTTTAGAAAAACTTAAAAATAAACAAGATTTAACTTTTGAAGAAAGTAAAACTGCTTTTGAAATATTAATGACAGGAAAAGCCAGTGATGATGAAATTTTTAACTTTTTAACTTTGCTGTCTGAAAAAGGTGAAGTTTCAGATGAAATAGCAGGTGGAGTTTTTGTTCTGAGAGAAAAATCAAAACGAGTAAATGTAAGTGATTGTATTGATACATGTGGTACTGGCGGTGATGGTATGAATACCCTCAATATTTCAACTGCTTCTGCCCTACTTTTAGCTAGTATGGGTACAAAAGTTGCCAAGCATGGCAATAAAGCTGTTTCCTCAAAATGTGGGTCCGGTGACGTTTTAGAAGCTCTTAAAATTAAAATTGATTTAGAGCCTGAGGATATTGAAAAAGAAATTAATACCAATAATTTTGGTTTTATGTTTGCACCTAATTATCATAGTGCAATGAGATTTGTAGGACCTGTAAGAAAGAAAATTGGAAAAAGAACTATTTTTAATATGATTGGTCCGCTAAGTAATCCAGCTCTTGTAGAGAGACAAGTTGTAGGCGTTTTTGATAAAAAATTATTAAAAATTTTTGCAGAAGGACTTAAAAATTTGAATTTAAAATTTGCCTGGATAGTTAATAGTGAAGATGGGCTGGACGAAATATCTCCATATGCAAAAACTAATGTTATTCAATTAAAAGATGGTCAAATATCTGAAATTAAAATAGACCCAAATACTTTAGGAGTTAATGCAGATAATTTTAAAAATTTAGTGGGTGATGATGCAAAATTTAATGCTGATAAGATGATTAAAATATTTAAAGGTGAAGATAATGATTTTTCAAAAGCAGTAAGTTTAAATGCTGCAGCAGGTTTAATTGTTGGAGAAAAATTTTCTGACTTTTCTGAAGCATATAATTACACAAGAGAATTTATACTTTCTGGAAAAACCTTTTTACATTTAGAAAAAATTCAAAATGTCTGAAAATATACTTCAAAATATCATTCAAAAGAAAATTGAAAAAGTTGATAAATTAAAAAAATCATTAGATCTTAAAACTTTGAATGAATTAATTAATAAAAACAACAGCTATATTAATTTTAAAGAGAAAATAGAAAATAATATAAAAAATAATAAAACTTCAATTATTGCTGAAATTAAAAAAGCAAGTCCTTCAGCAGGTATAATAATAGATGACTACAACCCTGTTGATATTGCCCAAATTTATTTAAATAATAAAGCAACTTGTCTTTCAGTTTTAACAGAAGAAGATTATTTTTTAGGAAATTTAATTCATATTAGCAAAATAAAAGATAAAATAAATTTACCTGTATTGTGTAAGGATTTTTTTATCGATAAATTTCAAATACCTTTAGCAAAAAGTCATGGTGCAGATGCTATTTTAATTATTTTGGCTGGGGTTTCAGATGATCTTGCGTCTGAATTATATGATGAGGCTTTGAAATATAACATGTCCGTTATAGTTGAAGTTCATACAGTGGAAGAAGCAAAAAAAGCATTAAATTTTAAAGATGCATTAATTGGAATAAACAATAGAAATTTAAAAACACTTAAAACTGATATAAATACAACTTATGATATTTATGATGTTGTAAAAAGTCACAATGGTCCTTTAATATCTGAAAGTGGAATAAAGAATAAAGGAGAGCTACTAGAACTAAACAACAAAACATCAATTAACACTTTTTTAATTGGTGAATCACTTTTAAAAAACTTAGATAAAAATTCTATCTTTTCAGTTTTATAGTCAAATAAAGCCTAATTTTGCTAGTTTTTTTTAGTATTGTTAATTTAAAAGAACTTTTATAGAACATTGTTTGTACGATATTTGTTCTAATGCTAACAAAAAAACAAAAAAACCTGCTTTTATTTATCAACAAGAAGTTGAGAAGTTCAGGTGTATCTCCTTCTTATGAGGAGATGAAACAATCTCTTAATTTAAAATCTAAATCAGGAATTCACAGATTAATTAGTGCTTTAGAAGAAAGAGGTTTTATAAAAAGATTAGCTCACAAAGCAAGAGCTTTAGAGGTAATTAAATTACCAGAAACAGCTTCTGCCAATGATATTTATAATAGCTTTTCACCTAGTGTGATTAAAGGTGGATTAGATGAAGAACAAACTAATTCTGATGAAGTGGAGGTACCAGTTCTTGGAAAAATTGCTGCAGGAACACCTGTTGAAGCAATACAAAATGAGGTTTCTCGAATTCCACTACCAAATAATTTAGAAAAGAATGGTGATTACTTTGGATTAAAAGTTCAAGGTGACTCTATGATAGATGCAGGTATACATGAAGGTGATACTGTAATTATAAAAAGAACTGACACTGCAGATAATGGTAAAATTGTGGTTGCTTTAATAGATGAGCATGAAGCAATGTTAAAAAGAATTCGAAAAAAAGGTAAAGTTGTAGCCCTAGAGAGTGCCAATAGAAACTATGAAACTAAGATTTTTGGACCTGATAGAGTAAAAGTTCAAGGAGTTTTAGTATCTTTATATAGAAACTTCTAAAAAAATAGTCTAAACAACATTGATGTCTAAAGTAGCAACACGTTTTGCTCCATCCCCTACTGGAGCTCTTCATATTGGAGGGGTTAGAACTGCCTTATTTAATTGGTTGTTCTCTAAAAATCAAAAAGGAACTTTTCATCTAAGAATTGAAGATACTGACAAAGAAAGGTCAAAAGAGGAACACAAAATACAAATTATAAAGTCATTAAAATGGATAGGGATTGAGCATGATGGTGAAGAATATATTCAGTCACAAAAAAAGGAAGATCACATTAAAATTGCTAATGAATTATTAAAAAAAGGTAACGCATATAAATGCTACTGCTCTGCTGAAGAGATAGAGGAACAAAAAAAAAGAGCTAGACAAAAAAAGATGCCATATATTTATAATAGAAAATGGAGAGATGCCGATGAAAAAGATGCTCCTAAAGATATTAAACCCGTAATTAGATTTAAAAGTAAAATAGAGGGAAATTCTAAACTTAATGATTTAGTTCAAGGAGATGTTGAAATTGAAAATGATACAATAGAAGATTTTATAATTTTAAGAAACGATGGAACACCGACCTATAATCTTTCTGCAACCGTTGACGATCATCAAATGGGAATGACACATATAATTAGAGGGGATGATCATAAAATAAATACTTTTAAACAAATACAAATATATCAAGCAATGGGTTGGGATGTTCCAGAATTTGCACATATTCCACTAATTCATACAATTGAAGGTAAAAAACTTTCAAAAAGAGATAATGCCTCAACTTTGGATGATTACTCAAAAATAGGAATAATGCCTGAGGCATTAAGAAACTATTTACTTAGACTAGGATGGTCTTATCAAGATAAAGAAATATTTACTCTAGAAGAGAGCATTGAACACTTTAATTTAGCAGGTATTGGAAAATCACCATCAAAACTAGATATGAGTAGAATATTGTCAATGAATGAGCACTATATAAAAACAATCGATGAGAACGATCTTTATCAATGTCTATACGAATATTGTAAAATTTATAAAGAAGAAATTAAAAATGACAAAGAAACAAAAGTTAAATCCTCATTATCATTTTTAAAAAATAAGGCTAAAACATTAGAAGACATTTACAATAATTCAAAATTCATCATAAATGATGAAGTTAATTTCAATGACGATGATATTAAATTAATAGATGATAAAGCCAAAAAAATTATTTCAGAATTTATTAAAGAATTAACATCTCTTTCAAAAATAAATAAGGAGAATTTAGAGCCTATAGTAAATAATTTAATAAAAATAAATGATACAAATTTTAAAGGTGTCGGTCAGCCTATACGAATTAGTTTGACAGGTTCAAAATTTGGTCCTGGATTATATGATATAGTTATGGCTCTTGGCAAAGAAGAAGTTTTAAAAAGACTAGCTAAGATAATTTCTTAAAACCAAACTAGCCTCTTCAGATGAAGAAGTTTTAGATCTAATTCCTTCTAATGTTTTTGAACAATCAGATAATTGTTTTTTAATAAGCTCTGGATTATTTAAAAGATAAATTACAGACTTATAGATTTCATCAGCATTACATTCACTTTGTAACAATTCAGGAATGACTTCGCGATTATTGATAATATTAATTATATTTGCAAATTTAACATTAACTAACATTTTAAATATCATAAAATTTATAAAACTGAGTTTATAAATAATTATAGAAGGTATGTTTGAGCTTGAAATTTGCAGTGAAACTGTACCAGATTTAGATACAGCAAAAACTGAATTAGATAAAATTTTAGACTTAATACCTTCATCTGAAACCACATCTACATTTTCAATATTAATTTTTTTAATTTCTGACAAAATTAAATTTTTATTTTCATCAGTTGCATGAAAGTAAAAATAAAAATCATTATGTCTTTTGTTCATTAGTTTTATAAAATCAACTAAAATATTTAATAATACGTCTGTTTCAGATTTTCTGCTTCCAGGGAAAATTGATATAATTTTTTTATCTTTAGGAATTATATTTTCAACAATTTTTTTATTATCTTGATTATTCTCAATTAATGGGTGTCCAACAAAAGTATTGTTTATATTTTCTTCATCAAAATATTTTTTTTCAAAGTCAAATAATAAAAGAATATGATCAATAAATTTTTTAATTTTTTTTACTCTATTTTTTCTCCATATCCAAACTTGGGGAGCTACATAGTGGATTGTTTTAATATTTTTGTTAATTTTTTTTACTCTTTTGGCAACACGCATAGTAAAATCAGGGCTATCAACGGAAAATAATATATCGGGATTAAATTTAATTATTTCATTAACACTTTGATTAATTTTATTTCTGATTTTAAATATATTAAGTAAAATACTAGTAAATCCTAAATAAGTTATTTCACTTAAATTAAAAATAGAACTGATTCCTAATTTATTTAAATGATTTCCACCAACAGATAAATATTCAATATCAGGATTTTGTGATTTTAGTTTTGAAATAACTGTCGAGGCTAATTTATCTCCAGAAGGTTCACCAGTTAGTATGAATATTTTTTTCATATAATATTAATAAAAATCTTGTTTTTATTAGCAAATTTAATGCATTCAACTTTATCTAAAAAAATATTTTTTTTAGATTGTAAAACAACACCCCTTAATCCATATTTTTTAATATCTTTAAAAGTTTGTAAACCAATTGTTGGTAAATCCATTCTTAAATCCTGTTTCTTTTTTGGGAGTTTTATTAGAATTCCATCTGAATTTTTTTTTAATTTTGATAGCATTTTTTTTGTTCCTTCTCTTCCTTCTTTAGCTAAAATTTTACCTTCTTTAACAACTAGAGCTTGGACATGGTCTAAACTTTTTGTTTTATTAAAATAAGCTTTTCCTTTTTTTATAGAAATACGTTCTTGTTTATTAGGTTTTAATTTACTGTAATTTCCTTTCTTTAAGGAAAGCTCTGGATTAAAAAATATTGAGCTAATAACTTTAATTTGTTCGTTTTTTAAGATTTTTATTATTGATTTTATAATAGCAGCATCCCCTATTTTAGCTGCTCTGATTACACTAGGCATATAATAAATTCCTTTAAAGTCTAATCTTAAAGAAGAAAAATTAGGCTTAGCAATCTTTCCTGCAAATAAAACTTTTTTACATTTTTTTTGTTTAATTAAGTTAATAATTGATCCAAATTTTCCAATACTAATTCTGAAAGAATTTTTATCCTTTTGAAATTTATTATTTTTTGAAAAGTCGATTATAAAATATTTTTTTTTTAATTTTTTTATTTTACTAAGAACTATATCTGAAAAATCAGTATCACCTAAAAATAAACCTATCATCTTATTTTGAAAACGGAGTACAAATCGGTCTTTTTTTGTCTTTCGCTATAAATCCAATAATTTCTGCTACTAATTCATTTTCCTTAAATTCATTTGATAAATTGCTTAAATTTTCTGTCAAATTTTCACTTTTAAAAATCTCTTTATAAGCATCACTCAAAATCATTATTTCTTTATTTGGAATATTTTTTCTCCTTAAACCAATTAAATTCAATCCTTGCAATATACTTCTATTTCCATGAGCTATACCGTAAGGTATTACATCTCTTACTACACCACACATACCACCAATCATTGCACCCCTTCCAACTCTAGTAAATTGTTGAACAGCTGAGTTTCCACCAACAATAGCATAATCATCAACATGTGCATGACCACCAAGAGGTACATTGTTAGCCAATATTACATTATTTCCAACCAAACAATCATGAGCAACATGAGCTGAAACCATGAATAAACAATTGCTACCTATTTTTGTTAAACCACCACCACCTTTGGTTCCTGGATTCAAAGTTACATATTCTCTTATTTTATTACTATCACCTATTTCTAAATTTGTTTTTTCACCTCCATATTTTAAATCTTGTGGATCATTACCTATAGAAGCAAAAGGATAAATTTTATTATTTTTTCCAATTTTAGTATAACCAGAAATATTTACATGAGATTGTATTTCAGTATTCTCACCTATCTCTACATTTGGTCCTATAACTGTATAAGGTCCAATTTTAACATTTTCTGAAATTTTTGCCTTTGAGTCTATGATTGCTGTTTTATGTATCATCTATTTTCTTTTAAAAAATCTCTAAAGTTTTTTGCTGGATAACCCATAACTTTTGAATTATCTGGGATGTCTTTTATCACTCCACTTCCCCCACCTATTTCAACATTATTTCCAATTTTTAAGTGTCCAGATATACCTGCTTGACCACCAATTTTAACATTTTCACCTAATACCGAACTACCTGCAATTCCAACTTGTCCAGCTATTATTGAGTTTTTTCCTATTTTAACATTGTGAGCTATATGAATTTGATTATCGAGATAAGTATTTTTACCAATAACTGTGTTAGACATTGATCCCCTGTCTATCGTTGAGCCACAGCCAATTTCGCAGTTATCTTCAATCACGACTATTCCAATATGAGGGTATCTTAAATTATTGTCTTTGTTTGGGAAAAAACCAAATCCATGTTTACCAATTACACAATTATCTAAAATTTTTATATTATTTTGAATTAAACAATTTCTAATTATTACATTCGAACCTATGGAGCAGTTGGAACCTATTTTCACATTTTTTTCAATTATTGAATTATGTCCAATTGAACAATTTTCACCAATTGAAACATTTTCACCAATTAAAACATTTTTACCAAATTGGACTCTATTTTTATGGACAGTCTCATCAATTAATTTGGCTGTATTATCAAATTTATCATCGACAGAAGAAGGGTAAAATTTTGCAGTTAATAATGAAATAGAAAATAGTACATTTTCAACAATTAATGGAACACATTTTTTTGGTAAATCATTTTTTAAACTATCATAAGTTAAACAAAATGATGCTTTGGTCTTATTAGCAGCATCTTTGTATTTTTTTGAATGATAAAAAGTTATCTCATTCTTGTTAGAACTAATTAAATCCTTAATATCCAAAACTTCTATATCATGTTGGAATTTTGCATTTTCTAATTTTATTATTTTTAATAACTCTGAAAATCTAAAAGGTCCACAATTCTTAAAAAAAGGATTAATCATCAGTGCTTTTTATCAAAGCAATTAAATAGAGGTTATCAATAATTATTGCTATTTATTTCCTGTCAACAATAGTAGCTGACCATATAGCATCTGCCATCTTTTTATCATCAACAAAGGCCTCTCCTTTGTATTTCCAAACCTTGCCATGCGATCTAATAGCCTCAATATTTAGAATCAAATCACAATCTGGAATAACAGGATTTCTAAATCGAGCTTTTTCAACACCCATCAAAAAAACTAACTTGTTTTCGTATGTAGATTTATCTAAACCACTAGCAGTCAATGCGGCGGCGGCCTGTCCAAAAGACTCAACAATCAATACACCAGGCATTACTGGATTTCCAGGGAAATGACCTTGAACAAAAAAACTGTCGTTTCTTACCTTGATAAGTGCAGTAGCGGAATGAAGTTTTTTAATATTATATATTTCATCGACAAGAAGCATAGGTTCTCTGTGAGGAAGTAAATTTCTTATCTGATCTTTATTTAATTTATCCATTATTTGAAAATTTATTATTTATAGCTTTAATTATATCGTTTGTAATATCTTTATTTTGATTACCAATAAAAATTTGGTTTTTTTCTAAAATTAAATCAATTGAATTGCTTTTCATATAGTCTTGTATCAATGGATTTATTTTTTTTAAAAAATTCTTAAGTTCAATATCTTTTTTTTTTTTAAATTCATTAAGTAAATCATTTTTTTCTTTTTTAAATTTTGCCACTTCTTGATTAAATAGATTAATATCTTTTTCTAATTGATCTTTTGATACTATATTTTTTGTTTTATTAATTTCTTCTTTTTTTTCTTTAATAATTTTTTCTTTTTTACTTAATAAATCTATATTATTTTTGTTTATTTTTTCTAAATCATTATAAATACTTTTGCCCAAACTTGAATTATTAAGTACATAGTCAATGTCGATAAATACAATATTTTCAGCTGCAATTGATGAAGAAAAGTTTAAAATGGTTAGAATAAAAACTAAAATAAATTTTTTTAAAAAAAACATTAAAATGATGTTCCAAGATTAAATCTAAAAGTTTCTGTTTTATCTGTAGAGCTCTTGGATATTGGTTGAGCAAAAGAAAAATTTAGAGGTCCAACTGGTGTAAACCAATCTATGCCCAATCCTATTGAGCTTCTAATTTCGCTTGACTCATCTAAGGACTTGTCATCTACTCCCCATAAATTAGCTACATCTATAAATGTAGAAATATCTATATTTTGTGAGTTAGGTAAAATTTGAGGAAGTGTGCTATTAAAATTAACAATAGCATAATAATTTCCACCGATAAAATCATCTCCATCTTTTGGTCCTACGCTTCCGTTCACAAAACCACGTAATTTTTTTTGTGGTATATATAATCGTTCTGATAATTTTATATCATCACCAGTAATTGAATTGGCAGCTTTGAGCGAAAATCCAATAGATGAAACATTGTTTTCATATAATTCTGAAAAAACTTTATAGTTATAAAAGTTAGTCAATGTATTAGTGTCGCTTACTAGAGGTAAATTGGCTGAATAATAACTTCTAAAACCTTCGGAAGTTTTGAATTTTTGATTCCTTCTATCATAATCAAAATTGAAATTTAGATATGTATCAAAGTAACTTCCTTCTTGTTTTTTTTGCCTTGCGGAGGCTGTTGAATCTGTTTTTATATCTTCAAAAAATGAAGAAGTTTCGAGACCTAATCTGACATCTTTTAAAAATTCAAAATTTGTTCCAATTGAACCTCCAACTTTTTTTGATTTATAGCCAAATGCACCTAATTTATCAATTTCATTAGCTTCAATTCCATAATTAACTGATTTGCTTGTATCATTAAAATTTGGATCTCTTACTTTAAATGTGCCTGTAACTCTGTCAGAGCCTAAAGATAAATTACTCTCAATTTTTAATCCTTTACCCAAGTAGTTATTTTCTTTTATTCCTATTTCGAAAAGTTCTCCATTGGTTCCAACTCCTGCACCAGCCATGATTTCTCCAGTTGGTTTTTCTTCAACAGTTATATTAATTACTTTTGAATTTTCATCTTGACCCTCAATAATTTCAGAATTAACACTTCTAAAAAAGTCTAGTGATTTAATTTCATTTATAGACTTATTCGATAAAATTTCATTAAAGGGGTCTCCTTCATCAATAAACAGTTGATTTCTAATTACGCTTTCTCTTGTAATATTGTTTCCAAATATATTAATTTTTTCCACATAAAATTTTTCTGTCTCATCTATTTTGAAGTTTAAATTAATTTTATTGTCAAGAATATCTTCTTCCACTCTCGCCCTGATGTTTTGATACTGTTCTTTAATAGCAATACTGTCAATTTCATTAATAATTTCTTGAACTGCATTTATTGAGTATGGTTCATTTTTAATTTCTTTAAATATTTTATTTAAGGTTTCAAAGTTTGATTTCTCATAATCTATGGGCAATTCTAATTTTAAATCGCCAAAATAAAATTTTTTGTTACTATTAATATTAAAAACAAGCTCAAACTGATTATCTTCCATCAATCTCGCAAATGATGAATTTATTTCAACATCATAAAAACCCTTATTCAAATAAAAATTCTTTAATAATCTTTTGTCAAAATTTATTAAATTTTCATTTAAATATTTTTTACCAGAAACTATTTTCCAAAATTTATATTCTTCACTTACAATTAAATTTCTTAATTTTCTGTCTTTATAAATTTTGTCACCAACAAAAGATATTTTTTTAATTTTAGCTTTATCACCTAAATCAATTTCAAAAACTAAATCGATTTTATTATTACCTAGTTCTAAAATTGCAACTTCTACTTTGGAAAAATAATAACCCGTATCTTTTAAAGATGATATAATACTGTCTCTATCTTGTTTGAGCAAAATTTGACTGAATGATGATCTTGATTTTAATTTTAAGTTTTGTGTTAACTTCTCTTTTAAGGTTTTAGATTTTATACCATTATACACAATATTTTCTATTAAAGGATTTTCTTCTACTAATATTAAAAGTGCATTTTTTTCGAGTCTTACTGATACATCCTTAAAAAAATTAGTTCCATATAAATTTTTAAGTACAATATTTAAACTGTTCTCATTTAAATTATCCCCTAATTGAACCTTTGTGAACATGATAATGGTTTCATTTGCAATTCTCTTATTTCCTTTAATTTCAATTTTATTTACAATTTCTGCTATAGTGTAAGAAATCGTGAAAAACAAAATCAAGAAAATATTTAATAACAAAGAAAGAGGTTTTTTTAACATTTTAAGATTTATATACATTTTTGTATATTTTTAAACGAACATAATCATTTAATTTAATAATTTCTTTAATATTTCTTGGTGATATTTTTTTAAATTTAGTAAATTCATGTTTTTTAATAAGTGAAAATAGTTTTTTTTGAATATCTATAAATTTGATTTTATTCTCTAAAAAAAGTTGAACAAGAACATCATTTGCTGAAACAATAACAGTCTCAAATAAGGAATGTTTCTTTGGTAGTAATTTTAATAATTTGACCATGGGATATCTTCCATAATTTACTTTTTCTAAATTTAAGTTGTTTAATTTTTGAAGATTTATCTTATTTGATTTAATTTTATTTAAAAAATCTGAATTCAAAGTATTAAATATAGGAATTTCCATTGTTGTCTCATGTGCAATTATTTTGATCATTCCATTATAAAATTTTAATAGAGCATGAACGTATGATTTTGAATGAATTACAATTTCAATATTATCATAATTTAAATTAAAAATATTTTTTGCCTCTATTACTTCATAGACTTTATTTATCATTGTAGCAGAATCGATACTTATTTTTTTTCCCATTTTCCAATTAGGGTGTTTTAAGGCTTGTGAGACACTAAGATTTCGAAATTTATTTAGTGGGGTTTTGTAAAATGGACCGCCAGATGCAGTAATATAAATCTTCTCAAGATTTTTTGTATTTAAATTATTTAATCCATACCACAACGAAAAATGTTCAGAATCCACAGGTATAAACGTGGTTTTGTTTTTTTTTAATTCATTATCAATTAAATTCCATCCACATACAATTGACTCTTTGTTTGCTATAGCTATTTTTTTTGTAAATTTAATTATTTTTATTGTGGGATACAAACCATCTATACCAACTATAGAACTCATTACATAATCAATTTTTTTTTTAAAAATTTTATTCAATTCTTTAAAAGACTTATAGAGATTAATCTTTGTTCCAAAGTTTTTTTTATTAAAATTCTCATAGCTCTTAGAGTTTGTTATAATTAAATTTTTTACATTAAATTTTTTTGCCTGATTAAAGAGGGTTTTATAATCTTTATGAGCTGTCAAAAGGACTATTTCATAATTTTTTTTGTCCTTTTCAATAATACTTAACAATATTTTGCCTATTGAACCAGTAGAACCAAGAATTGCAATTTTTTTTCTCATGTAAAATAAATTAAAAACTCCCAAATCATTATTCCAATTGGAATTGCTATAAGCATTCCATCAATTCTATCCAATAATCCACCATGACCAGGTAGAATATTTCCGGTATCTTTAACTTTTGCTTTTCGTTTTAAAAATGAGATAAACAAATCACCTAATTGACAAAAAAAAGATACAAAAATAGATATAAAAATTAAGTGATATAAATTTGGGAAATAATCATTTAACAAAAAATAAAAAAATGGTGCTAAAAGTAATGATAATATAAATGATCCTACCGAACCTGAAATTGTTTTATTTGGACTTATATTTGTTAATTTTTTGCCCTTAAAAATTTTTCCAAATAATAATCCACCTATATCTGAAAAAATACACACAAAAAATAAATATAAAATACTTACTTTAAAATTTTCTTCCATTATTCCTAAATATATAAGTAAAGAAAAAATTATTAGATAAAACAAACTTAATAAGTTAATCAATATTAAATAAATTTCATTTTTAAAAATTTTATTAATTAATCCTTTGAACTCAATCCAAGAAATAAAAGACAAAATTATTAACGAAATAATTAACACATATGAATAATAAAATGAAAAACCCAATAAAAATATAAGTGGAATAGATGTAGTAATTCTTTTTGATAAATCTTTTGAGATCATACATTTCCAAAATTTCTTTTAATTTTTTTATATTTTTTTATAATTCTATTATAATCTTCATGATTAAAGTCAGGCCATAATTTTTTTTCGAAAAAAATTTCAGAATACGCTACTTGCCAGAGTAAAAAATTACTCAATCTTTGTGTATTACCTGTCCTTATTAATATATCTGGATCAGGAATATTTTTAGTTTGTAAATATTGTTTAAAATTTTTTTCAGTTAACGTTTTTTTACTTTTTTGTAATTTTTTAAATGCTTCAATCAACTCTAATTTTGACCCATAATTTAAGGCTAAATTAATTTGTAAAACATTATTTTTTTTTGTTTTTTTTTCAGATTTTACTAATAATTTGTTTAAATTAGATGAAAATTTTTTATTACCAATTATTTGAAGTTTAATTTTTTTTTTATGCAAACTTTCAATTTTATTTTTTAAAAAGTTTTCCAACAAAGAAAATAAATAATTAATTTCTTTTTTAGGTCTTTTCCAATTTTCAGTTGAAAAAGCAAAAAGTGTTAAATATTTAATATTATTTTTTATTGATTCTTTTATAACGACCTCAACTGTGTTCAAGCCTGCTCTATGGCCAGCATTTCTTGATTTTTTATGTTTTAATCCCCACCTTCCATTACCATCCATTATGATGGCTACATGTCTAAGAGGGTTCATATAGTCATTATTTCTTTTTCTTTATTATAAACTTTATCATCTACTTTTTTTATGTGGTCATCAGTGATTATTTGTACTTTTTTTTCATGAGATTTTTCCTCATCTTCACCAATTTCTTTTGATTTCAAAAGTTTTTTTAGATCTTCGTTAGCCTCTCTGCGTATGTTTCTTATTGACACTTTACACTTCTCTCCAATTGATTTTATTAATTTTTTTAATTCTGATCTCCTTTCCTCATTAAGTTCTGGTATAGGTAATCTTATTAATTGTCCGTCAATTTGTGGGTTTAAACCTAAATCTGATTTTTTTATTGCAGCATCAATTAAACTGACGTTATTATTATCCCATACTTGAATATTAATCATCCTAGGTTCAGGTGTTGTAATGCTTCCAATTTGATTGATAGGCATTTGCTGTCCATAAACATCAACTTTTATCAAATCTAACATTGATGCATTTGCTCTACCTGTTCTTAATGAAGATAACTCTTTGGTGAAAACCTCAATGGCTTTATCCATTTTAAGGCCGTAAGATTTCTCATCAAACATTTACTCTCCAATCTTTATTCTATAAAATTCTTTAATCTTTAAATCTGTTATAGAAAGTTCTTTTAATACATCTTTTACTTTTTTTTTTGGTTCCATTACCCAAGCTTGTGTTAAAAGAGCATTTTCCTCTTTAAACTTGTTCATCTTACCCAAGCTAATCTTTTTTGCAATATCTTCAGGTTTACCTGAATTTTTTAATTCCTCTGTAACTAGCTCTTGTTCTTTATCAATAATTGCTTGGTCAATGCTGCTTGACTCTAATGCTAATGGATTTGATGCTGCAATATGCATAGATAATTGTTTACTAAAAGTTTTCACAGTATCTGAATTATCTTTGGTATCTAAAGAAACCATTACAGCTAATTTTGCTACATTATCTTTTACAACTGTATGAAGATAGTGATTGTTTACTCCATTGGAATTTTCAATTGTTTTGGATTTACCAATAGTAATTTTTTCACCAATTTTTGCTATCAAAGCAACTAAGTTATCATCAACAGACTGACCATTTTTCATTTTAGCTAACTTTAAGTTATCAATATTTGAATTATTTTCATGATTTAATTTACTTAACTCCTTAACAAAGTTTATAAAATCATCATTTTTGGCAACAAAGTCTGTCTCACAGTTTACTTCAATTACAGAAGTTTTGTTATCGTCAGCACTAACTACAACGACACCTTCTTTAGCGTCTCTAGACATTTTTTTTGAAGCTTTTGAAATTCCTTTTACTCTTAAAATTTCTATTGCCTTTTCTAAATCTCCATTGGATTCCTTTATTGCTAGATTACAATCTTTGAAACCAGCTCCAGTAGCCTCTCTTAGTTTTTTGACCAGTTCTATATCACTCATTACCTTACTATCTCCTTATCCTCTTTAGAAAATTTTTTATCTAATTTTTCTCTGTCTAATTCTTGAATAGTTTTTTTATTATTCTCGACTTTTACATTTTTAGATTTATCTTTTTTTGTCTCGACTTGAGGTATAGAACTTTTCGCACTATTAATTGTTTCTTTAATTAAGTTACAATAAAGATCAATAGCTCTTCTTGCATCATCATTGCCTGGTATTGGATAGTCAATATTATCAGGATTAGAATTACTATCTAGTATAGCAATAATAGGAATATTCAATTTAGCTGACTCAGCTATAGCCAAAGATTCGTAGTTTGTGTCTATAACAAAGACTAAGTCCGGCACTTTTTTCATTTCAGCTATTCCACCCAAGGATCTTTGCAGTTTATCTTTTTTTACACTCATTTTTAGAAGCTCCTTTTTTGTAAAACCTCTATTTTCTGCCACTAAATCAGTTTCTAATTTTTTTAATTTTTTGATGGAATTTGAAATTGTACCCCAATTAGTCAACATGCCACCTAACCATCTATAATTTACAAAATATTGATCCGTTTCTTTTGCAACTTCTGCAATAGCTTCTGATGCTTGTTTTTTTGTTGATACAAATAATATTTTCCCATTATTCGCAATTGTATTATAAACTTTTTCTAGAGCAATTTTTGTTAATTCAAGAGTTTGGGTTAGGTCTATAATGTGTATTGAATCTCTTTTTCCAAAAATGTACTTTTTCATTTTTGGATTCCACCTTAAAGTTTTATGTCCAAGATGAACTCCTGCTTCTAATAATTGTTGTATTGTGACGTTAGGTATTTTCATATTTATTCCCGGTTAAGCCACCACAGTAATTTCCAATTAAGGACCGGAGGTATAAAACCAACAACTGTGTGCGTGTTAATTTAATTTATGGAGTATTTACAAATATTTACTATATTTAACAAGTATTTATTTAGTTAATTATTGCTCGAATTTCTTGATTTCTTAAAAGATTTAAAGATTTTCTGTTTAATTTACGTGTGTTTTTCAATCTAAATTTAAGAATATTGTCTTCTGTAACTAAATTAATATTAACAACAGTTTTACCTTCATCTTTTAAAATTAAAGATATTTTTTCAATTTGTTCTCTTGATTTTATTTCGAATGAAACTTCATTTATAGGACTGTTAAATAAATCTTTAAGTGAGGCAATTTTTTGAACATTAACTCTAGTCAAGCGATTTTCATCATTAGAGATATTTTTAAATAATGTTAGAATTAGAGAATTACCTTCTTTCAAAATTTCTCTATTTAATTCTAAAACATCTGAGAAAATAAAAAGCTCAAAAACACTTGATAAGTCAGTTAATTTTAAAACAGCATAAGAATTTCCTTTTGCAGTTTTTCTTTCTTGAACCTTTAACAATGTTGCAGCAATATTAGAATCCTTTAAATCTTTTTTTGAAATAAAAGTTGTATAGTCCACTATTTTATAATCATTAAAAATTTCTGTAAATTGATTTAACGGATGGTCTGAAATAAAGAATCCCACTGCTTCAAATTCTTTTGATAATCTTTCTTCAAATTTCCAATCCTCAATTTTAATTAAAATATCATCATACATGTTTTCATCATCTGAAAATAAATCAATCTGATTAGCAGATTTATTATCGAATATATTTTTACTCTTAGCTATCATACCTGGAATAGAGTCGTGAAGAGCTTGTCTATTTGAGACTAAATTATCAAATGCACCTGCTTTAACTAAACCTTCTAATTGAAGTTTATTTATATCTTTTGGATTTACTCTATTAATAAAATCATGAATTGACTCAAATTTTCCATTTAAAATTCTTTCATTCACAATATTTGATATTGCCTCATAACCTACGGCTTTAATTCCTCCTAATGCATAATAAAATTTATTATCAATTGTTCTAAAATCAGCAAAACATTCGTTTATATCTGGACGGACAACTTCAACATTTAATCTTTTTAATTCTTCATAAAATTCACTTAATTTATTTTGATTAGATATATCCATAGTCATTGATGCTGCAATGAACTCTTTTGGATAATATGTTTTTAAAAATGCAGTTTGGTAAGAAATAATTGCATAAGCAGCAGCATGACTTTTATTAAAGCCATATTCTGCAAATGGTTCGATTTTTAAAAAAATTCCAGCTGCAACATCTTTTGCTATTCCATTTTTAACAGCTCCAGCAATAAACCCTTGTTTCTGTTTTTCAAGTTCTGCTCTTTTCTTTTTACCCATTGCTCTTCTTAAAAGATCAGCTTGTCCTGCTGTAAATCCTGACAATTTTTGCGCTATCTGCATTACCTGTTCTTGATAAATAATTACACCATAAGTTGGTTTTAAAATATCTTCTAGAAGTGGGTGCAAATAATCTGGTTTTTGCTTTCCATGTTTGCAATCATTGTATGTTGGAATATTACTCATTGGTCCTGGTCTATATAGGGCAACTAATGCAATAATATCTTCAATATGATTTGGCTTCATTTGAGTTAAAGCTTCTCTCATACCGGCACTTTCGATTTGGAATAAGCCAACTGTTTTACCTGTTGACATTAGATCAAATACTTTTTGATCTTCATAATTAATTTTTTCTATATCAAAATCTTTAATTTTTTTTCTTACAAGTTTTTGTGTATTGTTAATTACAGTAAGTGTTTTTAAGCCCAAAAAGTCGAATTTTACTAAACCTGCATTTTCTGCTGAGTACATATCAAATTGTGTAGATGGCAATAATAGATCTGCACTAACATCTTTGTATAAAGGAACAACTTCGGTGAGTTTTTTATCCGCTATTACTACTCCAGCCGCATGTGTAGCAACGTTTCTGTTAAGACCTTCTAATTTTAAAGAAAGATCGGTCAGTTTCTTAACTCTAGGATCTTCATTAATAAGTTTTTGTAATCTTGGCTCTCCCGCAATGCACTGAGTTAAATTTTGAGGTCTAGACGGATCGAAAGGTATCATTTTTGATATACTGTCAACAAATCCATAAGCTAAACCCAAAACTCTTCCAACGTCTCTAATTACCATTCGGGCTTTTAATTTACCAAATGTTATAATGTGAGCCACACTATCTTTATATTTTGTCGTTAGATACTCAAAAACTTGGTCTCTTTTATCCTCACAAAAGTCTATATCAAAATCTGGCATTGAAATTCTATCTGGATTTAAAAATCTTTCAAAAATAAGATTAAATTTTATTGGATCAACGTCTGTAATTGATAAACACCAGGCTACTAACGAACCAGCACCTGAACCTCTTCCAGGACCTACAGGGATATCATTATTTTTAGCCCATTTAATATAGTCAGCAACTATAAGAAAATAACTAGAATATTTCATTTCTATAATAATAGAAAGTTCATGATTAAGTCTTTCCTTATATTCTCTATAAGAGTTGTTATTTTCCAAATGTTGATCGCTTAAATTAAAAATCTTATTGAATTTAACCTTTAATCCTTCTATTGAATCTTTTTTTAAAATTTCATCTGCATTTCCATCTTTATCGCTGCTAATATTAGGCAATATTGGGTTAGAAAATAATGGTCTATAGCTACATCTTAATGGAAAATTATAATTATTTTCTAAAGCTTCAGGTAAGTCGGCAAATAATTCTGTCATCTCTGAGTTAGTTTTTAGGTAATGTTGATCAGTTAATCTTAACCTGTTTTTTTCATTTACATACGTCTTGTTACCTATGCAAATTAAAGCATCGTGAGCTTCATACATTTCTTTATCTAAGTAAAAAACTTCATTGGTTGCAATAATAGGAATTTCTAGATCTAAAGATTTTTTTAAATTAAATTTTTCAAATCCAATTTCATTTTGGTCATTATGTCTTTGAATCTCTATATAAAATTTATCCCCAAAGGTTTTTTTAATTTTACTATAAAGATCATCGATCTCAGTAAACTTTCCTTTATCAAATAATTTACCAAACAAACCAAAAACAGTTCCTGTAAATACAGCTACACCTTCAGAATTATTTAATAATAATTCAAAATCTACATGCGGATCTGATAATTCATCGTTTTTCATATACGAAAATGATGAAAGTTCTATTATATTTTTATATCCAGCTTCATTGAGAGCAAACAAAGGGAGTAAGCCTGTTGTATCTCCGATTTTAAAATTAATTTGAGTTCCGATTATTGGTTGAGTTCCAGACTTTGAGATCTTTTCAGCAAATTCAAGCGCACCACATAAATTTGAAGTGTCACACAAACCAAGTGATTTTATTTTATTTTTCTTAGAATATTCTTGTAAATCATCAATTCTAGCCGCTCCTTCGCAAATAGAATATTGAGTGTGAATTTTAAGATGATTAAAATTTTGAGAATGAGACTCAGACATTAGATGATTTTATACTACCATCTATCATCTCCAATAGGCAATCTGCTTTATTAGCAAAGAATCTATTATGAGTTGCAAATATAATAAGTCTATCCGACCTTTTTTGTTTATATAAAAGTTCAAAAACATTTTTTGCAGTTTCCACATCCAAACTTCCAGTTGGCTCATCTGCTAAAATAATTTCTGGATCATTTATAATTGCTCTTGCTATAGAGACTCTTTGAGCCTCACCACCTGATAGTTGTGATGGAAAGTGATCTGCCCTCTTAGAAAGACCAATATTTTTAAGTAATTTTTCTGCATTAGATATTGCTAATTCTTTATTGTCATTAATTGCAAGTGAGGCCAAATATATATTTTCTAAAGCAGTAAAATCTGGCAGAAGATTATTTTGTTGATAAACAATTCCTATTTTTTTGGATCTATAAATATCATTTTTTTCAGATTCATTGAAATTTACAGGAATTTTATTAAAATAGATTGACCCAGATGATGGTCTATCGATTAATGAAATTAAATTTAATAGAGTTGATTTACCTGACCCAGATGGCCCCATTATAGAATAGCTTTTACCTTTATCAAATTTTTGAGAAAGATTTTTTAATACTTTTACTTTTTTTTCAGTTTTAAAAGTTTTAAATATTTTTTTTAATTCAAGAAAATTATTCATATTTTAAGGATTTAATTGGGTCCAGTTTGGCTGCTTTAAAGGCAGGAAAAATTGAAACTATTATTGTTATAATTATTGAACAAATTGATATTAAAAAAATTGATGTTGGATCTATTTCTGAAGGCATCTTGCTTAAAAAATAAATCTCTTCTGGAAATAAACTTATATTAAATGTTGAGCTAAGAAATTGTCTAAAATTCTCTATGTAAAGAGAAAACGTTACACCTAAAAAAATTCCGAAAATAGTAGCTGATGTACCTATTATTACCCCTACTAAAAAAAATATTTTAACAATTGACTTATTTAACACGCCAATTGACTTTAAAATTGCAATATCTCTTGTTTTGTTTTTAACTAAAATTGTTAACCCAGAAATTATATTAAAGGCTGCAACAATTATTATTAAAGATAGTATAATAAACATGACATTTCTTTCTACTTTTAAGGCAGAAAATAATGAACTATTCATATCAGCCCAACTAAAAACAAATTCTTCATCAAAAATTTCTTGGACAATAAATTTTTGCTGCTCAATATTATTTGGGTTTTTTAAATAAATTTCTAAATTTCTATCATCTGACTTATAGTCAAAAAAATCTTCAAGAGTATTTAAGTTAATAAATGCAATATTTTTATCAAACTCAGCCAAACCACTGCTGTAAATTGATGCTACCAAAAAAGTTTTTTGTTTTGGCATACTACCAATAATTGTTTCTACCCCTGATGGTGAAAGTAAAGTTAATTCGTCACCTATTTTTAGATCTAAAGAAAAACTTAATTCATTGCCTATAGAAATATAGTTTCTATTTAACTGACCTTTGTTCCCTTTAAATTTTTCATTTTTGACAATTTCTAAACTTGGAAAGTCATTTGTTTTATATCCACGTAATACAATACCTTTTGATGTATCGTTTTTAAGTATAATAGCTTCACCAGAATTGCTTAAAATAATATTTTCAGAAATTAATTTTAAATTTTTTTTATTTATTTTTTTTTCATCAATTGGATTTCCATAAGATTTTACAGTTATGTGTGAGTTAAAGCCTACTATTTTATTAATCAGCTCAGTCCTAAATCCGTTCATAACGGACATCACAATAATAAGAACTGCAACTCCAAGACTTATTCCAATAAAAGAAAAAATAGATATAACGTTCAAAAAGCCATCTTTTTTTCTGGCTTTTAAAAATCTAAAAGTAATTTCTTTTTCTAAATTAGAAATCAAATTGAATTTTTTTGTTTAGTTATAATTTCTATAATTTTACTTAATGGTAAATTTTGAGTTTCACCACCGGTTTCCTTGAACTCTAATAAATCACCCTCACTTTTCTTACCAATAATAATTTGATATGGAGCACCAATTAAATTCATTTTTTTAATTTTTGATGAGAAATTCTCATCTGTATCATCAATGATTGCATCAATATTATTTTTGAGTAATTCTATATTTATATTATTTGCTTTATCTAAAGCTGAAGTGTCATTTTTATTTATCATAGGTATTAAAGCAATATCATAAGGAGCAACAGACAATGGCCATTTCATGATTTCATTTTTATCATCATATTTAGCCTCAATTATAGCCCCTACTAACCTAGATACACCAATTCCATATGAACCCATTTTAACAAAATCCTTTTTTCCTCCTGGTAAATCAACGGATGCTCCCATTGGTTTTGAATACTTGTCACCAAAATAAAATATATGACCTACTTCGATACCTTTTGTTATCAATTGATTTTCCTTAGAAACAATTTTTTCAAACTCTTCTTTATTAAACTTTTCATCAGTTACAGCATAAAACTGTTCATATTTTTTTCTCATACTTTCCAATGATGCTTTTTCTATTTTAGTATCATCACTATCAAGATCAAATATTCTTTTATCAGTGAAAATTTTACTTTCACCTGTATCTGCAAGAATAATAAATTCATGAGATAAATTTCCACCGATAGGTCCTGTGTCAGCAGCCATAGGTATTGCTGTCAAAGATAATCTTTTAAAAGTTCTCAAATATGAAAGAAAGAATTTATTATAAGAATAAAAAGCTTCTTCATCTGATACATCAAATGAATAAGCATCTTTCATATAAAACTCTCTACCACGCATAATTCCAAATCTAGGTCTAATTTCATCTCTGAACTTCCATTGTATATGATACATAAGTTGTGGGAGTGATTTATAAGATTTTATTGAAGATCTAAAAATTTCAGTAACTTGCTCCTCGTTGGTTGGTCCATATAACATTTCTCTATTTTGACGATCGGTTATTCTTAACATCTCTTCACCATAATCATCATAACGACCACTTTCTTTCCAAATTTCGCTGGATTGAATTGTTGGCATTAATATTTCTTGAGCTCCAATTTTGTTTTGTTCTTGTCTGACAATGTCCTCTATTTTTTTCATTACTTTAAAACCTAAAGGTAACCATGAATAAATTCCTGCTGAGGCTTGCTTAATCATGCCTACTCTTAACATCAATTGATGAGATTTAATTTTTGCTTCTGAAGGATTATTTTTTAATATTGGTATAAATGAATTTGATATAAGCATCTCAATTAATCATATTTCTTAAATTTAAATATTCAAATTTAATTAATAAGTAAATTATTATGAAAATGACAGTAGTAATTCCAGTGCAATAAATGAATTTTTTCAGCATTTTTGGATTTTCAGGTGAGCCGGGATCCTCACCATCAATTTTTACAGTCTTTGCTCGATTCACATCAATAGGTAAAATAGCAAAAAAAACTATCCACCATATAATTATATAGATAATAGCTAAGCCTGTTGCGCTCATTAAATTCTTACTAAATTGATATTGGTAAAAGGTTTTTTTCCTGTTCTTTCTTTAGAAAATTTTCTGCAAGCAATTTTTAATGCATCAATAAGATTGTGTTCTTGTTGTTTACTTCCAACTTTAAAAGTTCTTGATATTATTTCTATTTCTTCAACTAACCCATAAGTAAACTCATCTTTATCTTCGATTGGCAAGCCTCTAAAAGAAAGCACTGGATCATTATGTATGTTACCCTTTGGTGTTATCATAATAGTTACCTCTAAATATCCATTTTCACTTAAATTTTTTCTATCTTTTATCGATTGAGAATCTGGATCAACACTTACACTACCATCTAAATAAAGTCTGCCGCTTGGCGCCTTGTCATATACTTCAGGTTTTTCACCTGGATATAACTTAACGATATCACCATTTTCTACCTGAACTGAATGTGGAACTTGCATTTCTTTTGCAAAATTAATGTGTTCGATCATATGTCTATGTTCACCGTGCACAGGTATTACGCATCTAGGTTTTACCCATTGATACATCTCTTTAAGGTCTTCTCTATTTGGATGCCCAGAAACATGAACAAATTCAGTTTCTTCAGATATTACTTCTATTCCATCCTTAACAAGTTGGTTGTGAAGTTTATAAAGTTTTTTTTCATTACCAGGTATGATTTTTGAAGAAAAAATGACAGCATCGCCTTTTTCAATGAAAACATCTGGATGAACATAACTAGAAATTCTCATCATTGCACCCATTGGTTCGCCTTGACTTCCGGTACATAAATACACAATTTTTTCTCTTGAAAAATTTTTAGCTTCTCTTGGATCAATTGGCTCAATTGTATTTTTTAAATATCCACATTGACGTGCAGCTTTATAAATACGATGCATTGATCTACCAACTAAAGAGATTTGTCTTCCTGTTTGTTCCGCACAATAAAAAGCTGTCTCCATTCTGGCTACGTTTGAAGCAAAAGAGGTTATGATAATTCTTTTTTTTAGTCGAGACATAACATTTAACATATTTTTTCTTACATCTAATTCTGAACCTGATCTACCGGAGCTAAAAACATTAGTTGAGTCACAAATCATTGCTAGTACACCTTCTTCACCAATTTCCTTTAATCTTTTTTCGTTTATATTGTCTCCAATCAAAGGATTTGGATCTACCTTCCAATCACCAGTATGCAAAATAACTCCTGCAGGAGTTTTTATTCTAAGTCCGTTTGGTTCTAATATAGAATGCGTTAAAGTAATGTATTCAATTTCAAATGGGTCTAAAGAAACTTTTCCATTTAACTCAACAATCTGTAAATCATTAGTTATATCGATTTGTTTTTCTCTAAATTTTTCTCTAATTAATACAGCTGTGAAAGGCGTTGCAAAAATTTTACATTGTAATTTTGGCCATAAATGAGCAATTGCACCAATGTGATCTTCGTGAGCATGTGTTAAAACTATTCCTAATAAATTATCTTTTCTTTCAACTATAAACCCAGGATCTGGATAAATTAAATCAACACCTGGAATAGTATCATCTGCAAATGTTACCCCTATATCGACCATAATCCATTTATGATCACTAGGCTGTCCATAACCGAACAAATTCATGTTCATGCCTATCTCACCTGATCCACCTAAGGGACAAAATAATAGTTCATCTTTCATATTATTTAATCAATTTTGAAATCTTTATTAAGCCATTAATTGTAATATCTTGGTTGTAACTTGCTTTCGTTTTTATAGAGTTTTTAAATAAATCTGAAAATCCACCAGTAATAATTACTTTAAAAGATTTTCCGGTCTCCTTCTTAATTAAATTAATAATATTGTCAATTAAACCAGCATAACCCCAAAAAAAGCCTGATCTAACAGCAGAGATTGTATTTTTGCCAATGACTTTATTAATCTTTTTTAAATCTATTTTTGGGATCAAAGTAGCTTTGTCAGACAAAGTATTAAGAGATAATCTCACACCTGGAGCAATAATTCCTCCATAATAAGTATTTTTAATTAGTACATCGAAAGTTGTTGCTGTACCAAAATCTAAAATTATAAAATTATTTTTATTGTTCATTAAACTAATAGCATTAGTAATTCTATCTGAGCCTACCTGTTTATAATTTACTTTGATTTTTATAAGTGATTTTAAGTTTAATTTTTTAACCTCATAGCATTTTAATTTAATTTTTTTTGATAAAAATTTATTAATTATAGAAAATGTTTTTGGAACGACACTACAAAATAATATTTTTTCAATTTTATTTAATTGAATTTTATTTTTTTTAAATAAACTGTTAAGTTGCTTGTTGTTTATAGATTTTGATAAGAAAGTAATTTTTTTTGAAATTTTATTATTTTTGGAAACAATACATAATTTTGTTTCTGTATTACCAATATCACCAAGAATATACATTATTAAATTTTATACAGTTTAGATAAATTTTTTTCAAAAAGTTGTTTTAATTTATTTTCTACTATTAATTTACTAATACTTTTTTTAGTTACCTCTTGCAAGTTTGTAGCAGGATAATTCCTTATAATTGGATTTTTTTTAATATTTATACCTATACCAGTAATTAAAAATTTTTTATCTCTAACAAATATGACTTCCTGTAAAATGCCACTAATTTTTTTTTTATCAATTAATAAGTCGTTCGGTTTTTTAAATAAAATTTTTTTACTTGTAAATGATGAGAGTAGTTTTTTGACTAAAAGACAATTGATTTTTGTTATAGCATTAATTGATAGTTTCGTTTTATTTAATTCATTGAAAAAAGAGATAAATAAATTTCCTTTTGATGATATCCATTTTCTTCCGTACTGTCCTCTACCATTTAATTGTGTTTCAGCAACAACCATACCTAAGTTGTATTTAGTTTCTTTGATAATTCTTATTGCAGTATTGTTTGTGCTTTTAACTTTTTTAAATTTAAATTTTTTAAATTTCATTAAATAATATTAATTCTTGAAACAACTTCTACTAGTTGACTTGGGAATATGAAGTATAAAAGAATTAATATAGTTGAAACTGTCAGTGAAAATTTTAGCCATAAGCTATGGTCAGTGTCATATTTATCTTTTTCCTTATCAAAATACATAATTTTTATAATTCTTAGATAATAAAAAGCTGCAACCACAGTTGATAACAACCCTACTATAGCTAAGAAATACATTGATTGTTCCAATACTGCTTTAAAAACGTAAAATTTTGCAAAGAAACCTGCTAGAGGTGGTATGCCTGCTAAAGAAAATAGTATTGACAACAAACACAAAGATAACAATGGATGATTTTTTGATAATCCAGAGAGATCATCAATATTTTCATAATATTGATCTTTTCTTCTTAACATTAATAGACATGAAAAAAGAGCTAAATTCATAATAACATAAATAGAAATATAAATTATCGAACTTTGAATTCCCTCATTTGATGCTGTGGCTAAACCAGCTAATGTGTAGCCAATGTGCCCTATAGAACTGTAAGCAATTAGTCTTTTAATATTAGTTTGGCCTATAGCAGCAACTGCTCCAAAAATCATAGAAGCTATAGATAAGAAAACTATTATCATTTGCCATTGATCAATTAAATTTAAAAAAGGGACATATAAAAATCTAATAAATACAGTCAGAGCAGCTACCTTTGGTACTATTGTGAAAAACAAAGTTACAGTTGTTGGAGATCCTTCGTAAACATCAGGTGCCCACATATGGAATGGAACTGCAGAAATTTTGAATGCTAAACCAACTAATATGAACACAATTCCAAAAGTTAAAACATATTCCTCAGAATTTAGTTGATTTGATATTATATCAAAATTAGTAGAACCTGAAAAACCATAAACTAAAGAACATCCATATAATAAAAGTCCTGATGATAATGCACTTAAAACAAAATATTTCAAACCCGCTTCTGATGATTTTAATTGATCTCTGTTATATGTAGCTAAAACATAAAGAGCTAATGACTGTAATTCTAAGCCCATATAAAAAACAATTAAATCATTTGAGCTGATCATTACCATCATACCAAGAATAGAACTCAAAATAAGAACAGGATATTCTATATTATATATTTTAAATGTTTTTAAATAAGTTGACGAAATAACTAAAACTATAAAACCTCCAATTAAAGTTATAATTTTCATTAGCGAGGACATACTGTCAATCACAACACTTTCATTAAACAAAGTTTCTCTAGTTACAGAGAAAGTTTCATTGATTGTTATTATTGTTGTAATTAAGATTGCAAACAAAGATAAATTGAACGTAATTTTAGAACTGTCATTTTTGAACACACCTAAAATAAGTAGAAACATAATTGATAGAGAAATAAAAATTTCAGGTAATATTAAATTTAAATTTTCCATATTATTTACTGGCTATATTTGTGTTATGCATATTAATTAAATCAGTAACAGAAACTTCAATAGTGTTGATTAATGGATCGGGATAAAAACCAAAAAATAAGATTGGTACAGCTAAACAAGATAAAATAAAATATTCAGATCTATTTAAATCTAAAATTTTTTTAAGATTTTCATTAAGTAATTTTCCAAATACTACTCTTTTATAGAGCCATAACATGTATGCAGCTCCTAAAATTACTCCAATACTTGCTATAACAGCTACTAAAAAATTATCCTTGAAAGCTCCCATTAATATTAAAAACTCACCAATAAATCCACTTGTTCCAGGTAAACCAAGAGAGGCTAAAGCAAATAACATGAACAATACTGAATATTTTGGAATTACAGAAACTAGTCCACCATACGTACTTATCAATCTAGAATGCATTCTGTCATAAACTACACCAACAGTTAAAAATAAAGCTGCTGAAACTAAGCCATGGCTTATCATTTGAATTATACTTCCTTCAATTCCTTGTTGCTGTAAAGTGAATATACCCAAAGTTACAAAGCCCATATGCGCAACTGAAGAATAAGCAATTAACTTTTTCATATCTTCCTGCATTAAAGCTATCAGTGAAGTAAATATGATTGCTATAACACTCAAGGTGTAAATTAATGGTGTAAATACCTCTGATGCAACCGGGAAAAGACCTAAAGAAAATCTTATAAAACCATATCCAGCCATCTTTAACAAAATTGCGGCTAATAATACAGATCCTGCTGTAGGAGCCTCAACGTGAGCATCTGGTAACCATGTATGAACTGGCCACATAGGTGTTTTAACAGCAAATGAACTAAAAAATGCTAACCACAATAAATTTTGATATTTAACATCAATTCCAATTTCGTATAGTTGAACCACGTCGGTTGTTCCTGTAATCCAATAAATTGAAATTATTGCAACCAACATCAAAACAGAACCTAGTAATGTATATAAAAAAAATTTGAAAGCTGAATATACTCTTCTTGCTCCTCCCCAAATACCAATAATTAAAAACATTGGGATTAATCCAGCTTCAAAAAATAAATAAAATACAACTAAATCAAGTGCACAGAAAACACCAATCATGAAACTTTCCATGATTAGAATTGCAATTAAAAAATCTCTTAATCTATTTTTAACAGAATTATTTACAGATATTATACAAAGGGGAGTTATGAATGTTGTTAATATTATAAATAAAATTGAAATACCATCAACTCCAACTTTATAATTAATAAATCCTTCAATCCATTTTCTATCTTCTACAAATTGAAAACTAGACGTTGATTGGTCAAAAAAAATCCAAAGATAAATCGAAATTAAAAAATTAACTACAGTTGTAAATAAAGAGACATATTTAGCAGTTAAATTATTTCCTTCTTTATCTTTGGTAAAAAATAAAAATAAAGCACCAACTATTGGTAATAATATTAAAGATGAAAGAATAGGAAAATTCATTATTTAACTATTAAAAAAGTTAGTAAAGCAGAGAAACCTAATAACATTACAAATGCATATTGATAGATAAAACCACTTTGAAATTTAGTTGCTTTAATTGAACATTTTTTTATAAAAGAAGAAATTCCATCAGGACCAAAACCATCAATTATAGTTCCATCACAAAATTTCCACAAAAATAGACCTAGTTTTTTTAAGGATTTAATAAACAACACATCGTACAACTCGTCAAAATACCATTTATTAACTAAAAAATTATACAAAGGTTTGTTCATAGAAACTATTGAATTAGGTAACTCTTTGTTTTTTACAAATAAGTAATAAGCAATGGGAATAGATAATATAACTAAACAAGGTGTTAAAAGTAAAAACCATAAAGGTGGATGTTCAGAGCTTAAAGGCTCTAAAAACATAATAGAATCTGCCCAGAATAAATTCTCACCATAACCAATAAATAATCCTTTAAATAGAAAACCAGCAAATACAGCTCCTATTGAAAGAATAAATAAAGGAACAAGCATTACTAATGGAGACTCATGTGTTTCCTCTATCTTGATCTCTTTATTATTATACTCTCCATGGAAAGTTTTAAATATCAATCTCCAAGAATAAACAGATGTTAAAAATGCTGTAATTATCCCAATCCCAGCTGCATAATAACCAGTGGTATTACCTTTTAAATACGCAAATTCTATAATTGCATCTTTAGAATAAAATCCTGATAAAAATGGAAAACCTGTTAAAGCAAGTGTTCCAATAATCATTAAAGCATAAGTGTATGGTAATTTTTTCCACACTCCACCCATATTATTGATATTTTGCTCATCTTTAAATGCGTGGATTACTGAACCAGATCCTAAAAATAATAAAGCTTTGAAAAATGCATGAGTAAATAAGTGAAACATAGCAACATTGTATGCACCTACTCCAGCTGCAAAAAACATATAACCAAGTTGACTACATGTAGAATAAGCAATGATTTTTTTTATATCTGTTTGAACTAGAGCAACAGTTGCTGCAAAGAATGCAGTGGTCATTCCAACAATAGTTATAAAACTTAGTATTAATGGTGAATATTCATAAATCGGGGAACACCTTACTACTAAGAAAACGCCAGCTGTTACCATCGTTGCTGCATGGATTAATGCAGAGACTGGAGTTGGACCCTCCATCGCATCTGGTAGCCAAGTATGTAATAATATCTGCGCAGATTTACCCATTGCTCCGATAAATAAGAGTAAACAAATTAAATCTATTGCTTTAACTTCAAAACCTAAAAATGGTAAGTTTTTATCTACAACTGTTGGAATTTGTTGAAAAACTTCTGAGTAATTAACACTTCCAAATAAATAAAATATTAAGAATATTCCTAGAGCAAAACCAAAATCGCCGACTCTGTTTACAACAAATGCTTTTATGGCTGCAGCATTTGCACTTTCTTTTTTAAACCAGAAACCAATAAGGAAGTAAGAACATAATCCGACACCTTCCCAACCAAAAAATAATTGAATAAAATTATCTGAAGTTACAAGCATCAACATCGCAAATGTGAACAATGATAAATAAGCCATAAATCTTGGCTTATGAGGGTCATGAGACATATAACCAATTGAGTAGATATGTACTAAAGCAGATACAGAAGTTACAACTACTAACATTACTGCTGATAAAGGATCAATTAACATTGACCAATTTACATCAAGTGACCCAGAGCTTATCCAGGTTGCTATAACAATATTTTCTTCGTATTGATTTACAATTACTTGATAAAGAACATAAATTGATAAAAATGCAGAAATAGAAACTAAAACACTTGTTACTATTTCTGAGTTTCTATCACCGATATATCTTCCAAAAAAACCAGAGATAATTGAAGCAATAAGTGGAAGAAATATAATTGAT
This sequence comes from uncultured Pelagibacteraceae bacterium, assembly GCA_902598485.1. Lineage (GTDB taxonomy): Bacteria > Pseudomonadota > Alphaproteobacteria > Pelagibacterales > Pelagibacteraceae > Pelagibacter. Next base: position 103,151 of record CACKBU010000002.1, read on the forward strand.
AGTTCCATGATTATCCTTTCAACTTATCAATTTCTTCAACTCGTATTGTTCCAGAATTTCTGAAGTAGACAACAATGATTGCTAATCCTATAGCTGCTTCTGCAGCTGCAACAGTAAGAATAAATAAAGTAAAGACTTGTCCTGCCAAATCTCCTAAATAAATAGAAAAAGCAACTAAATTGATATTTACAGCTAGTAATATCAATTCAATACTCATTAAAATGACAATAATATTCTTCCTATTAAGGAATATACCAATTACTCCAATTGAAAATATCACTGCTCCTAAAGTTAAATAATGTCCTAAACCTATATCAATCATCTATTTTAACCCCTTTATTACTCTGAACTTCTAACACCTCAACACCTTCTGCTCTTTCTCTAGATATTTGCTTGATATAACTTTGTCTTTTTAAACCTGATCTTTGTCTAAATGTTAATACAATAGCCCCAACCATAGCTACTAACAGGATCATTCCACTTATTTGAAACACATGAATATAATCTGTGTATAAAATCTGTCCTAATGAGTGAGTATTGCTAATGCTTGTTTGAGCAATTGAATTATTAATATCAAAAATTTCAGGTTTATATTTCCAACCACCAATTACAATTATTACTTCAACGAATATAAGAGTACTGATAATTAATCCTACCGGGATATGTTTGGAACTTTGTTGACCTGCAAACCATTGATTTTTTTGTTGGGCGACGTTTAACATCATAACAACAAATAAAAACAGAACTGCAACAGCGCCAACATAAACGATTAGCATTATCATTCCCAAAAATTCAGCACCAATCATTATGAAAAGACAAGAGATACTTATGAAATCAAGAATTAAGAAAAATACCGAGTGAACAGTATTTTTAGAAGCTGTTACCATTATAGCTGAAACGACAGCAATTACAGAAAATGTATAAAAAAAAATAGCGTGTGCAATCATTTTTATCTATGGATATTGTCAGCTTTAATATTAGCCTCCAAAACATTCTCCCATCTATCACCATTCTCTAATAACTTTTCTTTAGTGTAATAAAGTTCTTCTCTTGTTTCCGTTGAAAACTCAAAATTTGGACCTTGTACTATTGCATCTACTGGGCAAGATTCTTCACATAAACCGCAATAAATACACTTCATCATATCAATATCGTAACGTGTTGTTTTTCTACTTCCATCTTCTCTTTCAGCTGACTCGATTGTTATTGCCTGTGCTGGGCAAACTGCTTCACATAATTTACAAGCAATACATCTTTCTTCTCCGTTTGGATATCTTCTCAAAGCATGCTCACCTCTAAAACGGGGACTAATTTTACCTTTTTCAAATGGGTAATTAATTGTTTTTTTTGATTTAAATAATTCTTTTATAGCAATTAACAAGCCACCAATGAAGTCTGTCATCAATATAGTTTTAAAAAATCTTGATATCTTCATTATTAATTCACAGGTAAAAGGTTAAAATAAAACAAATAGCTAGCTGTTAATACCACCCAAATTAAAGAAAGAGGAAGAAAAACTTTCCAACCAAGTCTCATTAATTGGTCATATCTATATCTAGGTACTATCGCCTTAACTAAAGCAAAAAGAATGAATAAAAGAAGAATTTTTAATATTAACCATATTGCACCTGGCACTAACGTAAATGGATAAACATCAATTGGGGACATCCAGCCACCTAAAAATAATATTGCTCCCATTGCACACATCAATAAAATATTTGCATACTCACCCAACCAAAACATTGCATACATCATTCCTGAATATTCGGTTTGATAACCGGCAACCAACTCTGCTTCTGCTTCAGGTAAATCAAAAGGAGGTCTATTCGTTTCAGCTAAAGCAGAAATAAAAAATATTACAAACATTGGAAATAATGGAATTACAAACCACATATTTTGTTGAGCAATAACAATATCGTTTAAATTCAATGAACCAACACAAAGTAAAACATTGATAATTATTACACCAATTGAAACCTCATAGGACACCATTTGAGCAGCAGAACGAATTGCTCCAAGAAAAGGATACTTGGAATTTGATGCCCATCCACCCATTATTATTCCATAAACACCTAGTGAAGAAACAGCAAATAAGTAAAGAATGCCAACATTAATATCAGCCAAAACCTGAGTTGCGCTAAATGGAATTACAGCCCATGCGATCAAAGCTAAAGTCATCGTGACTATAGGAGCTAGTATAAAAATTACTTTATTTGAGCTTGATGGAATAATGATTTCTTTGAATATATATTTTAAAGCATCAGCTAAAGATTGTAATAAACCAAACGGACCAACAACGTTGGGTCCTTGTCTTTTTTGAACAAAAGCCCAAACTCTTCTATCAAGCCAAACAATCATTGCTACAGAAACAAGAACAGGAATTAGTAAGAATAAAATCTTATAAACTTCATGAAAAACTATATTCAAGTATTCCATATTAACCTTCTGTACCTGTTGATTTTAGATTTAATTTTGAGTTATTACATTGAACCATTGTTTTTGATGATCTAGCAATAACATTTGAAAAATAATAGTCTTTTACTTTGATTGTTAAAATTTCATTTTGAAACTCATTTGTAGAATTATTAATGTCATTTAATTGTTTTTCCTTTTGTAAATTTAAATAATTAAACATACTGCTTTCTAATTCATCTTTGTCATTAAATAATTTTCTATTATTCATAAATTCAGCAAGTTCGTTAATTATTTGCCAATCTTCTTTTGCCTCACCTGGTGGATATGACGCTTTGAAGGCTTTTTGAATTTTTCCTTCTAAATTAGTGAAATATCCATCTTGTTCTGTATAAGCAGCGCCTGGTAAAATAATATCTGCAGACTCAGCACCTCTGTCACCATGGCTACCTTGATAAATTATGAATTCATTTCTTTTATCAAATTCTAAATTGTCTTGACCTATAAGATAAACAATATCAAATTTATGCTCTTTTAAATCTCTAATTAAATTATTTTCATTATTAATTATTCCAAGATCAAAATTTCCTACTGATGCTGCATCAGTTGATAAAATATTTAAAGAGTTCCATTCATCAGAAATTTTATTATTTTTTGATAAAAATTCTTTTGTTTTATTAAATAAAAATTCTGAAGATTTCAATCTAAGCAGAGACTCACCAATAATAATCATTGGTTTTTTTGAATTAACAATTTCTTTAGATATATCATGATTTCCTTCAAGAATATTATTTAAAGTTTGAGTTTGACCATCTAAACTTTGATAAGGATAAGTTAAATCACCAACATCATTAAGTGAAATTATTTTTGTATTGTTGCTTAAGTAAGCTTTTCTAATTCTAGCATTTAAAATAGTTGCTTCATATCTAGGGTTTGCACCTGCTATAAAAATTAAATCTGCTTCTTCAATGCCATTTATAGAAGAATTAAATAAATAGTTCTCTCTTTTTGAATTATTTATAAATCTGTTATCAGATCTTGATTCGTAATTTTTAGTATCAATTGTTCGATCAAATAATTCTTTAAAGATATAACTGGTCTCCATATTAGTTAAATCCCCAACAAAACCACATATTTTTTCTTTTGATGTGTTTTCAAATTTAGATTTAATAATTTTATACACTTCATCCCATGAGGCTTTTTCAAACTTGCCGTTGTATTTAATAAATGGAGTATCTAATCTTTGATGTAGAAGACCATCACAAGCATATCTAGTTTTGTCTGAGATCCATTCCTCATTAATATCTTCATTTATAATTGGAAGTACTCTTTTGACTTCCCAATCATATGTATCTACTCTTACATTTGATCCAATTGCATCCATTACATCAATTGTTTCTGTTTTCTTTAGTTCCCATGGTCTAGCTTCAAATACATAAGGTTTTGATGTTAGGGCCCCTACTGGACATAAATCTACAACGTTAGCAGACAATTCAGATTGCATTGATTGCTCTAGATAGGTTGTAATTTGCATATCTTCACCTCTTCCAATAGCGCCAAGCTCTGGAACTCCCGCAACCTCTGTTGCAAATCTCACACATCTCGTACAGTGAATACATCTTGTCATTTGAGTTTTAATCAATGGTCCCATATTTTTTTCAGGAACAGCTCTTTTATTTTCTTTAAATCTTGATTTGTCTACCCCATAGTACATTGATTGATCTTGAAGATCGCATTCACCACCTTGATCACACACTGGACAATCTAAGGGATGGTTTGCTAATAAAAATTCCATTACTCCCTTACGAGCTTTTTCTACTAAAGCAGTATTTGTTTTAATATTCATGCCCTCTGCAGCTGGCATGGCGCATGAAGCAATTGGTTTAGGAGATTTTTCCATTTCAACTAAACACATTCTACAATTACCTGCTATCGATAATTTTTCATGGTAACAAAATCTTGGTATTTCCACTCCAGCTTTTTCACAAGCTTGAAGGACAGTTAAACCTTCTTCAACTTCAACTTCGATTTCATTTACTTTTAATTTAAGCATTTTTTTTATCTAATAAATGTTGATCTACTAAATATGGAATATTGTTTTTCTTTTGAACAATAGGATCCAAATTATTTCTTTTCTCAATTTCTTTTTTAAAATGTCTAAGTAATCCTTGAACTGGCCAGGATGAACCTTCCCCAAATGCACAAATAGTGTGTCCTGCTATTTGATTTGTAACATCTCCTAGCATGTCCACCTCATCTTTGGTTGCATCTCCTTTTGCCATTCTCTCAAGCATTCTCCACATCCAACCAGAACCTTCTCTACATGGTGTACATTGTCCACAACTTTCATGTTTATAAAATCTTGCTATTCTTGCCATGCATTTAATTATGTCTTGATCTTTATTAATGACAACTATGCCTGCTGTTCCTAAACCACTTTTCTCAGCCATAAGTGAGTCAAAATCCATAGTTAATGTTTCACATTTCTCTTTTGGAATTAGAGGCATTGAAGAACCTCCAGGTATTACAGCCTGTAAATTTTCCCATCCACCAATTACCCCACCAGCATGAATTTCAATTAATTCTTTTAAAGGAATGTTCATTTCTTCCTCAACATTGCAGGGTGTATTTACATTTCCAGATATACAAAATATTTTTGTCCCTGTATTTTTTTCTCTTCCAAGAGAAGCAAACCATTTTCCACCTCTTCTAAGAATTGTTGGGACTACAGCTATAGTTTCTACGTTATTAATAATTGTTGGACATCCATAAAGACCAATCAAAGCAGGGAATGGTGGTTTTAATCTTGGTTGTCCTTTTTTACCTTCGATACTTTCTAATAAAGCTGTTTCCTCTCCACAAATATATGCACCAGCACCATAATGAATATAAATATCTAAATCCCAACCAGTACCTGCTGCATTTTTACCTAAGAGTCTTTTCTCATAAGCTTCATCTATTGCTGCTTGAAGTTTTTGACCATCAACAAAATATTCTCCTCTTATGTAAATATAACAAATATGTGCTTGAACTGCATAGGATGCTATTAAACAACCTTCTATTAACTTGTGAGGTTCAAATCTTAAAATATCTCTATCTTTACAAGTCCCTGGTTCAGACTCATCACCGTTAATAACTAAGTAATGTGGTCTGGATCCAACTTCTTTTGGTGCAAATGACCATTTTAAACCTGTAGGAAATCCTGCCCCACCTCTACCTCTTAATTGAGACTCTTTAATTTCATTAATTATCCAGTCTCTTCCTTTGTCAGTAATTTCTTTTGTATTTACCCAATCACCTCTCTCTTGTGATGAAGTTACATCTGTACCTTTATCATTATATAAATTTTGAAAAATTCTATCTTGATCTTTAAGCATTTTTTACATCCATTAAGGTTTTCCTGTTATTTTCTGGTTCGTTATTTACTCTTCCTCTATATGAACCAGGTTTTGGGGTTTCTCCATTTAAAATTTTATCTAAAATATCTAAAGTTTTTTGTTTGTCTAAATCTTCGTAATAGTCGTCATTAATTTGCATCATTGGAGCATTGACACATGCTCCCAAACATTCAACTTCCATCCATGAACAGCTTTTATCATTAGATAATTCACACTCATTTTCAGAAATTTTTTCCTTGCATGCCTCAACTAATTTATTTGCACCTCTTATCATACATGGTGTTGTTGTGCATACTTGAACAAAGTATTTGCCTACAGGGGCCAAATTATACATTGTATAAAAAGTAGCTACCTCATAAACTTTAATATAAGGCATGTCTAAAAATTTAGCGATGTACTTCATTGCAGCTAATGGTATCCAATTATTATTTTGTTTTTGAGCTATATATAGTAAGGCCATTACAGCACTTTGCTGTTTACCTTCGGGATATTTTGCAACAATAACATTTGCTGCTTCTAATGATGAAGCATTAAATTCAAAACTTTCTGGCTGATCTTTTGCAGGTCTTCTTAAACTCATCTATCTACCTCACCAAAAACAATATCTAAAGAACCTAGTACTGCAGGAACATCAGCTAACATGTGTCCTTTAATTAAATAATCCATTGATTGTAAATGTGAAAATCCTGGTGCTCTTATTTTACATTTGTAAGGTTTACTTGATCCATCAGATATTAAGTAAACACCAAATTCTCCTTTTGGTGCCTCTACAGCTGTATAAATTTCATCTTTTGGAACTCTGTATCCCTCTGTGAAAAGTTTAAAATGATGTATTAAAGCCTCCATTGATTGTTTAATTTCTGCCTTAGGTGGAGGGCTAATTTTTCCATCTAATGATTTAATTGGCCCCTTTTCCATTTTAGCTAGACATTGTTTAATAATTGAAACACTTTCTTTCATCTCTTCAATTCTACATAAATATCTATCATAACAATCTCCATTTTTTCCAACTGGAATTTTAAAGTCTAAACTTTCATAACAATCATAAGGTTGGGACTTTCTTAAGTCCCATGGAACACCTGAGCCTCTAATCATAACTCCTGAAAAGGAATAGTCTAAGGCATCTTCTTTAGTGACTACTCCTATATCTACATTTCTTTGTTTAAAAATTCTATTATCAGTTAACAAACTTTCTAAATCGTTAATTATTTTCGGAAACGTTTCACAAAATTTGGCAATATCTTCCTCTAAACCTTTTGGTAAATCTTGATGAACGCCTCCTGCTCTAAAATAATTTGCATGAAGTCTTGATCCTGAAGCTCTTTCGTAAAATGTCATTAAGGTTTCTCTTTCCTCAAATCCCCAAAGAGAAGGTGTTAACGCACCGACATCAAGCGCTTGAGTTGTAACATTTAAAATATGACTTAGTATTCTGCCTATTTCACAAAATATAACTCTTATGTATTGCGCTCTAATGGGGACATCAATTTTTAGTATTTTTTCAACCGCTAGTGCGAAAGCATGTTCTTGATTCATTGGGGCGACATAATCTAAACGATCAAAATATGGAACAGCCTGCATATAAGTTTTATTTTCTATTAGTTTTTCTGTTCCTCTATGTAGTAAACCTATATGAGGATCAGCCTTTTCAACAACCTCTCCATCAAGCTCTAAAATTAATCTAAGAACACCATGTGCTGCAGGATGTTGAGGGCCAAAATTTAAATTTAAATTTTTAATTTTTTTTGTCATTATTTTCAATTTCTTCTTTAATGTATTTTGTTCCTTCCCAAGGACTTTCATAATCAAAATTTCTATAATTTTGCTCAAGCTTCACAGGTTCATTAATCACTTTCTTCTGATCTTCGCTATATCTAACTTCTGAATGACCAGTTAATGGAAAATCTTTTCTTAATGGGTGACCTTCAAATCCATAATCAGTTAGTATTCTTCTTAAATCAGGATGATCTTTAAAAGATACACCATACATATCAAAAACCTCTCTTTCCATCCAATTAGCCGAGGGAAAAATGCTAGTCAAAGATGTAACAAATTCATTTTCAGCGATAGAGTATTTTACAATCAATCTTTGATTAAATTCATGACTTAAAAATAAGTATACTAATTCAAATCTTTGATTGTTTTCAGGATAGTCTACTGCGGTAATATCTATTAGCTGTCTGAACTTTGAATCTTGATTTGTTTTCAAAAATAAAGCTACATCAATTATATCATCTTTATCTATTTCAATGTAGATTTGATTATGTTTTATTTCTGTATTGTTAATTTTTGTATTTAACTCAGAATTAATTTTTTTTTCTAAATCTTCTAAATTTTTCATAACTACCTAATAAAAGATCCTTTTTTTCTAATCTTTTTTTGTAATTGAAGGATTCCATACAACAAAGCCTCTGCTGAAGGTGGACATCCTGGTACGTAAACATCTACAGGAACAATACGATCACATCCCCTTACAACTGAATATGAATAGTGGTAATATCCACCTCCATTTGCACAGCTACCCATTGAAATCACATATCTAGGTTCGGGCATCTGGTCATAAACTTTTCTTAAAGCTGGCGCCATTTTATTTGTTAAAGTTCCTGCAACTATCATAACATCTGATTGTCTTGGAGAACCTCTTGGAGCTGCTCCAAATCTTTCTAAATCATATCTCGGCATAGCTGTTTGCATCATTTCAACAGCACAACAAGCTAATCCAAAAGTCATCCAATGGAGTGATCCTGATCTTGACCAGTTAATTAAATTATCTAGAGATGTAGTTATAAAACCATTCTTGCTAAAATCTTTTGCAAGTTGTTTAAATTCCTCAGGAACTTGATCTATTTTATTATTCATTGTGGTTTATAATTTTATTCCCAGTCTAAAGCACCTTTTTTCCATTCATAAATAAAACCTATTGTAAGTATGAACAAAAAAATCATCATTGATGAAAAACCTAATAATCCAATATTCCCAAGAGATATTGCCCATGGAAATAGAAATGCTATCTCTAAATCAAAAATAATAAATAGAATTGCAACCAAATAAAACCTAACATCAAATTCCATTCTTGAGTCCTGAAATGGTTCAAAACCGCATTCATAAGCTGAAAGTTTTTCAGGATCAGGTTTTTTTGGTGAAAGAATAAAATTTACGACTACAAATGCACAGCTTAATCCTAAAGCTAAAATTAAAAAAATTATGATCGGCAAGTAATCTTTTAAAAAATCAGATAACATGAAAATCTATATATCAGTTTTTATCTGTTCTTGAAGGGCTGATACGTCACATTTTTGTTAATATTAACATTAAAAAATGCGAAAAAGTGGCGGGAGTGAAGGGACTCGAACCCTCGACCTATCGCGTGACAGGCGATCGCTCTAACCAACTGAGCTACACCCCCACTTTATTGTTTTGGTGGGCAGTAAAGGACTCGAACCTTTGACCCCCTCGGTGTAAACGAGATGCTCTACCAACTGAGCTAACCGCCCAAAACAAGGCTACTTATTACATCAACACTTAAATAATGTAAATTAATTATTATTGAATACTAGCTTGAGATTTATCGTCTTTTTTAGATATATCTACCTCAACCCACTCTGTAGGTTTAAGTTCTTTTGTTAAAGCTATTTTTATAACCTGATCAGCATATTCAACTGGAGTGATCTTGATATCATCTATAATTTTCTTAGGCATATCCACTAGATCTTTTTCGTTTTCTTTAGGAATTAAAACTTCCTTTATTCCAGCTCTATGTGCGGCTAATAATTTTTCTTTCAAACCACCAATTGGCAATACTTGTCCAGTTAAAGTTACTTCACCAGTCATAGCGACATCTCTTCTTACAGGAATATTTGTTATTGATGAAACAATTGAGGTTACCATACCAATACCAGCTGATGGACCATCTTTTGGTGTTGCCCCTTCAGGAACATGGATATGAAAATCTTTTTTCTCAAAAATAGGAGGAATAATTCCATACTCTAAACATTTTGATCTCACAAAAGATTTTGCAGCTTTGACTGATTCTTGCATTACATCACCTAATTTACCAGTAATTTGCATTCTTCCTTTTCCTGGCATTGTAACGGTTTCAATTTTTAAAATTTCACCACCATACTCAGTCCAAGCAAGTCCTGTTACTATTCCTACTCTATTATCAGACTCTAATTCTCCAAACTTAAACTTAGGAACACCCAAAAAATCAGATAAATTTTTATTATTTATTCCAACTTCTTTTTCTTCACCCGCTACAATTTTTTTGACAACTTTTCTTGCAAGTTTAGAAATTTCTCTTTCAAGATTTCTTACACCAGACTCTTTTGTGTATCCCCTAATAACTTCTTTTATAATATCATCATCCAATTTCATTTCTTTTTCTTTAACACCATTATCTTTGATTTGTTTTGGTAATAAATATTTATTTGCAATACTAATTTTTTCATCTTCTGTGTAACCTGCTAATCTAATTACTTCCATTCTATCTAATAAAGGAGGTAAAATGTTTAAGGTGTTTGCGGTTGTTACAAACATCACATCTGATAAATCATAATCAACTTCTAAATAATGATCATTAAATGTTGTGTTCTGTTCAGGATCTAAAGCCTCTAGTAACGCTGAAGATGGATCACCTCTATAATCGTTACCTATTTTATCTATTTCATCTAACAAAATTAATGGGTTTTTAGTCCCTGCTTTTTTCATCATCTGAATAATTTTACCTGGGAGAGATCCGATATATGTTCTTCTATGACCACGTATTTCTGCTTCATCTCTCATTCCACCAACTGACATTCTCACAAATTCCCTATTTGTAGCTTTTGCAATTGATTTTCCTAATGAGGTTTTTCCAACACCTGGTGGTCCAACTAAACATAATATTGGGCCTTTAATTTTTTCCATTCTTTTTTGAACAGCTAAAAATTCTATTATCCTCTCTTTAACTTTTTCTAATCCAAAGTGATCTTTATCAAGAATATCTAAAGCTTTCTTTAAATCTATATCTACCTCACTTTTTTTATGCCAAGGAAGTTCTGTCATCCAATCTAAATAATTTCTTACAACTGTTGCCTCTGCTGACATTGGACTCATATTTTTTAATTTTTTTAATTCTTGCAAGCATTTCTTCTCTACCTCTTTTGGCATCTTTGCTTTTGTAATTGCTTTATTCAAGCTGGTTGTTTCATCTTTACCATCTTCAATTTCACCAAGTTCTTTTTGAATAGCCTTTAGTTGCTCATTTAAATAATACTCTCTTTGTGTTTTTTCCATCTGAGTTTTTACTCTGCCCCTAATTCTTTTTTCAACACCAATAATGCTTGTTTCATTTTCCATTATTTTAATAATGGCATTTAATCTTTTCTTTACGTCAACGGTTTCAAAAATTTGTTGTTTTTCAGAAATAGTAGCTGTTATATGAGATGCAATATTATCTGCAATTTTAGATGGGTCTTTTAATTGTTTAATTGTATTTATTGTTTCATTAGAAATTTTTTTATTTATAGATGTTAATTTTTCTAATCTTCTTAAAGCTGTTGCAGCTAAAGGAAATAAATCCTCATCTTTAGATGAAACATCGTTATAGTGTGTGTAATCACATGTTATAAACTTTTCATTATCCTTAAAGTCTAAAATTTTTACTCTTTTAATACCTTCAACTAAAACTTTAACTGTGCCATCAGGTAATTTTAACAATTGTAGAATACTTCCTTCACAACCATACATAAATACATCTGTTTTTTTAGGATCATCAATTTCTGAATTTTTTTGAGTTACTAAAATTATTTTCTTATCTTTTTTCATCACTTCATTAAGCGCTGAAATAGACTTATCTCTTCCTACAAATAAAGGTATTACCATACTTGGAAAGACTACAATGTCTCTCAAAGGAAGTAAGGGCAGTGAAATTTTGACATCCATATGAACAATATGGATATTATATTTTATAATGCAATAGGTATTTATTACTT
>CACKBU010000003.1 GCA_902598485.1 uncultured Pelagibacteraceae bacterium
AAAACACCTAAATGATCAAGTTTTTCGGAAGTCTTTAATACTCCATTTCTAGAAATTAGACCAAATGAAGGTTTGTATCCAACAACGCCACAATAAGATGCTGGTCTAATTATTGAACCACCAGTTTGTGATCCGATTGAAAGTGGTGCCATATAAGATGCAATAACTGCAGCAGAACCACTTGATGATCCTCCTGGTGTTCGTGAATAATCGTGTGGGTTTTTTGTTTTAGATGGATTTAAATATGCTAATTCAGTAGTAACTGTTTTACCCATCACAATAGCTCCAGAAGATGTTAATAAATCAACTATTTCTGCATTCTGTGAATAAGATTTACCTTTTCTTATCGGTGTACCACATTCAGTTGGCATATCTAAAGTACCAACAATATCCTTAACCGCTACAGGAACACCATGTAATGGACCAGTTGGTTTTCCGGATTTTTTGTAAGCATCTGACTCTTTGGCTTTTTCCAGTAACAATTCTTTGTCAAAAAAAGCCCAAGCATTTATATCTTTTTCAAACTTATTAACCCTCTCAATATAAGCTTCACATATTTCCACAGAAGTAATTTGAGAATTTGAAATTTTATTTATTAATTCTTCAACAGAATAATTTACAATTTCATTCATTAAATTAGTTTGCAAATAATTGATCAGGTAACCAAAGAGCTATACCTGGAAATAAATACATCAAAACCATTCCAAAAATAACTATCGCCAAGAATGGCATGATGCCTTTGAATACCTCAATTAATTCAACATTTTTAGATTGTACGCCTTTTAAATAATAAGCCGACATGGCCATGGGGGGCGTTAAAAATGATGTTTGTAAATTTAACGCAATTAACATAGCAAAAAAATAAGGGTTAACCCCAAAAAATTCTACTAAAGGTAAAAATATTGGAACAAATATAATTAATATTTCAGTCCACTCTAATGGCCAGCCTAATAAGAAAATAATAATCTGTGTAATTACTAAAAATTGCCAAGGCTGTATATCCATTGATTTAAAAAAATGCTCAAATACTTCATGTCCTCCTAAATATGAAAATACTGATGCAAACGTCCAAGATCCAATAAACAACCACATAATCATCGCAGTAGTTTTTGCCGTTAGAAAGACAGACTCTTTAAAATTTTTCCATTTTAGAGATTTATAAAAGAAAGATAAAACTAATGCTCCAAAAGCTCCAACACCTGCTGCTTCCGCAGGAGTAGCCAAACCAGCAAGAATACTTCCTAATACTAAAATAATTAATGAAAATAATGGTAAGAATGATACCAAAACTTCTTTTAAAATAACTGATCTTGGAGGGATTTCTTCTTTAGGAGGCTTAGGTGCAACTGATGGATTAAAATAAGCCAAAATAATTGCATATAAAATATATAAACCCGCTAACATCAAACCAGGAAATATTGCTGCAGCAAATAATCTTAATGGGGATAACTGAGCAATTACTGCATAAACAATAAGCATAATACTAGGGGGAATTAAAATTCCTAAACAGCCTCCAGCACATATTACTCCTGATGCAAATTTTTTATCATAACCAGCCTTCACCATTGCAGGCCAAGCAAGCAAACCCATTAAAGTCACTACTGCTCCTATTATACCCGTTGCTGTAGAAAATAAAGTACAAGTAACAAGGGCAGCGACAGCCATCGAAGCTGGTAGCGAATGAGATGCAAGTCTTATCGCGTAAAACAATCTTGCAACTATACCTGCTCTTTCAACTAAATAGCCCATAAATAAAAATAAAGGCACGGCGGTGAGGACATGGTTATCCATGACAGAATAGGTATTTGAAACAAATAAATTAAATATCCTATTATCTAATAGATGATCCATTCTTGTCGGATCAAAGTATGCGTAATACCCAAATCCTAGACCCATTGCCATTAAAGTAAATGCAATAGGAAATCCTAGTAATACAGCAAACAGAAATATCACCATCATTAAAATTGCAATTTCTGGATTTGTTAGACTAAACAACATCTATTTTTTCTTCCTCTTTAGATTTTCTCATTAAAATTTTCTCTGTTTCTTCTGCACCAGCATCTCTCTCTGGCCAATGTCCTGTTCTAATGCAAATAATTGCTCTAAAAACTTCACTAATTCCTTGGAGAGTAAGAAGTATCCCTGATAAAGGTATTAATGATTTTGCCATATAAATTTGAATTTGTGCTGGACTATTCCAACTTGTTTCTTTCACCATCCATGCCTTAGCTGCATATTCATATCCATAAAATGCAAGTGCAATCACCCCTGGAAAAAAGAAGATGAAATATAATATTAAATCAATCCATCCTTGAGCTTTAGTTGGGAACAACCTGTAAATAACATCCCCTCTAACGTGAGCCTCTGTTGCTAAAGTGTAAGCTCCAGCCATCATAAATATCGCTCCGTACATTTGTAAACTAAAATCAAAATTCCATAAAGTAGGAGCATTAAATGCGTAAGCCATAACGACCTCATAGCATGTTCCACCCATTAAAATTACTATGCACCATGAAAAGGCTTTACCCATTGATGAGCTAAGAGTGTCTGCAAATTTTATATAAGAGTACATATTTAACTAGCTTATCTTAATTTTCTTAATAAATTCAATTAAAAAAAAGGGGGCTAAAAAGCCCCCTTAATTTTTTATATATTTAAACCTTAGATTTTAACTTTCGCTAACGGACCAAACTCGTTTTCGTAAGCAAGTCTGTAGTTAGGTTGATTCATTAGTAAGTATTTCATTACTCTTTTCGCGTAAGCTTTTTGAGAATCAACAATCTTCTTAAAGAATGGATCTTTAGAAGAGAAATCACCTACAACTTTATCCCAACCTTTTAACTGCTCTGCTAAAATTGCATCTGAAGTTTGGTAAACGTTTACTTTATGCTCATTCATCAATTTAGATAAATCAGCTGAGTATCTTACCAAAGCTTTAAAGTAGTTAGCGGTATTTGCTGCATACGAAGCATTTTTTAATATTGCTTGGTTTGCAGGAGATAAGCTATTAAATGTTTTTTTGTTAATAGGTATTTCAAACATCTCTTGTGATTGGTGGAAAGATCCTAAGTGATAATGCTTAGAAACATCTTGCATACCAAATTGAGAGTCTGAAGTAGGGTTATTAAACTCAGCAGCTTCAATCAAACCAGTTTTCATAGCTGGCTGAATTTCACCACCTGGCAATTGTCTAACTACCATACCCATTGCGGTAAGAACGTTAGTTGCAAGACCAACTGTTCTATACTTCATACCTTTAACGTCACTTACTTTAGTTACGTTCTTTTTGAACCAACCAAATGGTTGAGCTGGCATTGGCATCGCAAAAACACCAACATAGTCGTATCCAACTTTTGCTAATGTTTCTTCATACAATGCTCTTCCACCACCTTCTTCCATCCAAGCCATTACTTCTTGAGATGATAGACCGTAAGATGGGCCAGTTCCGAAAAGAGACGCGGCAGGATTTTTTCCATACCAATAAGCAGTAACCCAGTGTCCCATATCAAGAACACCGTCACTTACAGCTTGTCCAATTTCTCCAGTTTTTACAACTGCTCCAACAGGTTGAAGATCAATCTTTAAACTTCCACCTGACATGTCTCCAACCATTTTGGCATAGTCTCCAGCCATTTCAAAAAAGATGTTTGCACCTGATGGCCATGCTGCTTGCATCTTTAATGTTTGCGGAGCACCAAAAGCAACATTTGGCATTGCTACAGCAGTTGCTGCGGCTGCACCAGTTGCTGCTGCGGCTTTGAAGAACTTTCTTCTTGAAGGAGTTTTAGAACCCTTCAATGATTTTTTATTTTTAATCATTTCTTCTCCTCTAGTTAATTAACTAAATGAAAGTAAAACACAGATTCAGATTAGAGTCTTTCTAAAAAGAGGCACAGATTGTCACTATTATTGTAAAATTAAAAATTTTTACAATTCAAGGTTGAGTTTAAATTAATTTATTGTCCTCATAAACACAACATTTCTCAGCGGGTATATGAAGTTTAACGTTCTGATTTGGTATTTCGGTTTCTCTAGTAACTTTTGATTTAATTGTAAAGCTTCCCATTCTAGCTGTGATTAATTTATAGTTTCCAAGATCCTCAACTTTTTCAACATTAACATCTACTAAATTTTCATTTTGATTTTGTGCGATCTTAATAAATTCTGATCTAATCCCTAATTTAATATTCTTTGTTTTTAATTTAGACAAATTTGTATTTGTTTTAATTAAAGTATTATTAATCTTTACACTATCATTTGAGGAAGCTTCGCTTTCAAATAAGTTCATAGCTGGTGATCCAATAAAGTATCCGACAAATGTTGTATTAGGTCTTTCAAAAAGTTCTTTCGGAGAACCGGTTTGAACTACCTCTCCTTCACTCATAACTATTATATTATCTGCAAAAGTCATCGCCTCGTTTTGGTCGTGTGTTACATAAACTAATGTTGTTTTGTATTGCTCGTTAATTTCTTTAAGATTTCTTCTTAATCTAAATTTTAAATCTGGATCAATAACAGTTAAAGGTTCATCCATAAGAACAGCAGCTACGTCTTCTCTTACAAGGCCTCTTCCTAAAGATATTAATTGCTTTTGATCTGCTGTTAATTTTCTTGCAGGAGAATTTAGAAAAGATTTTAAATTTAAAGTTTCAGCAACTGAATGAACTCTTTCATCAATTTTACTTTTAGAAAAATCTCTACATTTAAGTGGGAATGCCAAGTTTTCATAAACAGTCATAGTATTATAAATAACTGGAAATTGGAAAACTTGGGCAATATTTCTATCTTCTGTAATTAAATCTGTAACATCTCTATCATCAAATAATATTCTTCCAGCAGAAGGTCTCACTAGGCCAGAAACAATATTAAGCATTGTAGTTTTTCCACAACCTGAGGGTCCTAAGATCGCATATCGATTTCCATTTTCCCATGTCATCGAGAATGGATTTAAAGCAAAAACTGGATTTGGATCATTTGGATTGTATGAATGAGATACGTTACTTAAGTCAATTTTGGCCATTCAAACCTCCAAAGGGTGAAGCTGCTAATTTTCCATCAGCATTGAAAGCATAAGCTCTATCAATTTTAAAATTAATTTTTACTTTATCGTGTATCTTAAAGTTTAGAACTTCTTCTATTGAAACAATAATTTTTGTATCTCCTCTTTTTAAATGAAGCAAGGTTTCTGAACCACTAATTTCTGCTAGCTCAACTTCAAACTCTTGTCCGTTTTCGTTTAATTCAATGTCAGAAGATCTTAAACCAATTTTTAAACCATCTTCTGTTAATTTAGATAAATGTTGTGGAGCCTCTAGGTTGATCCCTTCAAATTTAATATTATTATCTGAAATTTTAGCTTCAATTATATTCATTGGCGGGTCATTAGAAATTTCTGCAACTTTTAATGAATTTGGGTTTTCAAAAATTTCTTTTGCTGAACCAACTTGTAAAACCTTGCCTTCATCTAAAACAATAACTTCACCATTTAATTCCATGGTCTCTCTTGGATCTGTAGTTGAATAAATTAATATTGTTTCATCTGCTAACCCTTTTGAAAATAGGTTTTTAAACTCTTCTCTTAGTTGCTCTCTCAATTTGTAATCTAAATTTACTAAGGGCTCATCCAGTAATAGTATTTTTGCATTTTTGACCAAGGATCTAGCAAGCGAAACCCTTTGTTGCTGACCTCCGGAAAGCTCTTGGATTTTTCTTTTTTCGTAACCTAATAATCCTACAGACTTTAAAGCATCCATTACTTTATCATTAATAATACTTTGATCCATTTTTCTTTGTTTCAAAGGAAAGGCTATGTTTTCGTAAACATTTAAATGAGGATAGTTTATAAATTGTTGATAAACCATTGCTACATTTCTTTCCCAGACTGGAACTTTTAAAAAATTTTTACCATCAAATTCAATTTCACCACTATCAGGTGTCAACAGACCGGCTATTGTTTTTAATAAAGTCGTCTTTCCAGATAATGTTCTTCCTAAAATTGTATAGAGATTTCCTTCTTTAAAATTAAAAGATACTTCGTTTAAATGATATTGATCATCAGGTTTATAAGATAAATTGTTAGCAACTAAATCCATTATTTGATAGCTCCTGATAAATTTCCTTTTGATAAATATCGTTCAACTATGAACGCAACAATAATTAATGGTGCTACTGAAACTAAAGCTGAAGCTGATAAACTCCACCAAGGAGTTACAGATGAATTTAATGCAACAATCTTAACCGGCAACAATTGAACTTCTGTAAAAGTTAAAATAAAAGCAAAGAAGAAATCAATCCATCCAAAAATTATACAAAACATTCCAGCTACAATTAATCCTGGTATTGAATTTGGCAACACCACTTTTAAAAATGCTTGATAAGGATTACAACCATCAATCAGAGCTGTCTCATCAATTTCTCTTGGAACTTTATTAAAAAAGTCGACCATAATCCAAACTGCTATTGGCATTAATAAAACAATATAAACAACAATTAACCCCGTTAGACTATCTAATAAACTTATTGAACTTAAAAATAAAAAAAATGGAATTGATAAAACAATCGGTGGCATAATTCTTTGTGAGATAAAGAAAAAAGTAATGTCATTATTTTTTACAAACCCTGCCTTAAATGTGTATCTTGATAATGCATAAGCAGACAATGTTCCAAGAATAATGCTAATTAAACTTGCAGTACAAGTTACAAACAAACTATTAAAATATGGTTCAATTATATCTACTCCACCTTTAGCTGGAGATTTAATTAAAACCTTCCAACCTTCTAAGTTTGGCTCAAAATCAACCCATGGAATATATGTAACTCCCCCATTAACAGACTGGAAATCTTTAAAAGATGTTGTTAAAGCCCAAAGAAAAGGCGCTACGACAAATACTGTCCAAACGACAATAAAAAAATATTTCAAAAAAATATATAGTTTATTCATTATCTATTCTTTTAATAAAACTTTAGTTAATACTTTTGCTATTATAGTTAGACTTATGATCATAATTATTAAGTAAGTAAATGACATCGACGCTGCATAACCCATCTGAAATTCTCTCAATCCTTTAATAAAGATATAAAAACTTGAAGTTTCCGTAGAAGTACCTGGTCCACCTGAGGTCAATACATAAACTGTATCCATAATCTTTGATGCCTCAATCAACCTTATAATTATTGCTCCAATTGAGATGGGGGCCATCAATGGAAATGTTACATAAATGAATTTTCTTACTGGACTAGCACCATCAATCGCAGCAGCCAAAAATGGTTCCTTAGGTAATGACAACAACCCTGCTAATAAAAGTAAAAACATAAATGGTGTCCATTGCCATACCTCAACTATAATTACTGTAAATTTTGCAATAACTGGATCTGTCAACCACTTGGGAGCTACACCAAAAACTGATAACAGGTCATTTACCGGTCCTAGAGATTCATGAAAAAAAGTTCTCCAAATAACTGTCATGATCACTGGAGTTGTCATCATTGGAACTAAAAAAAGAACTCTAAAAAATCTTTTAAATTTAATATCTTTCCAAACCATATGTGCCAGTGCAAAACCAATCACATATTGTAAAATAACTGTTGTAACTGATAAAAAACTCAATCTAAAAAATGATTCCCAAAATCTAGGGTCATCAGTAAATAATCTTATGTAATTTTCTAATCCTATGTAATCTAAACCAGGATTATAACTATTCCATCCTGATAAACTTAATCTAACTACGAAAATAATTGGAAAAATTAATATTCCTATCAATACAAATAAACCTGGAAACAAAAAGAAATATTTATGCTTAAAATTCATTTATATAAAAAGGATTATATTACTTTTATATTACGTGGCCATTTTAATTAATGGCCACGTAAAGTATTTTATAATTATAGCTTGTTGTCTTCCATTTTAACACCAACAGCATAGGCATCTTGAACTGCTTTTTTACCTACTCTGCTTACAATTGCTTCCCACTCTTTAGCAACTTCGTCTAAAGCTTCTTGAGGAGATAATTGTCCTGCTAAAGCTTTTGAAGTTCCTGTAGCAACAGCACTTGTAAATTCAAATACACCTGGAACTCTTAGAGGGAAAACTCTGTTATTACTTTTTTCCATATCTAAAAGTGTTTGAGTGTAACTGTTAGCGATCTCTGGATCCCAACCCATACTATTAATATAGATATTAGGGTCAAAGTCTGAGTTTTTAAATGGGTTAACACCAAATCTACCAATAGCTAAATCAGCTTGGTGGTTTGCACCATTAGAAAAGAAGCAAAGATAATCAAATGCCATATCTTTTACTTTACTTTTCTTAGCAACACCTACAGCCCAACCCCAAACAATGTAAGGAGCTTGGTTGTATTGGTTTTCCCAGCTATTTGTAACTCTGTTCCAAACTCTATCAGCGCCTGGAAGTGGAGCTGCACCAACTTTATTTTTAATTGGGCTATCATCTTGCATTGCTGCAATAAATGCATCGTCCCAAGAGAAACTAAATAAAGTTTGTCCACCACCAAATGATCCGATTTCATCACCTAGACCAAAGTTAGTTCCTCCCGGAGGAACATATTTAGTAGCTTCAACCCAATCAGTTAATGCTTCAACAAAACCTGGGTTATTGATGTTTGGTTTCATAGTTTCTAAATCAAAAAAGAAACCACCTGGAGTTCTAGGATTTTTAGCATAAGCAACTGATCTGCTGAAAAAAGCTGCAAACATTAAGTCATCTTTTTTCATAACTTCAGCTGAACCATATTCTTTTTCACCATCTCCATCCCAATCCCAATCATTAAAATATTTAGCCATTTGAGCGTATTCTTTCCAAGTTCTTGGAACTCTTAACTCATTACCTGTGTCAGCTTTATATTTCTTCTGCATTTCTGGATTATCAATGACATCTTTTCTGTATTTAAGATAATGTCTGTCACCATCAACTGGGTATTGGTACATAGTTCCATCCCAAGATGATACACCCATGTGAGATTTTGTTACGTCTTTCATCTCAGGTGAGTTCATGTACTTCTTAGGAACTGGTGCTAAATATCTTTTCCAGTCATTAATGAAGTTTGAAAATCCAAACACAACATCGTAAGGAGCTTGTCCAGCTTGGAAAGGAACCATTGCTTTTGAGTACAAATCACCTGCTGGTGTATGTGTAACTTCAACCTTTGCACCAGTTAATTTCTCAAACTGTTCGGCGTGTAAAGCTGTTGGCTCTCCCATTACTGGAATTGCGTGAGTGTTTATTTTAAGAGTTTTTCCTTTGTAATTTTTCTTAGACATCTTCTCATAAGAACAGTCACCAGGAATATCTCCTGTAGCTTTGATATGTGGAAACTGATCGCTCCACTTATCTGCATATGCCATTGGACTAAATATCATCAAACTTGATATTAAAGCCGTCAAGCAAGTTTTCATTAGTTTCATTATTACCTCTCTCTTCCTTTCCTTAATTACGGAACTAAAACAGCTCTTCCCTTAACTTTACCGTCGTTAAGATCATGGAGCGCTTTATTAGCATCGTCCAATTTATATTCTTGCATGGACAGCTTCACTTTTCCTCTATCAGCTAACTCCATCAATTCATATAACTCAGACCACGTTCCCACTAAATTACCTACGATTGTTTTTTCAGAAATAATTAAATCAACTGCTAATGATTTAATTTCTTCTCCGTATCCAACAATGTAGTAAAAACCACCATTAGAAGTCATTTGAATTCCCATGGCAGTAGATCCTTTTTCACCTACGAAATCGATAACAGCTTCCGAACCTTTTCCTTTAGTTAGTTCTTGAACTTTTTCAATTTCATTTCCATCAATTAAAACTCCGTGATCACCACCGAGTTCCATTGCATGTTTTAAAGCTTTTTCAGATTTCTCAACAATTATAATGTCAGCTGCACACATCGCTTTCAAACATTGAATAGCAATATGTCCTAAACCTCCAGCACCAATTATCGTACAGCTTTGACCTGGCAATAAATGTCTAGTTGCCTTTTTAACAACTCTATAAGCTGTTAAACCTGCATCAGAAAAAGGAGCCACGTCTTTTGGAGCTAAGACTTTTGGCAATTTAATTAAATTTCTAACACTTGTTTTTAATAGTTCAGAGTATCCACCTTCTTTAATACTTAATCCTGGAAATGCACCTGCTGCTGCATGCATATCATTACCTCTTCTGCAGTCCAAACAAGTACCACCTGTTCCTGAAATTAAAGGGTGCAAAATTACTGGATCCCCTTTTTTAAATTCTGTTACATCTTTTCCGACATCTTCTATCCAGCCTGCATTTTCATGACCCATAACGCATGGAAGTAATTTTCCATCCGGGTCTTGAATATGTTTCCACACACCTTCAATAATATGTAAATCTGTTCTGCAAACTCCAGCTGCACCAATTTTTACTATTACATCACTAGCTTTCTCTATTTTTGGATTTGGTAACTCTTCACCTGTGACCCAAACCTTCTCTTTCATATTCGGATCGTACTTGTGTAATACTTGTGCTTTCATGGTATCCTCTCCCATTAAATTAAAAACCATATTAAAAAATTAATCGGATCAGGAGTCAATGCCACTTTTGAACGTTCGGATATTAGATAAATACAACTCACAGTAGAGAAAATCCTTTTATAAAATACATAGACTAGAACATTACCTCGCCACCATTTGGTGATATGCAACTTCCATGAAAAAAACTTCCTTCAGGAGAAGCTAGCAACAATACAGCTGGTGCAATTTCATCAACTTCTGCGAATCTATTAAGAGGTATGGCCTTCTTCAAAGTATCAAGAAGTTCATCAGCAAGAGGTGTTAACAAATCGGTATTTGTTACACCTGGTGCTACTGCGTTAACCAATACACCAGTACCAGCACATTCTAGAGCCAAAGCTCTTGTGAATGTTGTATTTGCTCCTTTAGCTGCACAATAATGTGTTAAAGTTCCAGCACCTTTATATGCAAGTTGCGAGGTGATATTTATAATTCGTCCAGCACCTCTTTTCTTCATATCTTTATAAACTGCCTGCGTCATGAAGAAAGTACCCTTGACATGTACGTTCAACATTCTGTCAAAACTTTCTTCGCTTATTTCTTCAAAATTCTCAGTTATGTTATGACCGGCATTGTTAACCAAGATATCAATATCACCCATCTGGCTTACTGCATTTGCATAAAATTCTTTAACTGATGAAGTTGATGAAACATCACATTCAGCAGCAAAACTTTTACGACCAAGTTTTTCAATTTCAGATGAAGTTTCTTTAGCCTTATCATTGTCTTTGTGATGGCAAAATGCAACATCTGCTCCAGCAGCGGCAAGCGTTAGAGCAACTCCACGCCCTATTCCTCTTGACCCTCCGGTCACAATTGCTTTTTTACCTTTAAGTTTTTCATTTGACATCGTTAACGCCTCCTAAATTAATTTCTAAAAATCTATTGGAAAAACGTTTAACAAAGGAGTCAACCAAGCTTTAAATTGTCCAAAAAATTAACAAATACAACCTGTGGTTAGTTGTTGAACACTTTATTTTTATTTATCTTTCAAAAATGGGAAATTTATCTTCAACAAGTAAAGAATTTAAAAATATTCAAAAAAAAAGAGGAATGATGTCCTATGAGATGGACAAGGAGATTTCAGACAGTTGGTTGAGATGTATTGCAGAGGGTCTTGATCCATTTAAAGATCCGAAACAAAGCGTAATATCATCTGTTGAATTAAAAGAGATTAAAGAAAAAAATGAAGCTCTTAGAAAAATAGTGCTCCCAGAATTGGAACTTTTATACTCACAAATTGCTGGAACTAATTTTATGATCGCATATTCAGATGAGAACGGTTTGGTACTTGATACAATTTATGACAAAACTTGTCTTCAAACAGATGTTGGTAAAAATGTGATACCTGGATCTATTTGGACTGAAAAGGTTTGTGGTACAAATGGTTTGGGATTATCAGTTGAGTTAAAAAAACCAACAATAGTATCTGGTAAAGAACATTTTTTTACAGCTCATGAAAATATATCTTGTTTTGCAAGTCCAATTATTAATTATGACGGTAAGACTATTGGAATTATAGATGCTTCAACTGACTATATGTCTAGAGAGCAACACACTCTAGCTTTAGTAAAACTTGCAACTAGAAGTATCGAAACCAAATTATTTATTAAGAAGTTTGAAAACGAATTAATTTTATCTTTTCATCCTCGACAAGAGTATTTATCAACAACAAGTGTTGGGTTATTAGCTGTTAATGGAGACGGTGTTATTGTGGGTGCAAACAGTAATGCAAAAGTTATGCTTAACGGACTAGTAGATCTAAAAAATGAAGATTTTAATAAAATTTTTACCAATTCATTTTCATCTATTGCAACAGACATCTTAAATAATAAAATATTAAAAATTACTGATCACTTAGGCTCGTCTGTTTTTTTAGTTAAAAGTCAAATTTTTAAAGAAAATAAATTTGTAAATACTGATAAACAAAATAAAATTTATCCATGTAAAAATTGTCAAGATACTAAAATTAAAAGAGAGAAATGTATCCTAATTAGATCAACTTTTAGTGAGACAAATAATATTTCTGTAGCATCAAGAAAACTAGGTATATCTAGAACTACAATTTATAAACACTTGCAATAAAATTATTTAATCAATTGGATAATCCCAAGCATTACCACCAATAACTTTTGAAATAGCAGAAAAATCTTTAGTATCATTTCCTTCTTTACAAAATTGGTCATAAATTTCTAAAGCTAATTTTCCTAATGGTGTTTCAGCATTTACGCTTTTCGCACAATCGTTTGCAAGTTTAAGATCTTTATTCATCATTCCTGCAGAAAAACCTGGACGATAATTATTATTTGAAGGAGTACCATCAATTAAACCAGGTAAAGGTGGATATACTGAAATTGGCCAACTGTTACCAGATGCATTTTTCATTATTTCATGAACTTTTTTAATATCTATATTTAATCTTTTTGCTAACATTAATGACTCTGAAGCAGCAATCATTGCAATGCCTAAAGCCATGTTGTTACAAATCTTAGCACCATTCCCACTACCTAAATCACCTGCATGAAATATATTTTTTCCCATGATTTTTAATAAAGGAAGCGCTTTTTCAAAAGCTTCTTTTGATCCACCAACCATTATATTTAAAGTTGCTTTTTGCGCTCCCATTACTCCACCACTAACTGGCGCATCAATCATTTCTATTCCTTTTTCTGAAGCTTTTTTTCCAATTTCAATAGAAGTTTGAATATCAATTGTAGAACAATCAATTAGCAAACTATTTTTTGAAACTTTATTTATTATTCCATTATCACCTAAATAAACTTCCTTAGAATGCTTACCCTCTGGAAGCATAGTAATAACCGTATCAACATGATCTGTAATTAGATCATCTAAATTTTCGGCTATTTCAAGATTTTTATCTTTTGCAATCCCAAGCATTTTTTTTGAGACGTCAAAAACTTTTACAGATTTACCTGCCTTCATTAAATTTTCAGCCATTGGACAACCCATGTTGCCAACGCCGATGAAAGCTATCGATTGAGACATTTTAATTTACTTTATTAATACAGTTTCCAGTTCTAAAAAACTCATCTAAATTATCAATTGCTAAATTTCCCATTGCAATTCTTGTATCTTTTGTTGCACTGCCCAGATGAGGTAAAACAAAAGCACTTGGAATTTTTAAATAACCAGGATTTAGATTTGGCTCATTTTTATAAACATCTAATCCTGCTGCATAAATTTTTCTTCTATTCAATGCATCAATTAAAGCTTCATCATCAACTATATCGCCTCTTGCAACATTAGTTATGACAGCACCTTTAGGAAAATACTCAACAGTCTCTTTATTAATTAAGTTCTCTGTTTCTTTTGTGGCTGGACAACAAATTGATAAAACATCTGAGACTGAAAAAAGACTTTTTATGCTGTCATGATATATTGCACCTTGTTCTTTATCTTCACTTAATTTTGAACGATTATGGTAATGAATAACCATACCTAAAGACTTTGCAATTTTTGCAATTTTTTGACCAATACGACCCATGCCTAAAATTCCTAATCTTGTTCCTGTTAATTGTTTCCCAATTAAATAATCAGCAGACCACTTCCATCCACCTTCTTTTGCAGACTCTATTCCTTCGGAAGCTCTTCTGCACGCTCCTAAAATTAGTAAAATTCCAATTTCTGCTGTAGCATCTGATAGAACTTCTGGAGTATTTGTTACTGCAATACCTCTATTCTTTGCTGCTTCTAAATCAATGTTTCCAAATCCAACTGCAAAATTTGAAATAATTTTTACAGAGTCTGGTAATTGATTAATTGTTTCTGCATCTAATTTTTCAGTTAATGATGATAATATCCCGTCAAATCCTTCACTCATTTCAATTATTTTTTTTTGTGAATAAAGTTCATCATTAGTATTAAATTTAGCATCAAATAATTTAGATGCTTTATCTTCACTTTCTCTAATTAAACGTCTTGTAATTATAACCTTTTTCATAATTGTTATTTTAATATTTCAGGTTTTGGTCCACCTGTGTACCAATCTAAAACTTCAATTGTATGTAATATTGGAACTTTAGTACCATGAGCGATTTGGGTAATACAACCAATATTTCCAGTAGAAATAAAGTCTGGATTTAAGCTTTCAATATTATTGACTTTTTTCTTCAATAATTGTTTTGCAATTTTTGATTGCAATATGTTGTAAGTACCAGCTGATCCACAACATATATGTCCTTCTGGGATTTCCATAATTTCATTGTTAGTTTTCTCAAGTAACGAAACGGGTTGAGAATGAACTTTTTGACCATGCTGCATTGAACATGCAGAGTGATAAGCTACTTTATATTTTTTTCCTTTATCTTTAATATCAAGTTTTAAACTTTCAAATATATATTCCGATATATCTTTTGTAAGCTCTGATATTACTTTTGC
The DNA here is from genome assembly GCA_902598485.1 of uncultured Pelagibacteraceae bacterium. Classification (GTDB taxonomy): domain Bacteria; phylum Pseudomonadota; class Alphaproteobacteria; order Pelagibacterales; family Pelagibacteraceae; genus Pelagibacter. Next base: position 14,946 of record CACKBU010000003.1, read on the forward strand.
TTTTTTACTCAGTTCTTTGTCCTCACGAAAAATAAATCCATAATCTTTCATTGTTGTCCCGCAACCTGATGTATTTGATAAAATTGCATCTAAATTTCCCTTTTGATGCTCCTCATACCAAGTGTTTATATTGTTCTTAAAATCTTGATGTGCATCCTCCTCTTTTCCAAGATGATGATTTAAAGATCCACAACAACGAATTTTTTTTGGAACAACTACTTCTACACCGTGTCTGTTTAATAGCCTTATTGTTGCTTCATTAATTTGAGGAGATATTTCTTTTTGTACACATCCTGTTAAAAGAGCAACTCTAGCAATTCTTTTTTTAGTAGAGGATTTGTAAACTTCTTTAATTGGTAAGCTTTTTTTAGGAAATTTTGTAGGCATTAACTCAATCATGTCCTTAATTTTTGAAGGCATTAAGAATTTAAATGGCTTCGATAATTTTACTAATAAACTTGATAATCTAAAAACTTTTGTATTTGGAAGAGTGATAGATAAAAAATATCTTATTAACTTATCAAAGAATGATCTTTGATAATTTTTTTCAATATATTTTTTTCCATGGTCAATTATATGCATGTAATTTACTCCTGCAGGACAAGTAGTCATACAGCTGTAACATGAGAGACATCGATCGATATGCTTTACAACTTTTTCAGTTGGCTTCCGATTATTTTCTAACATATCTTTAATTAGATAGATACGTCCCCTAGGTCCATCTAGCTCATCACCTAAAAGTTGATGAGTAGGGCATGTAGCATTACACATTCCACAATGCACACACTTTTTAAAAACTTTTTCGTTTGCAAAATTGTCTGGATCTCTAAGCTGTTCTTCAGTAAATTTTGTTTGCATTAAACACCTCTATACATTTTACCTGGGTTTAAAATTCTTTTTGGATCAAAACTTTGTTTTACTTTTTCAGAAATCATCAAACGTACTTTATCAACAGTAAAAATAGGTTCACCATAATCATATTCGGATGAAGTTTTAATTACTGTCAAATAACCTCCAAAATCGTTTGCCATTTTTTTTAAATCTTTAATCTTTTCCTCTTTTTTACTATTAACTTCAATCCAGAATAACGACCCACACCAATCAATAAAATAATTATGTTTATTTTCCAAATATTTGGATAATTTTGAACCATTCGCTGGTGGTATCACCATTCGTATTAAATTGTGTTCGGTCTTTTCGAATACCTCTAAATTATTTATTTTTTTCCAAAATGGTTCTGATTGATAAACATCAAGTGTAGAAATATCTGAATTGTTTAATTCGAGTTCTTTTTTTAAATTATTAATTTTTTCCTCAATTGAAATTTTATCCCCCTCAACTCTAAATGCTACAAACGAAACTTTTGATTTAAGATCATTAAACTTAAAAACATTATTTCTTTTAACTGAAAATTCTTTATCATTTGATTGCTCTGGAATAAAGACAGCACCAGAAATTTCACTACTTGAACTAGATAATTTATTAAAAAAATCATAAATTTGTTCAAAATTATTAGGATAAATTATAACAGTTTTCGAAGAGTCTTTTTTAGGTAAAACCTTTAATGTAATTTCAGTCAAAGCAACAAGTGTACCAAACGAACCAGCTATAAGTTTTGATAAATCATAACCCGTAACATTTTTAACGACAGTACCTCCTGATTTAATTATATCTCCTTTTCCATTCACTCCCTTAAAACCTAGGACATGATCTCGAACACTTCCAACTTTAAATCTTCGTGAACCTGCATAATTACATGATAAGTATCCTGCTATTGTTCCTTTATTTGATTTGCCATCTTTAATATACCCAAAGTCTATTGGTTCAAAAGCTAGCTCTTGATTATTTTCGCTTAAGACCTGCTCGATTTCATTGATTGGTGTACAGGCTTTAACTTTGATATACAATTCTTCAGGTCTATAATCGATAATACCTGAGATTTTAGATAAAGACGTAGTGTTAGCTGACTGCGTTTTATTTCCAATGAAACTTTTTGAATTGTTACCTATAATTTCTGTTGGAGAATCTTGTTTATATAGTTCCCTAATTAGATCTGAAACTTCTGTCTCATCTTTTGGATAATAGATGTTATTAGAATCTTGGAAGATCTGGGAATTTATCTTTATTTTTGTGGACATGAACCCTTCCTTCCTCTGCACATTTTCTAAGTATAGGATAAACTTTTCCAGGATTTAATAAATTTTTTTCATCTAATGATTTTTTGATACTCAATTGTTGTTGAATATCGTTATCATTAAACATTTCACACATAAGTTCTCGCTTTTCTATACCAACACCGTGCTCTCCTGTAATTACTCCACCAAGTCTTACACATGTTTTTAATATTTCTGAACCAAACTCTTCAGTTTTTCTAAGTTGTTCTTTATCATTTCCATCAAACATAATAAGTGGATGTAAATTTCCATCACCTGCATGAAAACAATTTGCCACTGGTAATTCATATTTTTCAGATAATTTTTTTATTTCTAATAATGCTTCAGCAAGCTTGCCTCTGGGAATAGAACCATCCATACAATAGTAATCAGGTGCCATAGCTCCACACGCGGGAAAAGCTGCTTTTCTTCCAGCCCAAAATGAAAGTCTTTCTTTCTCACTATTACTAAGTTTAAGACTAGAACAATTATTTTTTTTACAGATTGCCTCTACTTTTTTAATTAATTCATTAACTTCAGATTCTGTACCATCAAGTTCCACTATTAATAATAATTCTGCGTCTCGTGGATATCCTGCTTTACTAAAATTATCTGTTGCCTCAATTAAGGCTTTATCCATTATTTCCATTCCTGCTGGAACTATTCCACTTGAAATAATTTCAGAAGCTGCATCTCCACCTTCTTTTATAGATGGAAAACCTATCAAAGCTGCTCTTACTACTTCAGGTGTTCTTAAAATTTTAACTGTAACTTCGGTGACAACCCCCAATAAACCCTCTGAACCACAAATTAAACCCATAAGATCATATCCCTCTTGATCAAACGATTTGCCTCCAAATCTGCAAATAGTTCCATCCATCATCACCATTTGCACACCTAAAATATTGTTTGTAGTCGTTCCATACTTTAATGAGTGAACTCCACCAGAATTTTCAGCAACATTTCCACCTATAGAACATGCTAACTGACTCGAAGGGTCTGGCGCATAATAAAATCCCTTGTGTTGAACTGCATGAGTAATGCCTAGATTTGTAACTCCTGGCTGAGTCACAACACATTTATTTTCGTAATCAATTTCTAATATTTTATTAAATTTTCCTAAACCAAGAAGAATAGCATCTTGAAGAGGTAATGCTCCGCCGGACAATCCTGTGCCTGCACCTCTTGGTACAACTTTAATATTTTCGCTATGACAATATTTTAATATCTCGCTTACTTCTTCTGTGTTTTCTGGAAGTACTACGGCTAATGGTGTTTGCGTATAAACTGATAAAGCATCAGTTTCATATGGTCTTAATTCATCAGCTTCACTCAATACATTTTCTTTATCTGTTAACTTAGAAAGATTTTTAACTATCTCACTTTTTCTATTTAAAATAGAGTTATCAATTTTTGGTAAAGCTAATTCAGACATAGCTTAACCTAACATTTTTTTGATATTTTCCAATGCGTTAGAAATGTTATCTCTTGAAGCAGCAAAGCTAAATCTTACATAATCTTTGCATGTTTTTCCAAAAGCTGTTCCTGGAACAATAGCAACACCGGCTTCATGCATTGCTCTTTTACAAAATTCTGATCCGTCCATACCCGTTCCAATAACTTTAGGAAATGCATAAAACGCTCCACCAGGTAAACTACACTCTACACCTGGTAAACTATTTAAGCCTTCATGAATTAATTTTCTTCTCAAAGTAAATTTTTCCATCATCTCGTCAATTGAATCATCAGGTCCATCCAAAGCTGCGATACCTGCGAATTGAGCGGCAGCATTTACACATGAGACACTATTAATTAATAATTTATTTACATGCTCAACTAAATTTTCTGGCCAAAAACTCCAGCCAAGTCTCCAACCTGTCATTGAGTACGCTTTACTCCAACCCTCTAAAACAATTAATCTTTCTCTTAATTCAGGATAATTAAAGAATGTTGGCATTTCCTTATCGTCGAAAATTTGTCTACTATAAATTTCATCACTTAAAATAGTAACATGAGAATGTTTTTTTAAACCTTCAGCCAATTTGTCTATTTCTGATTTTTCTACAAAACTTCCAGTAGGGTTATTTGGATTTATTAAAATTAACAATCTAGTTTTATCAGTAATTAGAGATAAAATTTTATCTGCACTAAACTTTAAATCTTTATCTTCAGTTAGATCGTAAGGTACTGCAGTAGAACCAGTATAATTAATCATTGATTCATAAATAGGGAACGCTGGAGTTGGATGAATTATCTCTGCTCCTGGCTCACCAAAACACTGAATTGCATAATGCATTGTTGGTTTACCACCTGGCATAATAATAATTCTTTCAGGATCTACATCTGCACTATATCGTTTCTTTATCCATCTAGTAACTGACTGTCTACATTCTAAAATTCCGTTTGAAAGCACATATCCGTGATGACCATCATCTAAAGCTTTTTTTGCTGCTTCGACAACGTGCTTTGGAGTTTTGAAATCAGGTTGACCCAATCCTAAGTGGATCATAGGTTTACCTTGGGCTTCAAGTTTTTTTGCTTCAGCTAAAACAGAAAAAGCGCTTTCAGTTCCAAGCCTATTTAATGATTTTGCAAGTTCCATAATAATTTTAATTTTAAAGTCGCCAAACTAAACGAAAATTAGTTTTTTGTCTATTTAGTTTAAAAATTTAATTATTCAAATAAATGTTAAAAATTCTTATCTTTTAGTCCCTATATATTATTTTTGACGCATCAAGGTCTTTAACAGACTTACAGCCCATTAAAATCATATTTCTTCTAATTTCTTTTTGCATATTTTCTAAAAGTCTTTCGACACCTTTTTGTCCGCCTGCGCCTAAACTAAAAAGAAATGCCTTTCCAAAACTACATGCTGTTGCTCCTGCTGCTAAAGCTTTAAGAACATGTGTACCCCTTCTTACACCACCATCAAGAATAATTTCTAATTTATCACCAACTGCATCTGAAATTGCTTTAACTTGATCAAATGGAGATCTTGATCCATCAAGTTGTCTTCCTCCATGATTTGAAATCATTATTGCTGTACAACCAATATCTATTGCTCTTTTGGCATCTTCTACTGACATTACACCTTTTAATGCCATAGGCTTGTTCCATTTTTTTATGCAATATTCTGCATCTTTCCAATTCATTGCAGGATCATACTGTTCATTAATATAATCCATAACTGATTTTGCAATATTGGTACCTTTATCAGTTTTGTTTTTTATGTTTGCTAATTCAAATTTTTTATTTGTAAAGTATTTGAAAACCCATCCTGGTCTCATTGCAAAACTCAATAAACTATCCAAAGTAAATTTAGGTGGTGTCGTAAATCCAGTTCTATGATCTCTTTCTCTATTTCCAGCAACAAGTGTATCAACAGTAATACACATTCCGTCAAAATTAGCTCTACTGCATCTTTCAATCAAATCATCAGTAATTGATTTGTCTTTGTGGATATAAAGTTGAAAAAGTTTTGGCCCACTAGAAACATTTGCAACCTCTTCAATTGAAAAAGATGCCATAGTAGACATACTGTAAATTGTATCAAACTTCTCTGCTGCTCTAGCAGAAGCCTTATCACCCTCAGGGTCATACAAACTTTGCATTGCCGTAGGAGATAAAAATAGCGGCATACTAATTTTTCTACCAAAAACAGCAGTGGATAAATCTGGCTCACCAACACTATTAAGAATATTGGGAACTAAATCACAATCATTAAAAGCATCTGTATTACGATTTAAAGTTACTTCATCATCTGCTCCACCATCAATATAGTGAAAAATAGGAGCGGGTAATTTCTTTTTTGCTAATTTTCTAAAATCTTCAAAATTATAACAGTCATTGATATTCATGATGTATCTTTATTAAAAGTTTTTAAAGAAATTAAACATATAACTATTTGCCCCAGGATTTTTATCTCCTAGACTTGCATTAGATATATGATTATAGGAAAAACCTAATTCACTTGTTTTTGACAGATCAAGTGAAATTTGTAATTCACTTTTAAATTCTATCAAATGGCCTAAATCTTTACCATCTCCCTCATGATATATTCCAGGAGTAAAACTTGGTGTTAAATTTAATGCCCCTAATTTATACTGAGCTTGAACACCTGTATAAAAATATCCTGCATTATCAGCTGTAAATAAAAATCCAGTTATAGGAGAAAGATTTCCTAAAAAAGTATCTCTATTTAAATTTTCATTTTGATGTTGAAAACCAATTAAAGCTGATCTTTTTCCATCATCGCTGAAATCAAACATTCCTGTGTAAACACTAAATTCTGTATTTTGATCTTTTAAAACTTTTTCCTCTGCAATCGAAGAAAATGCGAACGTGATCATTAAAAGATTGATTAAAAGTTTTTTTAAATTCATCACTAATTAATTTATTTTTTAACTATAAAGCTTTTGTAGATTATTGCACCTCCGATTAAAAATATCAATATCGGCAATAACCAAAGAATATATGTGTTTTTATTTAAACCTGGATCGTAAAGTATCCATTCTCCATATTTAGTTTTAAAATATTCATAAATTTGATCTTCAGAAAGACCTTCTTGAAGCTTTTTATCAACTACAATTTTTAAACTGTTTGCAAATTCAGAGTCTGAGTCGTAAACAGATTGACCTTGACAAATAAGACATCGTAAATTTTTTGTTATTTTATTTCTTTTATCATTCTCCTCAGCATTAATACTACTTAAAGGGAATAACATTATAATAAATAAAAAAAATTTTAGATATTTCATTTTATAAATAAATTAATTTCATCAACTAATTCTTGGTTAAGAGGTCCAATATATTTTTTAATAATTTCATTATTATAAATTAAAAATGACTCAGGAACCCCATATGCTCCCCACTCAATTGCAATTGTACCATCTAAATCAATAAAGATTTCTTTATAAGGGTTTCCTAGTTCTTTTAAAAAATTTTCTGCATTTTTTAAATTATCTTTATAATTCATCCCAATAATATTTAATTTGTTCTCTAAATTTAAATTCATCAAAAGAGGATGCTCTTGTCGACATGGTACACACCAGGATGACCAAATATTTAATAAATAAAACTTATCTAGCTCAAAGATACTTGACGATTTTATATTTTCTTCAGAAAAAAATTCTTTAGTATTAAACACTGGTATCTCTTTTTTAGTATTAACTTCTGGAATATATATTTTTGAATCTTCTAAACCTTTGTAAAAAATAAAAAAAATTATTCCAAAAATAATAATAACTGAAAAAGGTAATATTTTATTTTTCATCATCTTTTTTGTAAAAAACTAACAATGCCACCAAAAGATATTAAAATTACTGATAACCAGATCCATAACATAAATGGTTTAACTTGGTATCTTACATTGAAAAAATCTTGATTTTGAACCAGATTAATTACAATAAATTTATCTGACATAAGTGTTGTTTTAATATCAGCTTCACTTGTAGCAATGACAGGTTGATTATAAATTCTCAGCTCTGGCGAAAATCTATCCTCTTCACCATTTAAATTACTTATAAAAAAATTCGCAACAATAGCATTATAATTTTTTTCTTTTTTCTGATCAACACTTTCAAAAACTATTTTAGTTTTCGAATTTTCAAAAGTTTGACCAACCTTAAGATTTGTTATAATTTCACTTGCAAATAAATTATTAAATAAAATACTTAGGATTAATAAACTAAATCCAAAATGAGCAATATTTTGTGAAATATTTTTATATTTTTTTACAAAAAAATCTCGCAAGGTAATAAAGAATAAATAAAGCGCACTCGATATCAAAATTGTATTTATTAAAATATTTTGATTAAAATTTTTTAATACTAAAAATGCTAATAAAATTGAGATAATCAAAAAAGAAATTAAATAAATCTTATCTTCTAGTTGAGATTTGATCCATTTTAATTTTGGACCTATTGCCATCATAAGTAAAAATGGAATTAAAAATGGAATTATCAATTTATGATAAAATGGTGGTCCAACAGATATTTTTTGAGAAGAAATTACATCTAAAAAAATTGGATAAACAGTACCTATTAATACAACTGATAAAAAATACATCATGAACCAATTATTAATTAATATTGAAGTTTCTTTGCTCAACCAAAAAAAACTATGAGATTTTCTGTCATTATCTTTATGAAAAAAGAAAAAAATTAAAATAGATAAAAAAATCAAAATGAATAGAAAAACAAGAATAAATAAACCTCTTTCAGGATCATTTGCAAATGTATGAACTGAATTTAAAATTCCCGATCTTACTAAAAATGTTCCACACATACTTAATGTAAATGTTGTAATAGAGAGAATTATTACCCATGAAGTTAAAATAGATTTTTTTTCTAATACTAAAATACAATGTAAAAGAGTGGTTAATGCAAGCCAAGGCATTAGAGAAACATTCTCAACGGGATCCCAGAACCAAAAACCTCCCCAGCCCAATTCGTAATAAGCCCAAATTGATCCAAGCAATATTCCTAAAGTCAAAAATATCCATGAAATTAAAATCCATTTTTTTATATGGGATGCCCAACTAGTAGAAATAATTTTTAAACTTGTTGCTGCCAAAACAGATGAAAAAATAATTGAAGAACCAACATAGCCTAAATATAAAACAGGTGGATGAATTGCTAAAGCAGGGTCTTGTAAAATTGGGTTTAATCCAAGACCTTCGATAGGTATTGGAAAAATATAATTAAATGGATTTGATGTTTTGATTAAAAATAAAAAGAAACCAACTATTATTATTTGTTGAAAAACTAGAGTTAAAATTTTGTATTTTACTGGTTGATTTTTAGACCTTACTAAAAATAAGAAAATAAATAAAGTTAAAACAAGTAACCATAATAATAAACTACCTTCATGATTTCCCCAAGTTCCACTTATTTTGTAAAATAATGGTTTTGTAGTGTGAGAATTATTAAATACTGTTTCATTACTAAAATCTGAAACAATAAAAGAAAAAATCAAACACAAAAAACTTATGATAACAAAAAATAATTGCAAAAATGTAAGTGATAATATTTTGGTATCTAATATGTTTGAATTATTAAAATTTTTATATGAAAAATAAAACAACGATAATCCAATTGTTAATCCTATTATTAATGAATAATATCCAACAAGACTATAGATCAATTTATCTTTCCCCTAACGCTTCTTTTACTTCTGGTGGCATATAATTTTCATCATGCTTTGCTAAAATTTTTGTTGCAGAGAAGAAGTTTCTATCTTTTAAAAAACCTTCTGCAACAACCCCTTTTCCTTCAGCAAATAAATTTGGTACTGCGCCCGAATAAGTAATATTTATTTCATTTTTAAAGTCAGTAATTATAAAGTTAACTTCATTTGAATTTATAGAAATAGAATTTTTTTTAACCATACCTCCAACTCTTATTTTGCTTTTATCTATTTCAGTAAGTGATTTTATTTCAGAAGGCGATTGAAAATATACAACATTTTCCTCTAATGATTTTAAAATCAAAAATATTGTTAAAATTAAAGTAATTAAGATTAATACTACAAAAAGAAATCTTAATTTAACTTTTCGACCATACATGGTTTAAAAGTTAATTATTTGTTACGTTTGCTAAAATTTCTTTATTTATTCTTTGTGATTTTGCAGAATTAGCTTGCTCAGTAGTAAGTGATCCAAATTTAGCAACAAATTTGTTTTGTTCTTTAACAAATTGCATTTTAGTTACCAAATATAAACCTAAGAAACTTAATAAGGTAAAGCTAAAAGCAGATAACACATACACTGCATATCCATTCATAAAAAGTAATTCATTTATCATAATCTATCTAAACCTTTATTTTTAATTTTTATCAGTTCTGTATTATATTTCATTAAGAAAATTAACAATGAAAAAAGAGCAAATGCCGCAGTCATTATCAATAATGGGTAAAGCATTGATGAATGAATTGAGCTTTTTGACAAAATATTAATAGATGCAGGTTGATGGAGTGTATTCCACCAATCAACTGAGTACTTTATAATTGGCACATTAATAATTCCTAAAATAGTTATAAAAGTTGAAATCTTATAGACTTTTTCTTCCTTATCATAAATTCTCCATACAATTAAATACATTGCATAGAACAAAGCTAATATTAGCATTGATGTAATTCTTGCATCCCAAGCCCACCATGTTCCCCAAGTTGGTTTTCCCCAAATTGATCCTGTAACTAAAGCAATAATATTAAAAACAAATCCTGAAGGAGCTAAACTTTTAGAGATTAAAAAAAAGTTTTTGTTTCTAAATACAAAACCACAAATAGATAACAAAGTTATAGAAGAAAATATTCCAAGTGAAATCCAAGCGGCAGGAACATGAACATACATAATCCTAACTGCATCACTTTGTTTATAATCTTCAGGGGATAAAATTAATGCTTCAACTAAACCAACGCTCAATACAACAATAAACAAAAATAAAACGTACTTAGGTGCTTTTGACGTGATTTTGAAAATCTTGTTAGGTTCAAAAAGTTTAAACATATTTTAATTTAGAATTTTTTTTGGTGATTTCTATTATGAAATAGTTTTCTGATCAAGAATGCAGAGGGGAGATAATAAGATTGAAATTAACGTTTAACACTCTTGACCAGAAGATACTAAAAATATAGCTAATTTGTATGGCCTAGATTTGAGCTAAATGTGGTTGAATGATGGTTGCCTTAATTAGAAAGCTTGAAATAACTAGAGCCTTTTTTTCCTGAAAAAATTTCTTCAATTAAAGGGTGTTTTATTGGTTCATCAGAGTCATCCATCAGCAAATTTTGCTCAGAAACATAAGCTTCATAAGTTATCTCATCATTTTCTGCTAATAAGTGATAAAATGGTTGATCTTTTCTTGGTCTAACATTTTTTGGAATAGACTGATACCATTCTTCAGAATTATTAAATTCAAAATCAACATCGTAAATCACACCTCTAAATTCAAAGTGTTTATGCTTTACAATGTCTCCAATTGAAAACTTAGCTTTTTGAACTGGCATTGATCTTAGTATGGGTATTTAGAAATAAAAATCAATGCTAAAAATATAAATGTTTTGTGATGTGGCAAATATGTTAATATCTTTTAAGTGAATAAATCTTTTTTAAAATTTGTTACTGATTTCGGTCCTTTAGCAATATTTTTTTTCTATTATTACAATAGTGGTAAAAATTTATCTGTAGCAATACCTCCACTAATAGTTGCAACTTTAGTTGCATTAGCAGTAGTTTGGTTTTTTGAAAAAAAAATTCCTCCAATGCCTTTGGTAAGTGGAATTTTAATTACTTTTTTTGGTGGATTAACTATCTACTTTAATGATCCTATATTTATTTATGTAAAACCAACAATCATCAATATTATGTTTGCTCTTGCATTATTTTTTGGGAAATATTTTACCAATGAACCTATTCTTAAAAAAATTATGGGTAAATCTATTCCTCTAACTGATATTGGATGGGAAATTCTTAATAAAAGATGGATGTATTTTTTCTTTGGCCTTGCTTTATTAAATGAAATTGTTTGGAGAACTCAAACAGAAGAATTTTGGGTTAATTTTAAAGTATGGGGAATGCTTCCAATAACAATAATTTTTACGGGGTTTCAGGTACCATTAATTAATAAATATAAGATTGATGCGTAGTAATTTAAAATTAGTAGTAAATAATCCGCATAATAAAATAGAAGAAAAACATTTTTTTGAAAAAGATGAGCTAAAAATTATATTAGACTTGTATGCCAAGATGGTTTCTGAAGGTTCTTGGAAAGATTACGGTTTAAATATTTCAAGTAAGCAAGTGGGGTTTAGTGTTTTTAGAAATGCTACTGAAAATGCCCTTTATAAAATTTGCAAAAATTTTAGGCCTAAAAATAAAAATCTTAAATATTTGATTACTGATACTAATGGTAAAATACTAAAAAATTCTTACGATCTTAGAGTTTTATTAAAAAATACCAACTGGAAGAAACTTCAAAAATAAATTTATCTTCTTTGCCCAAATAATCTTAACAACATTATAAATAAATTGATAAAATCTAGATATAAAGTTAAAGCGCCCATCACAGCTTTCTTGCCCATTAACTCTCCTGAGTCTGAAGCGACATACATATTTTTGATTTTTTGAGTGTCATAAGCTGTTAAACCAACAAATATTAAAACACCTAAAATTGAAATCACAAAATACATCATAGAAGATTTCATAAAGATATTAACAATTGAAGCTATAATTATTCCAATTAAACCCATCATTAAAAAAGATCCAAACTTTGTAAGATCTCTTTTAGTTGTGTATCCATATATACTCATCGCTCCAAATGTTGCAGATGTAATGAAGAAAACTCTAGTTACACTCATTCCAGTGTAAACTAATAATATTGAAGACAATGATAGACCCATCAAAGCTGCAAAAACCCAAAACGTAGTTTGTGCTTTTGATGCACTCATCTTATTAATTCCAAAACTCATGTAAAAAACGATACCTAGAGGTGCTAACATTACAAGCCATTTAAGACCTGATAAATAAATTGCATTTCCCATCTGCGTTAGACCAACGATTGAACCTGCATCATTAGTAACAACAGACATTTTAAATGTTAATAGTGCTACTATTCCAGTTAGCAATATACCTGTTGCCATGTAGTTATAAACTTTTAGCATGTAGGCTCTTAAGCCTTCATCCATTACAGCAGCTGTCTGTTGTGCTGCTTTCGCTCTATTTAGTATTCCGTTTTTATCAAATTCCATAATAAGTAATATATATATTCTTTTACTAATTATTCAAGATACCTTAAAAGATTAACAAAATTTTAACTTAATATTTCTAATGAATTACAAAAATTTAGGTAATACCGATATTAAAGTGAGTACAATTTGTCTCGGTACTATGACGTGGGGAGAACAAAATACTGAGCTTGAAGCATTTGAACAAATGGATTTTGCTTTAGATCAAGGAGTAAACTTTTGGGACACTGCTGAATTATATGCAGTACCACCAAGAAAAGAAACCTATGGTGATACAGAGGAAATTATTGGAAACTGGTTTGAAAAAACTAAAAAAAGAGAGAAAGTCGTTCTTGCAACAAAAGTTGCTGGTCCAGCAAGAGATTATTTAAGAAATGGTGAAAATAGTTTTACAGGTCTGAACTTAGAAACTGCTTTAAATGACAGCCTTAAAAGACTTAAAACTGATTATATAGATTTATATCAACTTCATTGGCCAGAAAGAAATGTAAATAATTTTGGAAGACTTGGTTATGTTCATAAAGAAAATGAATGGAATAAATTTGAAGATGTTCTTGCAGAGTTAAATAAATATATTGATCAGGGAAAAATAAGATACGTTGGTTTATCAAATGAGACCCCTTGGGGAGTTTTAAATTATCTTCAGTTATCCAAAGATAAAAAGTTACCAAGAATGATGTCAATCCAAAATCCTTATAGTTTATTAAATAGATCTTACGAAGTTGGACTAGCTGAGGTTTCAATAAGAGAAAAAATTGGCTGCTTAGCTTACTCACCACTTGCAAGTGGATATTTAAGTGGAAAGTATAGAAACAAGAATTTCCCCAAAGGATCAAGAATGGAGAGAGATTTCGATTTCTGGACAAGGTATAGAAAGCCAAATACTGAGGATGCCGTTGAACATTATTATAAAATTAGTGAAAAATTTGATCTAGATATGAGTCAAATGTCTATTAAATTTTGTGAAATCCAAGACTTTATGACCAGTGTAATAATTGGAGCAACTACAATGGAGCAGTTGAAAACAAATATAGAAAGTGTAAATGTAAACTTATCTAATGATGTCATTAAAGAAATTAACCAAGTACAAACAATTTATCCAAATCCATGTCCATAATTAAAAAAATTACAATATTTTTAGGAATATTTTTTATAAGTGGTGTTGCTCAAGTTTCAGCTCAGGAAATTAAAAAAATTGGTAAATATAAAGATTGGGAAGCAATGGTCGTTATGGATGCTGACGGTAAAGTATGCTTTGCGCAATCTTTACCTATTTTGCAAGCACCCAAAACTAATAAAAGAGATGCAAAATTATTTGTAGCATTTAGACCAAACGACAATATAAAAAATGAAGTGAGTGTTACCCCAGGTTATGAATTCAACAAAAATAATTCTGTAACAGCTGCTTCAGGGAAGAATAAATTTAAATTTGATATTAAAGAACAAGGTTTTGCATGGATTGCAGACAACAAAATCGAATTAAAAATGATTAAACAAATGAGAAAAGGATCTAGAATTATGATCACTGGATACAATCAACAAGGTTCTCAAACAATTGATCATTACTCATTATTAGGATTTACTAAAGCTTATAACGCTTCAAGAAAAGCTTGTAGTTAATTCAATGAAATCAAAAAAGAAAATTGTTCTAGCTTATTCTGGAGGGCTCGATACTTCTATAATTTTAAAATGGCTTCAAGAAAATTATGATGCAGATGTAATTTGTTATACAGCAGATGTTGGACAAGAAATTGATAGAAAAAAAATTATTACTAATGCAAAAAAAATTTGGTGTTAAAAATATAATTATTAAAGACTTAAAAGATATTTTTGTTAAGGATTATGTTTATCCCATGATCAGAGGACACGCGATCTATGAGGGTGTTTATTTATTAGGGACATCAATAGCAAGACCTCTTATTGCAAAAGATCAAATAAGAGTAGCTAAAAAATTTAAAGCCTATGCAGTTTCACATGGAGCAACTGGTAAAGGCAATGACCAAGTTAGATTTGAATTAGGCTATCATTACTTTGGTCCTAAAATTAAAGTTATAGCTCCATGGAGAATTTGGAAACTAAAATCTAGAACAGACTTAATTAATTATGCAAAAAAACATAGCATAGCTATTCCTAAAGATAAAAAGGGTGCACCTCCTTTTTCAGTGGATGATAATTTATTTCATACATCAACTGAAGGTAAGGTTTTAGAAAATCCAAAAAATTCTGCTCCTGAATTTATTTTTCAACGAACAGTTTCTCCTGAAAAAGCACCTAACAAACCATCTTTTGTTACTATTAATTTTAAAAATGGAGATCCTTTTGGAATAAATGGAAAAAAAATGTCTCCGGCTAAATTATTAACAAAGCTCAATGACATCGCAGGTAAAAATGGAATTGGAAGAGTTGACTTAGTGGAGAATAGATTTTTAGGTATCAAATCTAGAGGTGTATATGAAACGCCCGGTGGAACTCTTTTAATCAATGCTCATCGAGCAATTGAGTCAGTTACTTTAGATAAAGAAACTATGCACAAAAAAGATCAGATAATGTCTAGATATGCAGAGTTAATTTACAATGGTTATTGGTACTCAAAAGAAAGATTTAAACTTCAAAAAATTGTAGATTTAAAAAGAAGCAAAGTTAATGGCTCAGTTAAACTTAAATTGTATAAAGGAAATATTACAATTCAATCAAGAGTTACTAATAGCAGCGCTTACTCGATGAAAAAAGTCTCATTTGAAGAAAATAAGTCATTTAATAAATCTAACGTTGAAAGATTTATCAATTTTCACAAAAAAAAGCTTCGTTCTTAGTATCGTTTAGGACAAATTAACATTTGTTTAAATCAGTAAAAATTATATCCTTATATAATGGAATCATTAAAGAATTGGATGAGAGATGCTGCAAATATTTTATTTGATGATAGTAAAAATGATCTACGCGCACTTCCTAAAACAGTTAGATTACAAATTCTTTTAGTTTTAAGTTTTATTTGGACAACTGTTTTTAGTTTATATGTTTTTTCTTACACAACTTTTGCATTTGGATGGGCTGGACTTTTTTTAGCTCATATAGGTTTAATATTTGCCGTCTATATGACTTTTAAACAATTCCATAGAGCAGAAGAGAAATCTGCAAGTGTTTTTCAAACAAAAAATTTTGATCCTTTTAAAATCATGGTCATAGTTTTTGTGATAGTATTTATTTTTGTATTTTCAAAAGGAATTGAAGTTTTGACAAGTCCAAACCCGAATTCTTATTCAATCCCTTATGATGGTCCATTAAAATCTGCAATTGAAAAATGGTTACCTTTTAGTAAAGATAAATAATGGATAAGATAGCAAAAAACTTACAGTTAGCATTAATGGTTATTATCTTAATCAGCACTGTTATTGCTGTTGGAATTGAAATGAAAAACATGTTTTTAAATCAATCTGTTACATTAGCAGATTTGCTTTTAATGTTTCTTTATTTGGAGGTACTAGCAATGGTTAGGGTTTTTTGGAACCAACAATCTATTAGTATTACCCTTCCACTTCTTATTGCAATTACAGCACTTGCACGATTTATTATTCTACAAGGCAAAGAAATGGATCCTACTGCACTTGTTTATGAAGCAGTAGCTATTTTGTTAATAGCTGGAGCCATTGTTGTTTTAAGATTAAGACATAGTGACAAATTAGGTCTTAAGAAAAAAAAATCAAAATAATTTAAAATGATATTTGAAGCTTCAAGGGCTAAGGCCTTAAATCAATTAAATAATTTTGTTGAAAATAATCTTGGAGAATATTCAAAATTAAGGAATTTTGATTTTGGACCTGAAAAAAGGTCTAATATATCTTGCTTATCACCATATATAACTCATGGAATAATTAATGAACAAGAAGTCATTCAGAAAGCTCTAAGTAAATTTTCTTTTTCAAAAAATGAAAAGTTTATTCAAGAAGTTCTATGGCGAACTTATTGGAAAGGTTGGTTAGAACTAAGACCAAGTGTTTGGGCTGATTATCTTATCAAATTAAATCAAATCAAAAATGAATTTAAAGATAATAGCGATTATATTGCAGCAATCGAAGGAAAAACAAAAGTAGACTGCTTTAATGAGTGGGTGAAAGAGCTTAAAGAAAACAATTATTTGCATAATCACACAAGAATGTGGTTTGCTAGTATTTGGATTTTTACTTTAGAATTGCCTTGGCAATTAGGTGCAGAATTTTTTATGCAACATCTTTATGATGGAGATGCTGCATCAAATACTCTTGGGTGGCGATGGGTTGCGGGTGTTCAAACTCAAGGAAAACATTACCTTGCAAGTGAATGGAATATTAAAAAATTCACTAACAATAGATTTCAAAATATAAAATTAAATGAAAGTGCTCCTCCAAAAGTATCTGAAAAATCTTATCAAATAATTAAACAGGATTTCAATAACCCACAAAAAATTGAGAATAAGAATCTTTTAATATTTGAAAATAATCTCTCGTTTGAAATCACTGACTTTAAGGAAAACAATTTTAAAAAAATTTACTTAGTTTCTAATAAAAATGAAAATAGAGTAATAAAACTCAGTGAAAAGTTAGTGAAATTTAAATCTCATTTAATAGAAGACCAAGAACAAAGATTAAAAGATAAATCTATTGATTGTGAAGTTATAGATATAAGTGAATTAACAAATATTGAAAATTGTTATGGTTTATATCCAACAGTAGGTGAAAATTTAGATTTTTTAAATTCGAATAATTTAAAGATAGATTTTTTATATAGAAATCTTGATCAATTGGCTTGGCAATACTGCAATAAAGGATTTTTTAATTTTAAAAATTATATTCCCAAAATAGTCTCGACTTTTAACTAAAACCAACGAACCATCCCAATAATTCCAGCTGTTGCATAAAAAAATTGTAATAACAAAATTCCTTTATGACCACCCCTATAAGCCCATATTCCAATTAAAATAGCTGACAAAAGCAATAGACAAAAACCAAAAAATTCTATTCCTATATTTAAAGCAACAAACAAAGAATACAATATTGCAGTTATAACCCCTGCCCATTCAAAGATCTTATTGTTCATAAAAGTTTTTTAAAATTATCATAAAGGATTGTAGAATAGTTATTCATATCTTTCATGTTATCTTTTGTAGATTGGTCAAACTTTTCTAATGCATCATTACCAAGCTGATCCACTAAAGCTTTTTTGTATTCCGGTACACATCCCCACTCATTAACCGTAGTATCCTTTATTTCTATATGAAATTGAATTCCATAAGCATGGTTTTGATATTTAAAGATTTGATACTTGGTAATTGGAGAAGAGGCTAATAAAGTTACATCTTTATTATCTTCAATACCTTGAACCTCATAAGAGTGCCATTGTAAACTTTTAATAGTATTAGGAAATTTTGAAAATAATTTATCTCCATTTTTTTTCTTAGAGAAATTAATATCCATAATTCCTATTTCTGCTGGTTTAGATTTAACTACTTTTCCACCAATCACTTCTCCTAAAAGCTGACAACCTAAACAAAAACCTAAATAAGGTTTTTTTAGATTAACAACAAATTCTTTTATTGCTTTCTTTTCTTCTATTAACCAAGGATATTCTTGTTCCATATAGGTATCCATTGGACCCCCCATGCAAAACATTCCATTAAATTTACTTAAATCATCTGGTATTTTTTCACCTTCATCTAACTCAATAGTAGTTAAATTTAATCCATCAGCTAACATTAAATCTTTAATGTAACCTGGATCTTCTATTTTGATATGTTGTAATACTATTATGTTCACTAAGCTTAGCTTAGCTTAGAACACTTCTTGGAACAATATTTTACTCTATCCCAATTTAACTTCCATTTTTTTCGCCAAGTAAATGATCTTTTACAAACTGGACAAATTTTTGTTGGTAAATTTTCTTTTTTCATCAAATTGTGTTTAGTTTAATAAATTTATCAGCTTCAGATAAAATTAATTTTTTTCTATCAGATTTCATTTTATCAAATATTCTTACCATCATAGAAAGACGAGGATTTTTTAAAAAAAATTTTCTATTTCGGTCAATAAATCTCCAATAAAGACCATCCATAGTGTTACACCACTCACCTTTTTTAAAATCCATCATTTTCATAAAATATGCAGATCCACAAATATAAGGTTTGGTAGCAAAAATTCCTCCATCACTAAATAATCCCATTCCATAAACATTAGGAACCATTACCCAATCTGAGGAGTCTACAAACATCTCCATGAACCACTTATAAACAATTGTTGGCTTTATTTCACAAAGGTTCATTATGTTTGATAAGATCATTAATCTTTCAATGTGATGTGACCAACCATTATTAACCGCATTTTTAATTGCGTAATCTAAAGGTGGAAGACCAGTGGTGCCATCATACCAAGAACTTTTCATTTTTCTATTTTGTTTAAAAAAATTTCCATTTTCCATTTCTTGTGAATATGACTGATAAATTCCACGCATAAATTCTCGCCAGCCAATCACCTGGCGGATGTAACCCTCTAAAGAATTTATTCTAATTTTATTTTTTTTATGAAAATCTAAAATTTTTTGGATAACGAATTCAGGAGTAATTAAACCTAAATTTATATAAGGACTTAATGCACTATGAAATAGAATATTATCTTTTTGATCAACTGCATCCTCATAATCACCAAAAAGATTAGATTTCTCTTTTATAAAAAAATTTAATAGTTTAACTACATCTTCATATTCCGTTGCAAACCAAAAATTATTTGTACTCCCTGGGTGATTTTTAAATTCCTTTTCAATAATAGGCTTTAATTTTTTTGTATGATTGGTTTCATTTATTTTTGGAAATTTAGGAATTGAAATATTTTTAGGTAATTTATTTCTATTATCCTCATCAAAGCTCCATTTCCCCCCGATTGGATCACCATCTGACCCCATCAATATTCCAGATTTTTTTCTAACATCTTTGTAAAAAGTTGCCATAAAAGGTTTTTTTGATTTTGATAAATAATTTTTAAATTCAGCTCTTGAATTTAAAAACATAGGAGTTTGAACAACATTCCATTGTATGTTTTCTTTTTTTAAAAATTGTGAAATTTTTTTTTCAAAAAATTTATCCTCTACTTCAAAACTTGAAATTTCTTTTACTTTTTTTTGTTTAATTATTTTTTTTAATTTTTTTAAATAATCTTCATTAAATTCTTTATCTTCAATTTTAAGGTAATCTAATTTAAATTTGTTTTTTCTTAATCCGTCTGCATAAGAACGCATAGAAGATAAAAATAATAAAATTTTTTGTTTATGATGCTTTTCATAAGTACATAAACCCTTATCTTCAGCCATAAAAAATAGGTGGTCTTTTTTGAAGCGGTCTAAGTATTTTGTTGGAAATAATTGGTTACCAAGTATAAAAAATAACTTCATAGTTAAATATAACTAATAAAATTTTTTATGTCAGAAAAATATGTAATTTTTGGTGCGACAGGTTCTATTGGGTCAAGTTTAGCGGAACAATTAAAAAACTCTGGAAACGATATTCATTTAGTTGGAAGAAATGAGAGTGAACTTAGTTCTATCTCTGAAAAACTTGGATGCTCACATACCGTTGCAGATGTTTTAGAGGATGGGTTTATAGAAAAAGTTAAATCAGATATTTCTGAAATTAAAGGCCTTGCTTATTGTGTCGGTTCAATTGATTTAAAACCTTTAAGAATGGTAAATGAACAAGACTTTCAGAAATGCATGAAACTTAATCTTTATTCTGCTGTAGAAGCTATTAAGGGATATCAAGAAAGTTTAAAAAAAAATAAAGGTTCAATAGTGTTATTTTCAACTGTTGCTGCTCAAAGAGGTTTTACCAATCATGCAATCATAGCTTCAGCAAAAGCTGCTGTTGAAGGATTGACGGTTTCTCTTGCAGCAGAATTTGCTCCAAACATAAGAGTAAATTGTGTGGCACCAAGTTTAACAAAATCTAAAATAGCAGAACCAATGTTAAAAAATACTGCTATAGCTGAAGGTATTGCGAAAGCACATCCCCTTAAAAGATTAGGCGAAGGTAAAGATTCGGCAGCTCTTGCTAAATTCTTACTAACAGATGATAGTTCCTGGGTTACAGGGCAAATAATTGCAGTAGATGGTGGTAGATCTAAATTATCTTAAAATGGATTGGGATTCAAAACATCTAAAAAAAATTAAATCATCTTGGTTAAAACATTTTTTATACGCTAGCTATTTTAACTTTTTAGCTATTCTAATTTTTATTACAGGTTTAATCCATAGTATTTTGCCTTGGATATTTACTTTTACACCTTACAAACTTGCAAAAAAAATTGTTGATGGAACAGAAAAACAATTTGGATCAAATTTTAAAAAAAGGAATTGAATTAAAGTCTAGTGGTACCACAGGCCCACAAAAAAAGATTTACCAATCTCCTTACAAGCTAAGAAATGCAAATAAGATTGCACGTGAATGTCAAAAAATTTCATCTAAAAGTAAAATTTATACAATTTGTAAATTAGAGCATGCTGGTGGTCTTTTAGCACAAACATTACCTGGTTATGAAGTAGGTGCACATTTAGAAATTGAAAAATTTAATGCATATAATTTTTGTAAAAAAATTAAACACTTTACACACAGCCATATAACACCAAAACATGCAAGAGCTATAATGCTGACTAAATCATTTCAAGATTTAAATTTAAAAGGTGTATGGATCACCTGTGGTAGTGAACCAGTGGAGTGGGAATTAATAACAAAATTTGTTGAAAAAGGTTGTCAATTTATGGTCAATTGGGGCATGACTGAAATTGGGCCTTGTGCAATTAACACTGTTTTTAAAGATATAGATACAGTTGAAAATTATAAGAAGAGAGCGTTAGAAGGAACTTTCATGGGAGATGATGTTTACTGTGATACAAAAATTGAGAAAGGCACATTACATGTAAAAGGAGATATAAGTGTTTTTGGAAATAATTGGTTTGATACAAGAGATCAAGTAAAAAAAAATGAAACTAATGAGTTTTATATTCAAGGGAGATTAATATAATTTATGAGGTTTGTTCTTTTAATTATAATTATTTTTTTTTCTAAAGTTTCACTTTCACACTCTAATAGTTATAATTTTACACAATTAGTATCATTAAATGAACCGTGGGGATCATCTTTTATTAGTGATGAGGAACTCATTATTACTGAAAAAACTGGAAAGATAAAAATAGTAAATATTACTTCTAAAGAAGTCTACGAAGTTAAACATAACTTAAATTATTTTGTACACGGACAAGGAGGTTTGTTAGATATTATTTATCAAAATGATTACTTATGGATTTCTTATTCAGAAAATAGAGGGGATTGGAAAACTAGTACATCAATTGCAAAAGCTAAATTAAATAAAAAAAATTTAAATTTCAAAAATATATTTCAAGCTGAACCACCAATAGAATCTGGTTATCATTTTGGTTCAAGACTAGCTATAAAAGACAATTTTCTTTTTGCTTCTGCTGGTGAAAGAGGTGGTGGTATGATTGCTCAAGATCCGACAAATCATCCTGGCAGTATTATCAGAATTTATTTAGATGGTAGTATTCCAAAAGATAACCCTAAGTTTGAAGGTAAATCAAATTGGTTACCAGAAATTTATCAAATTGGTGTTCGTAATCCTCAAGGCTTAACCTATTCCTCTTTTGATGGAAAAATTTATGCAAGCAACCATGGTGCAAAAGGTGGTGATTGGTTTGGTGAAATTAAAAAAGGAGAAAATTATGGTTGGAAAATTTTAGGTTGGGGTGGAACAAATTATTCAGGCTCAAAGATTGGACCTAAATGGAAACCAGGATTTACCAAAGCAATCCAATACTGGGTACCTTCAATTGCAGCAAGTGCTATAACTATTTATAAGGGAAAAGAATTTAGTGAATGGAATGGCGAAGCGTTAATCACTTCTTTAAAAGATAAATCAATGAGAAAATTAAACTTTAAAAATTCATCTAAGATTGAAGAAACAATTATTTTCAAAGATAAAATTGGAAGAATAAGAGATATACAAGTTCATCCAGTTAATGGAAAAATATATTTTCTTGCGGGAAACATTTTATGGTTAATGGAGAAAAAAAAATAATATGAAAGAAAGACCTTATCATCATTTACCTGATGGTACTTTCAGGAATCCAAAAGGATCTCCAGTAATAATATCCAGATCAGGAAAATTTTCTTATAGAACTTTCAGTAAATTAAGAAAAAAAGTTAATTTATCTTATCCAAAAGAACATGTGATTGAAAAAGAAAAAGTATTAGCTGATTTAGAAAAATATAAAGATAATGATTATATTGCTTGGATAGGTCACGCGACATATCTTATAAAATTAGGTGGAACTACAATTATAACAGATCCTGTATTTTCAAAGAATGCTGGACCACTAATCTTTGGTCCAAAAAGATTTACTGATCCTGCAATAAAATTAAATGAGATACCTAAAACGGATATATTTTTACTCACTCATAATCATTACGATCATCAGGACATGTCAACAATTAGAAATTTTCCTTTCAAGAGTGCAAAAGTATTAACACCTCTAAATCTTGGTAAATATTTTAAAGGATATAAAGATGTAAATGAAATGGATTGGTATGATCAAATAATTATAAATGAGGATTTGAAAATTTCTTTACTTCCTGCAGTTCATTGGTCAAAGAGAAGTTTAACGGACACTAATAAAACTTTGTGGGGTAATTTTTTAATAGAACATAAAAATAAAAAAATTTTATTTGCATGTGACACCGGATATGGGGAAGTCTACAAAGAACTAGGTGAAAAATATGGTCCTATAGATCTGACAATGATTAATATTGGGGCTTATAATTTCAAACCAATGTTTGATAAAACTATTTATCATACTACACCTGAAGAAGCCTTGAATGTTGCACAGGACCTAAAAAGTAAAAAAGTATTAGGAATGCATTGGGGAACATTTGTTTTGTCATTAGAGCCGATTATGGAACCCCCAATTAGATTTAAAGATGGTGCTGAAAAATATGGTTTTAGTAAAGAAGATGCTATTATTTTTAAAATTGGAGAAGTTAGTCCTTTAGATAAATTGTTATAGAGTTAAATACTTAATTGCAAAAAATATAGTTCCAATAGAAGCAATAGTAGAGACAAAAATTGCTTTAATTATATTTTCGGGACTTACATTATACGCTGCACATAAAACTATAGAAGTAACTCCGCAAGGCGCAACACTCACAAAGAAAGCACCTGGTATTTCAGCTGGCAATCCTGCATTAAAAAACACTAATCCAATTAACAATAAAATTATTGGGGAAATAACTAATTTTAAAACTGAAATAGATACGGATAATTTGTTAATTACATTTTTAGTATAAAATGAGAGAGTTATGCCAATTGCAAACAATCCAACTGGAGAAACACATGCTGCAAGTTTAGACAAAGTGTATTCAATCGGTGTTTGATCAATGTTAAAATTTAATAATAAAAATAATAGACCTATAATTATTGAAAGTATAAATGGGTTTAAAAATAAATTTTTAATAAAATTAAATAAATTTACATTTTTTTTTGTAGATAATTCAAGAAAAAAAGCAATTACAGATAATAAAACTATCCCATCCATTAATATGATACTTGCAACTTGTGTAATTACATTTTGTTGAAAATAAATTTCTGTTATTGGTAAGAGCAAAGTTACATGGTTTGATAATGCAACTGTTAAAGCCCAAATAATTGACTCTGGGATTGATCTTTTAAAATATTTTGAAGTAATTAAGTAGGCGATAATTCCACATATCGATTGCATAATTAAATAAGAGAAAATTTGTTTGAAATCTACTTGTCCAATTTCATTTTGTGCTATTAGCTTAATTATCAATGCTGGAACTGCAATATAGAACAAGAAAAGATTTAAAATTTTAGCATGATTAAGATCTAAGACCTTCAACTTACCAAAAACAAACCCTAAAAAAGTAATAAATATAAATGGAGTTAGTCCTAAAAAAATTGTGAACATAAATTATTTGATTGTTATTCTATGCATTATTCTATTTCCTTTGAAAGGTGTTGCTTGATGAAGCATAGATCTATTATCCCATATAGCCAATTGATTTTTTTCCCAAGGCAATGAAAATTGAAACTTCTTTTTAATTTGATGGCTAAATAAAAATTTTTTTAATTTTTCTTGATTTTTTATCTTTGAGCTAAAACCAACAAAATGTCCTGGACTACAATAAATAGAATAATTTGTGCTGATTTTCCTAATTATTTTATGTGAAGATTTAAGTTCTTTAATATTTTTACCTTTTTCTTTTACTCTTTCTTTTGTTGTAACCGAGATTGGACCCTCAGAGGAATATTTACCTTTAATATTTTTAAATTTTCTTTTTATTGGACTTGGTAATTCTTTATAAGCAAGATATTGAGAACAAAATTCTGTATTAGCTTTTCCTTTTTTTGGCACAAGTTTAGAAAGCAACATTGTAAATCTTGGTGGTTTTTTTGTATAAATCGAGTCTGTATGAAATTGTTCACCAAAACTTGGTCCTTTATCAGTTGATTTTCTTTGCACCACAGTAATTTGAGGAAATTTTTTATTTAAACCTTTTAGTCTTGGATAGTTGGCTAATTTTCCAAAATATTTTGCAAACTGAATATAAAATTTAGAAGTTAATTCTTGTTGTTTAAAATACAACATTCCATATTTATTCAGTGCTTTCTTAATTTTTAAAATATCTTTATTTGAAATATCTTTTAAATTTACAATTATTTCAGCTCCAATATTTTTTTTATTTGGAATTATTTTTAACATTTTTTAAAAAAAATTTTTTTAAGTGATTAATCGTTTGTTTGGGACTTTCCTCTGGAATGAAATGATCTGAATTAATTTCTGCCCCATAAACTTTTTTATTTGTGTATTTTTGCCAAATTTTAACTGATTTAAATTGCGTTCCAACAACTCCCTTTTTACCCCACAAAACTTGTATAGGAATGTTTAATTTTTTTTTTCTGTCTTTTTTGTCATGCTCTAAATCTATAGTAGCCGCAGCCCTATAATCCTCGCAAGTTGCATGAATTCTTTTTTTTTGTCTAAAGGCTCTAAAATATTCATCTTCAACTTTTCCAATCGCACGTCTTGATGACCTATTAAAACGACTTTTTAACCATCTTTTAGGATCTGCCATTATCATTTTCTCTGGTAAAGGTGCGGGCTGTATTAAATAAAACCAATGAAAATATCCTTTTGCAAATTTCATATCTGTATGCTCGTACATATCCAGAGTTGGACAAATATCTAATACGCTTAAAGCCATAATTTTATTTCTATAATCTCTTGCCATTCTATGAGCAACTCTCCCGCCTCTATCATGTCCTGCAACAAAAAATTTTTTAAAATTCAATTTACTCATCAATTGAACCATATCTTTAGCCATTTCTCTTTTAGAATAATTTTTATGATTAGTGCCACCAGGTAAAACCAAACTGTCTCCGTATCCTCTAAGATCAGCAACTATTACTGTAAAATATTTGCTAAGCTCAGGTGCTGTTTTGTGCCACATTACATGCGATTGTGGATATCCGTGAAGTAACAATAAAGGAGCACCATCACCTTTAAATCTACAAAATATTTTACCTTTGTTTACCTTAACAAATTTTTTTTTAAAACCAATGAACATGATTAAACTATTTAATTATTTAATAGTTTATTTTTCGCCTTTTCAAATTCCTCTTGAGAAATAATTCCTTTTTCTTTTAAATCATTTAATTTACTAAGTTCATCACTTAGAGTACTAGTTTGTTCAGAAGCAGTCTCGCTTATCTCATCAGTCTCACTTTCGGGTTGCTCCTTTTCAGCTCTATTAGCTTCCTTAGATTTAAAACCATTCATTATTGCCATTCCACCTAAGTATAAAACATAAGCCATAATAGGAATAACCAATCCAAAAAAAATTATTTTTTCCATAATTTAATCTTCATCTTCTTCACGCCAGTTTTTTTCATACATCAAATATGCAGCATAAATTACTGATATTGTACCTACAATCATACCATAATCAAAACCAGTTTGCATGTCATGCAAATACCAACCTAGCTGTGTGGCTCCAATTGGCGGAACAGTAAGAAGTAAAAAAATTATACCAAATCTATAAGGTCGCTTAGGTTTTTTCATCCTAATTAATTAACAGATTACAGCTTGGGATTTAATTATTAAATTTGCGATCTTTTGAAACAGTCTATGGTATTTTTAAGTAAACAAGCAATAGTCATAGGTCCAACTCCACCTGGAACAGGTGTAAGTGCTTTTGCATTTTTTGAAACTTCATCAAAATGAACATCACCAACTATACCGTTGTTAGTTTTATTTATACCAACATCAATAACAATAGCATCTTTTTTAACCCAATCTCCTTTAACAAGTTCGGGTATACCTACAGCTGCAACAATTATGTCTGCCTCTAAACATTCAGCTTTTAAATCTTTAGTTTTTGAATGAGTTATAGTTACGGTGCAATTTTCTTTTAAAAGAAGTTGTGTCATTGGTTTACCATTTAAATTTGATCTACCCACAACCACAGCTTTTTTACCACTTAAATTAGGTTCAATTTTTTTTATCAACAAATAACATCCAAGCGGAGTACAAGGTATCGAACTTTCATAACCAGATGAAAGGTTACCTACATTCATTGGATGAAATCCATCTACGTCTTTTGAGGGATCAATAGCTTCTATAACCTTCTGCTTATCAATATGCTTAGGTAAAGGAAGTTGAACTAAAATTCCTGAGACAGTTTCATCACTGTTTAGTTCTTGAATTTTTTCTAGAACAGTCTTTTCTGCAACTGAGTCTGGATATTTAATTACTTCAGATTTTAATCCTACCTCATTTGCTGACTTCTCTTTATTTCTTACATAAATCTGACTGGGTGTTAAATCACCAATCAGTATTACTGTTAAACCTGGTACTTTATTATATTTTGATTTTAATTCTGCAACTTCTTCCTTTAACTCTGCTCTTAATTCTGCGGCTGCTTTTTTTCCATCAATTAAAATCATATTTCTCTCTTAAAAAATCATTGGGGCAATGTACAGCTTCATACACATTTCGATAAACCAAATCAATAAAAGAAGAATGATTGGAGAAATATCTAGTGAACCTAAATTTGGCAAAAAACGTCTAATTTTATTCAAGAAAGGCTCGGTCAATTTGTAACTCAACTCTAAAATTGCATACACAAACTTATTTTGAGTATTAAGAACGTTAAAAGCTATTAACCAACTTACAATAACATTGGCGATTACAACATAAGAATACAATTTTAAAATTTGTAAAACTAAATAAAAAATAGCTATCATTTTTTCTCAACGTAAATCGACTGACTTGGGAAAGCAAATGAAGCACCATTTTTTTCTACAATTTCCTTAATCGCAATTGCTAATCTTTCTTTTACATCAAGCCAATTATTCCAACTTCCTGTTTTTGTAAAACATCTTACATACATATCTATTGAACTATCAGAAAATTTATCAACTCTTACCGCAACGCCAATTGAGGTATTATAATCTTCGCTTGAATTAATATGACTTTCGATTTCATCTCTAATTTTTTTTAATTGATCTACGGTAGTGTCATATTGAAGTGTAATAATCCAACTGATTAACCAATTTGAAGTTTCACTTACATTTACAACTGCGTTTTCAGCAAATTGAAAATTTGGAATAATAGCAAGAGATTTGTCAAACTTTCTAATTGTTGTTGATCTAAATCCAATCTTTTCTACTACGCCTTCAATAATACCCTCGACAGCTATCCAGTCTCCAATTTTAAATCTCTTTTCAACTAAAACTAAAATTCCTGATATTAAATTTTTGAATAAATCTTGTGCCCCTAATGCTACAGCAACACCAAACAATCCAAGACCTGCAATGATTGGGCCTATTTTAATTCCCCACAATTCTAAAACAGCTGCTAAACCTAAAATAAAAATTAAAATTTTTAGCGATTTAATTATCCAGCCAATAAGTTCTCTTGTTAACAATTTATCTAAACCACTGAGTATGTATGAAATTGGTTCTATGATTTGGTGAATTACCCAAAAAATCAAAATAGTGATTAATGTTCTATTAATTGTATCTACCACTTCTCTTCCTTCTAGTGAGAAAGTCATATAGTAGCTTGCAATAAAAAATCCTAATACAATTGGTAAAAATCTTGCTGGACCTACAAGTGATTGAACAAAAGTATCATCTAGTTTATTCGTTGTTCTTTTCGAGATAATTTCTAATTTTTTAATAACTAATTTGCTTATTAGACCTCTAAAAATTAAGAATAGTAAAAATATTCCAATACCAATTAAGATTTGAAAAATATCAACACCAAGAATTCCTTTATTCCATACTGATAAAAATATCTCTGAAAAATTATTAATTAATTCCATTTCTAAATTTTATATAACAAAAACTCTTCTTCTCCAGGGTTAAAAAGAAAAATCTTTTTCCATTTGATTTCGTTCAGTATTGACGAGGTTTTTTCGCCTATACACATCAAATTTGTATTCATCCATAAATTTTCGGTTTGGTAAATCTTTATGAAATTTAAGAAACTTGACGCACTATTTTGAGAGTACACATAGACCATATCAGGCATATTTAATTTTAATTCATTAACAAATTTCTGATCAAATTTTTGATTATGATCTACTCTGTAATTAATAATTCTTTTTACCTTAAACCCTTCTTTTAATAACTGTTGATCTAAATCAACCGATATTGTTTCACCACTAACGTAAAGTAATTCTTTATTTTTGGAGTCATAACTTTGTATAATTAGCTCCTTTAAGTTTGTTACATTTCCTTCAGCCGCAATTGTATTTTGAAAACCAACGCTTCTTGCTTTGTTTTCTGTGGCGTTTCCAACACAAAAGCATTTAATATTTTTATCTAATTCTAATGTGTTTAAAAATTTTACTGCATTTGCACTAGTAAAAACAATTCCACCATATTCAGAAAAATTAATTTCTTCATAATTAACCTTTTCAATCCTTATTAATGGAAGATGAGAAACTTGATGTCCTAATGATTGAAATTTAAATATCATTTCGGAACAATCATCTAATGGTCTAGTTAACAAAATATGCATATTATCTTTTATATGTGTTATTTGATTTTGTTTTTAAAAGTATTCCAATCTCCTTACCAATTTCTTTAAACTCATTCAAATTACCAACTTTTTTTTCATAAAACCTTTGTTTACCATCTAAAGAAAAAAGTTCAGCCTCCACTGTAATCTTATCTCCATCGACCACTGAATGAGCACCAATTGCTGTTTCACAATCTCCATCTAAAACTTTTAAAATATTTCTCTCAAGGTGAGCTCTTTTATATGTTTCTTCATGATTAACTTTGTTTAAAATAGAAATTGTCTCATCATCATTCTCCCTGCACTGAAGAGCAATTATGCCTTGTCCTGCACTAGGAATTATTTCCTCAGCAGAAAAAATTTCTGAAATTTCATTTTCAAATTTTAAAAATTTGATACCAGCATAAGACAAAATAATTGCATCATACATCCCTTCATTCAATTTTCTAATTCTAGTATCTACATTTCCTCTAATTAGTTTACAGTTCAAATCTTGTCTAATTTTTTTTATTTGAAATTCTCTTCTGTATGATGAGGTACCAACAATTGACTTTTGATCTAGGTCTTTAAGTTTTTTTTTGTTCTTTGTAATTAAAATCTCTCTAGGGTCATTTCTTTCAAGGAAAGAGTCTGTTGTTAATCCTTTTGTATCATTAGCAGGCATATCTTTCAGTGCGTGGACTGCAATATCAATATTTTTTAACTGAAGTTCATTTTCAATATTACTAGAAAACAAACCTTTGCCACCAAGCTCTGATAATCTTGTATCCTGTACTTCGTCACCTTTAGTTGAAATTGATTTAATTACAATATCTTCATTACCAAGTTTGGTATTTTCAATTATCTTATTTTTAGCTTGTTGAGCATAAA
Organism: uncultured Pelagibacteraceae bacterium; assembly: GCA_902598485.1. GTDB lineage: Bacteria > Pseudomonadota > Alphaproteobacteria > Pelagibacterales > Pelagibacteraceae > Pelagibacter. The sequence continues at coordinate 45,847 of CACKBU010000003.1, forward strand.
GTAAGGCAAGCTTGCTGCCTCTAGATCCAATTATTATTTTTTTTCTCATAAAAAATTATTTCTTACTTGTATAAAGATTGTACAATTATTAAAAACTATTTGAATGAGCAAAAAACCCTTAATTCTTGGAATAGAGTCTAGTTGTGATGAAACAGCGGCTTCTTTAATAACTGAAAATGAAGAAGGATTCCCAGTAGTTTTATCCAACATTGTTTCTAGCCAAGTGGAGGTTCATAGAGAGTTTGGTGGTGTAGTTCCTGAACTGGCAGCACGTTCACACATTGAAAAAATTGATTGGATTGTCAAAAAAGCTATTGATGAAAGTGGAAGAAAAATTGAAGAAATAGATGCGGTTGCTTCTACCGCTGGTCCTGGATTAATTGTTTGTTTATCAGTTGGGTTAAGTTTTGGTAAAGCTTTTGCAACAGCAATGAATAAACCTTTTATTGCCGTTAATCATTTAGAGGGACATGCTCTAAGTCCAAAACTAAATACAAATTTAAATTATCCATATTTACTTCTTTTAATTTCAGGTGGGCACTCACAATATTTAAGTGTTCAGAACCTTGGTAAATATAAAAGATTAGGAACAACTATTGATGATGCATTAGGTGAGGCATTTGACAAAACGGCAAAGCTTTTAGGAATAGAATTTCCAGGAGGACCTCAAATAGAAATTTTAGCTAAAAAAGGTGATCCAGAAAAATATGATTTACCAAAACCAATTTTCAGCAAAGGAGGATGCAATCTTTCTTTTGCAGGTCTAAAAACTGCCGTGTTGAAGATAAGCAAAACAATTAAATCAGAACAAGATAAATATGATCTTGCCGCATCTTTTCAAAAAACAATTGAGGAAATTTTATATAAAAAAACAAAGATTGCTTTTACTGAATTTGAAAAAATAAATGAATTAAATGAAAAACTTTTCGTTGTTGCTGGTGGAGTTGCAGCAAATAAAAAAATTAGGTCTATGTTAATTAATCTATGTGAAGAAAATGATTATAAAAGTATTTTTCCACCTATAGAGTTTTGTGGAGATAATGCAGCAATGATTGCAATGGTAGGTTTAGAAAAATTTAAAATAAATCAATTTAATAATTTAGATTATCCAGCTAAACCTAGATGGCCTCTAGATGAGGATGCAGCTTTTCTTAAAGGTGCTGGAGTTCAATTATAATGCAATATTGGTTGATGAAATCTGAACCAGATGTTTGGTCAATTGATCAGCAAAAAAAAGCTGGAATTAAGGGTGCACCGTGGGATGGTGTCAGAAATTATCAAGCTGCAAAGAATTTAAAAAGTATGAGGAAAGGAGATCTATGTTTTTTTTATCATTCAAATATTGGAAAAGAGATAGTTGGAATAGTAAAAGTTATAAAAGAATCGTATATAGATAAAACAGACAAAACAGGGAGGTTTGTTGCAGTTACTGTTCAATTTAAGTCTAAATTTTCAAAGCCTATAACACTCGAAAGCATTAAAAAAAATAAGGATTTAAGCCATTTAGGCCTGATTAAGCAAAGCAGGCTTTCTGTAATGCCTGTTGATTATAAAAGCTGGAAAATTATAAATAACATGAGTAAAGTTTAAAAAAAAAATTATCCTATGCCAAAAAAAAAGAAGAAGAAAAGCAAGGTAAGAAAAAAAAAGTCTAAAGTTAGAAAAAAAACCTCAAAAAAGGTGAAGAGAAGATCTAAAGTTAAAAAAAGATCTTCTAAAAAAGTAAAAAAAAGAATTAAAGCAAAAAAAGAAAACGGAAATACACCTCCTGAAGTTGTTATTAAAACAAAACCAGAATGGGTTAAAAGTAGCTTAGCAAATAAAAGTAAATATCAACAAAAATATTCTCAATCTATAAAGAGTAATGATGAATTTTGGAGAAAAGAGGGAAAAAGAATTACTTGGATAAAACCTTATAAAAAAATTAAAGACGTAAAATACAGTACAAAAGAAGTCAAAATTAAATGGTTTGAAGATGGTACTTTAAATGCTTCTGCAAATTGCATTGATAGACATTTAAAGGATAAAAAAGATAAAACTGCTATTATTTGGGTTGGAGATGATCCAAAAGATAGTCAAAAAATTTCTTATAAACAACTTCATCAAAAAGTTTCTAAAGCTGCAAATGGTTTAAAAAAATTAGGAATTAAAAAAGGTGACCGTGTAACAATTTATTTAACTATGATACCAGAGTTAGCAATTTTAATGCTGGCCTGTGTAAGAATTGGTGCAGTACATTCAATTATTTTTGGAGGTTTTTCAGCAGATTCTATTTCGGGAAGAGTGAATGATTGCGAATCTGAATACATCATTACCGCAGATGAAGGAGTACGAGGTGGAAAAACTATTCCACTGAAATATACAGTTGATGAAGCTTTAATGAGTTGTCCAAATGTTAAGAAATGTATTGTTGTTAAACGAACTGGAAATTACATCAACTGGGATCATAGCAGAGATGTTTGGTATCATGAATTAATTAAAGACGTACCTAGTAATTGTGAACCTGAGGAAATGAATGCTGAAGATCCTTTATTTATTTTATATACTTCGGGTTCAACAGGTAAACCTAAAGGAGTTCTTCATACTACTGGTGGATATATGGTTTATGCATCCATGACTCATCAATATATTTTCAACTATAAACCAAAAGATATTTATTGGTGTACTGCTGATATTGGCTGGGTAACTGGACATAGTTACATTATTTATGGGCCACTTTCGAATGGTGCAACAACTATAATGTTTGAAGGAATTCCAAATTATCCTGATAGCTCTAGATGGTGGCAAATAGTTGATAAATATAGGGTGAATACTTTTTATACAGCCCCAACTGCAATTAGAGCTTTAATGCGTGAAGGTGATAAACCTGTTAAAAAAACATCTAGAAAATCGCTTAAGCTTTTAGGAACAGTAGGAGAACCAATAAATCCGGAGGCTTGGATGTGGTACTATAAAACTGTGGGTAATTCCAAATGCCCTATTGTAGATACTTGGTGGCAAACAGAAACCGGAGGTATAATGATTGCTCCACAAACAGGCGCTATTCCTCTTAAACCTGGCTCAGCAACTAAACCTTTCTATGGAATTAAGCCAGTGCTTGTAGATAAAAACGGTAAGGAAATTAAAGGAGCTGGTGAAGGAAGGTTGTGCATAGCTCAATCATGGCCTGGACAAATGAGAACTGTTTACGGTGATCATCAAAGATTTATAGATACGTACTTTTCTCAATTTAATGGAAAATATTTCACTGGTGATGGATGTAGAAGAGATAAAGATGGTTATTACTGGATCACAGGAAGAGTAGATGATGTAATTATTGTTTCAGGACACAACCTAGGAACTGCTGAAATTGAAAGTGCATTTGTTGCTCATCCAAAAGTAGCTGAAGCTGCTGTAGTTGGTTACCCTCATGATATTAAAGGTAATGGATTATATTGTTATGTAACCTTGAATGCAGGAGAAGCAGAAACAGGTGAACTTGAAAGAGATCTAAAACTTTGGGTTAGAAAACAAATCGGGCCATTGGCGACTCCAGATCTAATTCATTTTACTCCAGGTCTTCCTAAAACGAGATCTGGAAAAATAATGAGAAGAATTCTTAGAAAAATTGCAGCTAATGAACATGGTCAATTAGGTGATACAACTACGCTGGCAGATCCTAGTGTTGTTGATAGTTTGGTAGAAAATAGAAAAAATATTTAAAACTGAATTAAATCTTTAAACTCTTGTTTAACAACATCCCATTTTAAAATCATCGAATTTAAAACAATCTTTCGATCTAAGGTTTTTAACTCATCTGCAATTGGAGCCCATTTATATAAAGATAGTGCACTAGGATTAAAAGGTAAGTCTTGATAATAAACATCCCAATTTATTTTCTCTAATCGTTCGTCAAAACTTTTTCTCGCTTCATCAATGATATTTAATGGCATCTTATTAGAAATTTCATCATCTAAAATTTTATTGAAAATTTCGTTTGCTTTATGAATATCCTGATAATTGAAATTAACTTTCAAATAGGAAAAAGTAAAAAAAGTTAAATCTTGTAATGCAACTGAATAAATATTCCATTTAGCAAGATTTACTGATGACATAAATTCATCATTGTCAAAATGAAGAACATATCTTGTTCCCATTCTAGTTTTTAGATAATTATATAAAGTAACTTGAGTAGCCCAGGCAGATTTAGTTTGAATAAATTGTTCTAATTCATCTAAAGTTTTTATTTTTTTCTTTGGAATAAACGCCTTAAACATGGCGAATAAATATGTTTTGAAATCCTCAAGTTTTATGTCTCTCCAAGTTAATTTGTATTTTCCCATGTAAATTTGTAAGTGCGCCAATTATATCTTAAAAAAGTAAGTAAATAAGTACCTAATATGATCAATTTTTAGGGTTTTCAAAGCTCTCATAATGGTTATGGTTTTACCCAGTTATAACTAAAAAGAGAGGTATAAATGTCAAATCAACAAAAACACTGGGAAAAAACCAGGGGATTGTTATTTATAACACTTGCAATCTGGTTTGTTTTCTCAATTGGCATCTTTCTCTTTGGAGCTGAAATGAACGAGGTCACAGGACCTTTCGGTTATCCATGGACATATTGGTTTACGTGTCAGGGATCTCTTGGTGCTTTCGTAATCTTGATTTTCTGGTTTGCGAATAGACAAGAAAAAATCGATGAAGAGTTCGGCTTTAGCGAAAGAGAGGACGAATAATGAAAGGTAATTTCATAGATAATTTGCCTAAGATTTACGGAATCTATACAGGAGGATTTGTAGGTTTCATAATCATTATGGCAATTGCTGAACAGATGGGTATGACAGCTAAAACGATAGGTATCGCTTTCGTTGCATTTACTGTATTCATCTATGCATTAATCGGTTATCTATCAAGAACAGCCCAAGCAGATGCATATTATGTAGCTGGAAGGCAAGTACCAACAGTCTTCAACGGAATGGCGACTGCAGCAGACTGGATGTCTGGTGCATCATTCGTTGCTATGGCAGGTGGTATTTACTTTAAAGGTTACGGTTATATGGCTCTACTTGTTGGTTGGACTGGTGGATACGTGCTTGTTGCATCTTTATTAGCACCATACCTAAGAAAATTTGGCTGTTATACAGTTCCAGATTTTATAGGTACTAGATACGGTGGTAATTTAGCAAGATTTAGCGCAGTAGTCGTTTTAACTGTTGCTTCATTTACTTATGTGACTGCACAAATTAACGCTACAGGTACTATTGCATCTGTTGCACTAGATATCCCATTCCAATACGCAGTTTATGTTGGACTAATAAGTATTTTATTATGTTCAATGTTAGGTGGTATGAGAGGGGTAACTTGGACACAGGTTGCACAATATATCGTACTAATTATAGCATACCTACTTCCAGTATTCTGGATCAGTAACAAAATGGGTGCAGGTTTCTTCCCTCACTTTATGTTAGCTGACGAGGTAGCTAGAATTGGTGAATTAGAACAACAGTTTGGTTTTGTTAAAAACGCAGCTGCTGATCTAAAATCAGTACCTAAAGGCTTAGCAGGAATAACTAAAGCTCACTCTGCGGTTAACGCTACACCTTGGGCATTTATTTCATTAGCACTAGCGATGATGATGGGAACAGCTTCATTACCGCACGTGATGATGAGATACTTTACTACTCCAAGTGTAAAAGCAGCTAGAAAATCAGTAGGTTGGTCATTATTCTTTATCTTCCTACTTTATTCTTCTGCTCCAATGTTAGCTACATTATCTAAGTTATCATTGATCGACCCGAATTTACCAACAGGTATTATCGGTAAGACATTTGCAGAAGTGGAAGCGATAGATTGGTACCAAAACTGGAACCAAGCAAACCTAATGTTTATCAGCGACTTTAACGGAAATGGAACTCTAGAATTAAACGAGTTCTTCATGGGTGGTAAAGCCGTTGTATTAGCAACACCAGAGATAGCTGGATTACCTTATGTAATTTCAGGTCTAGTTGCTGCAGGAGGTATGGCAGCTGCCATGTCTACTGCTGATGGTTTGATTCTAGCGATTGCAAACGCTATATCACATGATGTTTACTATAAGATCATTGATCCAAAAGCGGAAACTGCAAAAAGGCTACTTGTTGCAAGGGTATTACTTGTAATAATTGGTTTTGCTGGAGCAACTATTGCAGCAATGGAGATTCAAGGAATCTTAGGTTCGGTTATCTGGGCTTTTGATTTTGCGATGTCTGGATTGTTCTTCCCACTTGTACTTGGTGTATGGTGGAAGAGAGCTAATAGACAAGGTGCGATTGCTGGTATGCTAGGTGGTCTTGTCGCCGGTGCGTGGTACTTAGTTTGGGTACGAACTGGTGGAAGTGGATTCCTAGGAATTACACAGTTAACATTTGGTATCTTCGGATCAGCTGTTAGTTTAGTTTTAATGGTAGTAGTTAGTTTAATGACTGCAGAACCAGATAAAGCTACTCAAAAAATGGTTGATGATGTACGTGTACCGAGTGGTAAATCAATTCTTGGTAAATCACACTAAATAATCTTTTAAAGGGGCGATTAATTTCGCCCCTTTTATTTCAATACATTTTCCAATATAAATTTTGAATGTCAGCAAATTTTCATCCCTTAATATATTTTATAGATTATTTGCTTGGGATTATCATGTGGACTCTAATTGGAAGAGTAGCTATGAATATTTTTCAAAGAGAAGACTCGCAATTCTTTTTCATGAGAGTATTTGTGAAATACACCAATCCTTTAATAAAATTATTTAAACCCATAACACCCTCATTTATCATTGGGCCATTGGTGCCCTTGTATGTTGCTTGGTTTTTCTACATGATTAGATTTTATCTAATGCCTTGGATCTTAGGCTATTCCGTGATGGGAATGTTGTCATTTCCTTTAGAGAGTGAAATTTCTAGACAAATTTATCAATTTTTTAATTCATTTTAATTTTTAAAATTGATACTAGTTAATCTAGCTATCAATGAAAAATATACAAATTTCACCATCAATTTTATCAGCCGACTTTAGTCAATTAGGTTCAGAAATTAAAAGACTCGAAGAAGGTGGAGCTGATATGATTCATGTAGATGTGATGGATGGTCATTTTGTTCCTAATTTAACAATAGGACCTCCGGTAATTAAAGCTCTTAGAAAACACTGTTCATTGAAATTTGATGTTCATTTAATGATATCACCAGTTCATAAATATATAGATGCTTACGCTGATGCGGGAGCGGATATTATTACTATTCATCCTGAGGCAACTGATAATTTAGAAAATTCAATTGAAAAAATAAAAGAAAAAAACAAAAAAGTTGGAGTTTCGCTTAATCCTGAAACTAGAATTGATTTAATAATAGATTTATTAGATCAAATAGATCTAGTCCTAATTATGAGTGTAAATCCTGGATTTGGAGGGCAAAAATTTATGCCAGAAGTTTTAGATAAAATTAAAGAATTAAAAAAAATAAAAGAGCAAAAGAAGTTAGATTTTGACATAGAAATTGATGGTGGAATTAATTTTGATAACTGCAAAAGTGCAATTGATGCTGGTGCAAACATTCTTGTTTCCGGTACTACAGTGTTCAAAAGTAATGATGGAGATATAAAGAAAAATATTAATTTATTAAAATTAAAATAAGTTAATGATTAATAAAAGTTCCTTAGGCATTTTAGGTCAATTTTATCTTAATATAAGAGATAGTTTTAAATCAATATATAAAAATTCAAATTTTTACGAAAAAAAAATATCAAAAACTTTTGATAGTAGTTTTGAATATAAACCAAGTCCTCATTTGCTTTCTTCTATAATTAAATACCAAAACAAAAAATATAAAATTGAAGACTTTGCTATCGAGTCCATTTGGCAAAAATACTTAAGCTCAAAAGATTATGAAAAACTAAATAATTTTTTTTGGTTTTTCAGCTTAGATTTAAAATCTTCAAAAAAGACTACACAAACAGTTATTAAAAATTGGATTTCAAATAACAATAAATTTCAAAAAGAAAGCTGGGAGTTTGATTTGACAGCAAAAAGAATTATTTCATGGTTATCAAATCATCAACTCACATATGAAGATAGCGATCAAGATTACAGATCTACTTTTGACTATATGGTTCAAAAACAAACTAATCATTTATTAAATGAAATCAAAAACTCAAAAGAAGTAGAAAATAAGATGATTGGTTGCGCCGCAATCATTTTAACAGGATTAGCTTATAAAAATGAAAAACAATATCTTGTAAATGGATTGAATTTATTAAAAAATATCATTAAATCCGCAATTGATAATCAAGGCTTTCCAAAATCAAGAAATATTCGACAACTTATATTTTATTTAAAATACTTTATAATTATTAGAGAGTGGTTTAAAGAATCTCAGAGTTTAATTCCTGAATATATTGATGAGACCATTTATTATTTAGGATCAAGTTATGCTTTCATTTGGCAAAATATAAAGCAAGATATTTTTTTTAACGGTAATTTTTCTTCTGAAAATCAAGAATTTGATCAATATTTAAAAAGATTTGGTTATAAATTCAAAAACCAAATTAATGAACTCGGTGGATATGCAATTCTTAAAAATAAAAAAATAATCCTTGCTGCTGATATAGGTTCTAGTCCTAACAAAACTTTTTCTAAAGACTATCAAGCAGGTGCCTTATCTTTTGAAATATTTTCAAATGAAAAAAAATTAATTTCAAATGCTGGTTATTACTCAGATAGAAATAATAAATTTAATAAATTATCAAAAAGTACCTCTCTTCATTGCGCTTTAACAATTGAAGATTATTCTTCTTGTAATTTTGTTAAACATCAACAAAATTTGATTACTGATAAAGGACTGAAAATATCAAAAAAAAATGTAGTTTTTGAAAATAATTATTGGAAAATATCAGGTGCACATGATGGATATTTAATTAAATTTGGAACCATTTATGAAAGAGAAATTGAGTTCTACCCAGAACAAATGAAATTTATTGGCTATGATAAGTTATTTAGAAAAACTTCAAATAAAGAAATTAAATTTGATATTAGATTTCATCTTGATCCGAACTCAAAAGTAATGAAAACGCAAGATAACAAATCTATACTAATTGAATTAGATGAGGAAGGTTGGAAATTTAGTTGTGATAACTTTGATATTAATATTGATAATGGTTTATATTTCGGTAATAAAAATTCATATAAAGAAAACCAAAATATTTTTATCTCAGGTATAAATAATAAAAAGGAACAGATAATAAAGTGGGAGATAAGTAAATTACAATGAAGAAAAAAATCAAAACAGCTCTCATCTCTGTATCCGATAAAAGTAACTTAAAACCATTATTAAATATTTTAAAAAAGAACAAAATTAAAATAATTAGCTCGGGTGGTACTTATAAAGAAATTAAAAGATTAAAGTTTAATTGTTTAGAAGTATCTGATTTTACTAATTCCCCTGAAATTTTGGAGGGTAGAGTAAAAACTCTTCATCCAAAAATCCATGCAGGAATTTTAAATAAGAGAGAGAAAAAATCTCACTTAAAAGATCTAAAAGATAATGGTTTTGAGAATATTGACTTAGTAGTTGTTAATTTTTATCCATTTGAGAACACTATTAAAAAAACAAAAAACCATAAAAAAATTATAGAAAATATAGATGTGGGTGGTCCTACAATGGTCAGGTCTGCAGCCAAAAACTATAATGATGTGACTGTAATTACTTCTTCAGACCAGTATGAGGAATTAATTGAAGAATTAAAAAAGTTCAAAGGATCTACTTCCTTAAGTTTTAGGGAAAAGCTATCAAGGATAGCTTTTACTGAAACAGCTTATTATGACTCTGTCATTTCAGACTATTTTAACAAAATAACAAATACTATTTTCCCTAATAAAAAAATTTTTTATGGAAATCTAATAGAACAACTTAGGTATGGAGAAAATCCTCATCAACAAAGTGCAATCTATTCAAGTAGTTTGAATAAAAATTTAAAACAAATTCATGGAAAACAACTAAGTTATAACAACTATAATGACATATTTAGTGCTTTAACTATTTCAAGATCTTTACCAAAAGGTAAAGGAACAGTCATAGTTAAACATGCAAATCCTTGTGGAGTTTCTACTAAAAATGATCATTTAGAAAGTTATAAATCTGCTCTTTCTTGTGATCCCATAAGTGCTTTTGGTGGAATAGTTTCTTGCAATTTTAAAATTACTAAAAATTTAGCTTTAGAATTAAATAAACAGTTTTTAGAAGTAATTATCGCCAATGGATTTGAAAGCAGTGCTATCAAAATATTAAAAGCTAAAAAAAACTTAAGACTAATTGACGGAACATATTACTCATCAGAAGAACTTCTTAAATTTGTATCATTCAACCAAAATATAATGATACAATCAGAGGACTTGAATTTATTTTCAAATAAAAATTTTAAAATCGTTTCGAAAAGAAAACCAACATCGAAACAAATTAAAGATCTTATTTTTGCTTTCAATGTATGCAGATACGTCAAATCAAACGCAATAGTGTTAGCATCAAATGAAACCACTGTTGGTATTGGTTCTGGTCAACCAAGCAGATTAGATAGTTGTCAAATAGCTATAAATAAAATGAAAAAATTTAATCTTCAGAATGATAATTTAGTTGCTGCCTCAGATGCATTCTTTCCTTTTGTAGATGGTATTGAAAAATTAGTTCAATCTGGTGTTAGAGCAGTAGTTCAGCCCTACGGGTCAATAAGAGATAAAGAGATAATTAATTTTGCAAATGACACTGGTACTGTGCTTCTTTTTTCAAAGACAAGACACTTTAGGCATTAGATATTTGATCAATTTTTGCAGCAAGAATAAAATCGCTTTCTGCTAGACCTTTAATTGCATGTGTAAATATTTTAATTCTTGCATAACCCCATCCAAACCATAAATCAGGGTGATGGCCTTCAGACTCAGCTATTTCCCCTACTTTATTTACAAATTCTTGACTTTTTAAAAAATTATCAAATTTAAAACTTTTAATTAAATGAAAACCATCAATTTTGTCTTCTAAAACTTCCCAACCATCAACTTTTTTTAGATATTTGTGTATTTCATCAGCATCAAATGGAGGAATATTTCCTTCACAAGGTACACACTTTTTATTTGCTAAATCACTCATAAAATCTTTGGAGCGGGCAAAGGGGGTCGAACCCTCGACCTTCTCGTTGGCAACGAGACGCTCTACCACTGAGCTATGCCCGCTTGTTTTAAAATCATTATAGTTACCGGTTTTTATAAATGCAAGCAATAATAAAAAATTTTTATTTTAAATAATTTAATTCTTTTAAATTATTTTCAAAAATTGAATTTAATTTTTTTTGGTAGCTTTCATCAAACATACTTTTCCAATCATTTTTTGGTCCTAAATGAAAAAAAGGAATTTTTTTAGGGTCATTTTTGGATAAAACGGACTCCAGAAAACCATTGTCTTTTTCCATCTTTTTTAAATTTTCAAAGTTACATGATTTTACAGATTTTTGAGCTTTTAAATTATCAATCTCTTTTTTTTCTTGAATGGTTTTTTGAATAAAATTTATTATTTCTATTAAAACATCTAAAGTTTTAACTGTAAGATCTTCATACCTAATTAACCTGACTGGGAAAATCTTTTGATTTATCCAAGACTTATAATTTCTTTCCCAAGAACTTATAAATTGAAAATCACTAAAATCGTCTTTTGTATGATAATCGTAGATATATTTTTTTTCACTTAACATAAATTTCAAAGCTTCATCTTTTGATAATTCGTAATGATTTTGTAATGAAGTTAACACATTTCTTGGATCGCGCACAATATATATAGCGCCAGCAGTATTTCTTTTATTTGTAAAATTATTATTATTAATTGATCCTAAGATATTATGAGTTTTAAAAAAATTTAATTTATTATTTAAATTAATTTTTTCCTGAGCTTTAATCCAAAATTTAGATGTATCTGTTACTATTTTAGCATCATAACTAAATTCACTAAAATGTCTCTTTTCAGGAAATTGTGCAATATTTTTAAGTAAATCTTGCTTGAAAATTCCATCCTCTGAATAAAAATATGAAGATAATAAAGCTCTTAACCATGTGTTCCCACTTTTGGGATATGAAGCTATCCAAAATATCATTTAAATTTTTTTCAATAATATATTATAAATTAAATAATGAATAATTTTCCTAAAATAATCCGTGTGTTTCCACTTAGCAATTTTATAATTTTTCCTAATACCACGGTACCTTTAAATATCTTCGAGCCACGATATCTAGATATGGTAAATGATAGCATGAAATCAGACAAATTAATTGGGATGATCCAGCCGAAAAGTTCTAAAGATCAAAATAGTATACCTAAATTACATGATGTGGGTTGTCTGGGAAAAATAACAAGTTTTAGAGAGACAGAAGATGGCCGTTATCTAATTGAATTAAAGGGAAAAATTAGATTTCAAATTATAAATGAAATAAACACAGATAAAAAATACAGAAGTGTGGAAGTGAATTATGATTATTATTCAAATGATTTAAGCGATGAAAAAGAGAAATTAAATTTTTCTGATCTAGAACTAATTTTTAAAGATTTAAAATCTTTGTTTGAAAAGAGAGGCTTTATAATAAATTGGAAAGCACTAGAAAAACAAAGTTTAAATGAAACTATTAATGCTTTAGCTATGGCATCGCCGTTTTCACTTGAAGAAAAACAAATTTTACTTGAAGCAAAAAACTTGGATATCAGAAAAAATAAAATTGCAGAAATTCTTAAAACTTATATTTTTGATGATTACGAAAATACTACAATACAGTAGAGGCTAATTAAAATATAAGACCTTTGTCTGCAAATTTTATAAAAATTTTATTTATACTTGAGTTTTTATTAAAATATTGAATTGATTTACTTAAGAAATCGTTTTTTGTTTTTCTTTCTAAATTAAAAAATTCGTGAATTAAATCAATCCCAGAAGAAAATATATAATTTTTATGCTTTTGACTGTTTTCAAATTCTGAATTTAATCTTGAATCTAGAGGTAAACCAAGATCAATTTTATTTTGAATTATGTCATTTAAAATCTTTATATCTCTAATTGTCATATTAAAACCTTGTCCTGCAAGAGGATGAATTTTATGGAGTAAATCTCCAAATGCCAAAATATTTTTATGAAAATATGATCTCAAACTCAATCCTTGTAGTTCAAAGGAATCAATTTTATTTATTTTTTTTAAATTATATTTTGAATTATAAATATTAATTAAATTATTCACTTCTTTCTCATCTTTCAAATAACTATTAATAGAATAAACTATTGATGTTTCATAATCTGAAATAGGCAAAAAGGCTAAAGGACCATTTTTTGTAAATATTTGTACAGCTACATTATTTGGAATTCTTTCATGTTCTAAAATTGTAGTATATGCAACACTATTATATCTTTTTTCTATTTTTCTACTAAAATGTTTTTTTGTAATTGGGTGATTGTAATCAGTATTAAAAACTAAATCATAATCATTGGAATAATTTAATTTTTTTTTATTATTTATTTTTCTAAAATACTTACTTTTAGATAAATTTTTTTCTAAAATTTCTTGAAGTTTGTAGTTTTTGACAATTGAGAATAAATGATCATTATTATTTCCAAAATTAATTAATTTTTGTTTTTCTAAATTATCACTGTAAATTTCAATTTTATTTAATTTATAAATAATTTTTTCAATATTAATTATTTTTTTATTAAAAAATTCTACATTACTTTTAGAAAGACCTATTGTGCGAGTTTTATTTACAGAATATGATTTTTTAGAATATAAAACATCTACATAAATTTTTTGATTAACTAAAGATTTTGCTAAAGTTAAGCTCGATAAACCACTGCCAAGAATACAAACTCTCATATTATTTTTAATTTTAACAACAAAAATTAGATGATACAAAGTGGTATAATTGATTCATATATATGGATATTAAAAAAACAGCTAATTTATTCATTGATTTTGCGGGTAAGCGATTAGCTGAGATTTCTGGATTACTTCTCTTTTTTTTAGGTTTAGCATTATTTGTAGCATTATTTACCTACTCACCTGAAGATCCAAACTTTATTTTTCCAGATAACACTGAAATCAAAAATTTTTTTGGTTTTAAGGGTAGTTTTGTTTCTGACTTGTTTTTTCAATCCGTAGGGTTAATTGCTTATCTAATTTCTTTAACTTTTATCATCACTGGTATTAATCTGTTAAGAAGTAAAGAATTTATTTTAATTATTGAAAATATTTTCTTTGCTGTACTTTATTGTATTTTTGGAAGTCTTTTTTTAACTCATTTTTATTCTGACGCATTTACACTTTATATAAATGGTAACGGTGGTTTTCTTGGCAATTTACTTAACCAATCATTTTTAAATCAAATCTTACTTATAAATAGTCAAATATCATACTATATTTTAATTATATTAATTTTGTTGTTGTTTCTCAAAAGTATAAATTTCAATCCACTAAAATTTTATCAATCAATATTAAGATTTTTAAGTTTAATAAAAAAGAAAGAAGAAAAAAATTACACAGACAAAAGTGAGATAATAAGTGAATACATACCACAGGATCAAATTAAAAATCTTATACAAGAAGATTTACCTTTTATAAAAGCTGATAATAAAACAGACAATAAAATTAAATTTAAACTCCCAAGTTTAGATCTATTAAAAATGCCCTCTAAAAAAGAAAGAGAAAGTTCAGAAAAAAATGAGAATAATGACCCTGAATTTTTAGAAAAAATCTTATTAGATTTTGGAGTTAATGGAAAAATTAAAAAAGTAAGTCATGGACCTGTTGTTACATTAAACGAATTTGAACCTGCTGCTGGGGTAAAAGTTTCAAAAATCATTAATTTATCAGATGATATAGCAAGAAATACTAGTTCGGAGTCTGCAAGAATATCTACAATCCCCGGAAGTAATACCATTGGTATTGAGTTGCCAAATAATTCTAGAGAAAATGTTTACTTAAGTGAAATTTTAAATAACAGTGATTTCAAAAAAAAGGACATTAAATTACCTATTGCACTAGGTAAAAGTATATCAGGCAATCCAATAGTTGGTGATTTATCATCAATGCCACATTTACTGATTGCTGGAACTACGGGATCTGGTAAATCAGTTTGTATCAATACAATTATTTTATCACTTCTTTACAGACATACTCCCGATAAATGCAAATTTATTTTAATTGATCCAAAAATGTTAGAGTTGTCTACTTATGAAGGAATTCCACATTTGCTTTGTCCAGTTATAACAGAAGCAAAAAAAGCAGCCTCTGTACTGGGATGGGTAGTGAAAGAAATGGAAAGTAGATACAGATTAATGACTAAAGAAGGTGTCAGAAATATTGATGGTTATAATGCTAAACACAAACTTCCAATGCCATACATAGTTGTTGTTGTAGATGAAATGTCTGATTTAATGTTAGTTGCTGGTAAAGAAATTGAAAATTATATTCAAAAATTATCTCAAATGGCAAGAGCAGCGGGGATCCATATTATAATGGCTACGCAAAGACCTAGTGTGGACGTAATTACGGGTACAATAAAAGCTAATTTCCCTACGAGAATATCTTTCCAAGTAACCTCTAAAATAGATAGTAGGACAATTCTTGGAGAACAAGGAGCTGAACAATTGTTAGGAAAAGGTGATATGTTATACATGTCTTCAGCTAATCGTATAGTTAGAATCCACGCACCATTTGTATCTGACAGCGAAATTGAAAAAATAAATAATTCTTTAAGATCCCAAGCAGAGCCAGATTATGTTGATGAAATTTTAAATTTTGCTGATGAGAAAGAAATTGGTGATAGCCAAAATCAAGGTGAGAAAGATGAGCTTTATGAACAAGCTTTAGATATAATTAGGTCTGAAGGTAAAGCTTCTACTTCTTTTTTACAAAGAAAACTTCAGATTGGATACAATAGAGCAGCAAGAATTATTGACATGATGGAGGCAGATGGCGTTGTTAGTAAAGCAAATCATGTTGGCAAAAGAGACGTGCTTTAATGTTCCGATTTTCATTAATATTTTTTTTTACTATTTTAACATCATTTTCGAATGCAGAGATTAAAGATAAAATAATTGATAATTTAAAAAATACTAACAATTTAGATTTCAAATTTGAACAAAATGTAAATGGAAAAATTGAAAATGGAAGTTGTACAATTGAATATCCAAAAAAGATTTTTTGTGAGTACGCACGAAGCAATAATAAAGTTTTAGTTTCAAATGGAAAATCTTTAGTAATTAAAACAAGGACAAGTTATTATAGATATCCGCTAGAAAAAACTGCTTTAAATTTAATATTAGACAAAAATTTTCTAATAAAAAAAATCTATGATCTTAAGGAAAGAATAGTTGATAATAATCTAGTTAATTTTACAATTATAGAGAGAGATAACGAAATTAATATTTTTTTTGATAAACAAACTTATGATTTAGTCGGTTGGCAAAATACTGATATTTATCAAAATTTTAATATTACTTTTCTTAGCTCAATAAGAAAAAATAGAGTGCTTTCAAAAAATCTTTTTAAAACCCCTATTCAGAATTAAATATTCAAAATTTCAGTCTTAAATATTTTCATTCCTCTTGAAATATAATTTTTCAATGCATTTTTATGATCTAATGAACATGTATGAACCCAAACACGATTAACTTTATTTTCAAAAGATTTTTTTATTGCCTCAGATAACAAATAAGAACCTAATTTTTTATTTTGATATTCTTCTAATATTCCAAAATAAGCAATTTCGGTCTCATTTTTTTCTGGGTGAAAAATTAATTCAAAAAAACCAACTAAATCATCATTAAATTTAAATACATATGATCTAACACTTTCATTAGATACATAATTAATCCATTTTTCTTCTGACCATGTAAGTCTGTCTACCCATTTATGATTTTTACCAATATTTTTATAGAAAAATTTATTTAATTGAAAATTTATTGGATCAATTAAACTTAAAGAATAATCTTCTGAGGGCTTATTTCCTTCTTTAAGATTTTGAAGTGAGTTTATTTCTAGGTAATTTCTTTTAACTTTTTCGATCACTCAACCATTTTTCCTACTTGTTCACCTCCAAATAAATGAAAGTGTAAATGAGGTACTTCTTGTCCACCATGATCGCTGATATTTGCTAAAGCTCTATAACCCTTACCTACTTCTGTTGAAATGCCTAGCTTTTTAGCGACTATATTAATACCTTTTAATAATCCAACCATCTCATCCGATGTGGCATTCAAACTAAAATCATCTAAATCAATGTATTTCCCTTTAGGGATAACTAAAGCATGAATCTTTTTTTGTGGATTAATATCGTGAAATGACAAAACAAAATCATCCTCATAAATTTTATTACAAGGAATTTCTCCACGTAAAATTTTTGCAAAAATATTATTCTCGTCGTAACTCATTTTTTTCTTTTTTCTAATTCTGACATTACTTCTTCAATTTTTATATCATTAGCCTCAAGATACATTAATAGATGATAAAAAACATCTGCTGCTTCATGAATTTTGTTTGAATTCTCTTCAACTGCTTGAATCAATTCATTAACTTCTTCTAAAACCTTTGCCTTGCTTAATGATTTGTCAGTAATTAACTTATTAGTATACGAACCTTCAACAGGAGAGGATTTTCTTTCTCTTGCAAGTTTGATTAAGTTTTCTAATGTATTAAGCATATTAAATTCTAACAGGAATTCCTTTTAAATCCAAATACTCCTTGGCTTCTTTTACGGAATGTTTTCCGTAGTGAAATATTGATGCCGCTAAAACTGCGCTTGCGTTTCCTAATTTAATTCCATCTACTAAATGATCTAAATTTCCAACTCCACCAGATGCAATTACTGGAATATTTACTTTTGAAGATATCTTAGACATTAAATCAATATCATAACCAACTTGAGTACCGTCTCTATCCATAGAAGTAACTAGAAGCTCACCTGCTCCACTATCTTCCATTTTTTTTGCAAATTCTATTGCATCAATGCCAGTATTATTTCTTCCACCATGAGTGAAAATTTCCCATTTATCTCTATTTTTTTTAGCATCTATCGCTACCACAATACATTGTGATCCAAATTTTTTAGAACTTTCTAAAACTACTTCTGGATTTTGAACTGCAGCAGTATTGATTGACACTTTGTCTGCACCACAGTTCAGTAGTTTATTAATATCATCAACACTTCTAACACCGCCCCCAACTGTGAGAGGAACAAAACATTTCTTCGAGGTTTTCTCTACTACATCGTAAATAGTATCTCTATTTTCATTTGATGCAGTAATATCTAGAAAGCAAATTTCATCTGCTCCACCGTCTGAATAAATTTTGGCTTGTTCGACAGGATCACCTGCATCTTGCAGATCAACAAAGTTAATTCCTTTTACAACACGTCCATTTTTAACGTCTAAACATGGTATAATTCTATTTTTAAGCATCTAATTCCTTAATTAAATCATCTAATTTGATATCACCATCATAGATGGCTTTTCCAACTATAATGCCTTCGATGTTATTATTATTTAATTCTTTAGCTCTTTTAATGTCATCTATTGATGAAACTCCACCAGATATAATTACCGGACAATTTGAAGTATCCGCAACCTTTGTTGTCTCATCGAAATTGGGACTTTGCTTCATCCCATCTCTATTGATATCAGTATAAATCAATCTACTTGCACCATAATCATTAACTTCTTTCAAATAATCTAAAGTCAATTGATTAGAATTTTCCTTCCAACCTGAAACCGATAAATATCCGTCTTTAGCATCTAACCCTAAGGCAATTTTATTTGGAAATTTTTCACAAGCCTCTTTTAAAAAATTTTTATCTTTTATAGCGGCACTACCCAAAATAACTTTTTCAACCCCAGCATCGTTATATTTCTGAATACTTTCAAAGTTTCTAATACCTCCACCAATCTCAATCTTAAGATCAAATTTACTAACTATTTCCTGAATAATGTCTAAATTAACTGTTTCACCAGTTAAAGCTCCATCTAAATCAACTATATGCAAATTTTTAAAACCATGATCTTTATATTTGCCGGCTTGTTCAACTGGGGACATTTCATATTCAGTTTTATTATCAAAGTCTCCTTTAATTAACCTCACACATTTTTTATCCTTAATGTCTATTGCTGGAAATATTTTCATTAGCTAAATAACGATATCAAATAAATAATAACAATCAATATGGCTGGAAACACTATCAATGATCCGATCAAATAAGTCCAGAAGCCACCAAAGAATTTTTTCTTATTTTTTTTTATTTTTGTAGGTTTTTGTTCTTTTTTAACAAATTTTAATCCCCTATTTCCATATATCCAAATTAATGGGAAGGAAATTAGCAAAAGAATAATCTTTGATACAAAATTACTATCTATAACCATGTATATTACTCCAATAATAATTACTGAATAAAAAATATAAGCACGAACTTTTTTATTATCTTCTTTTATTCTCAATTTTTTAAAAGCTATCCACAAAGCAATTATTAAATTACTTAACATCCATATAATTGAAAATGGTGCTCCCATAGGTATCCAGGGAGGAAACATTATTAATGCAAAACCAATCCATGCTTTTGGAAATAAATCTGCACATAAGTGAAGGGCTATACCTAATAAAAATCCAATATAAACAAAGTCTAAAACGTCATTTGAAATTTTTCTATTGTTTAAAAATCTATATAAAAAATATGGAACAATTATTCCATGAGTTAATATTGATCTATGTCCTAAAAAAGCAAAAATATGTAAATCAAAATCTGGAAATTGCAAACCAGCTAACAAAGAAATATATAAAAAAATTAAATTAGGCTTATTCAATTTTGACTTTTTTTTATTTTATAAATTTATAAAGTTATTGATTATTTTTAGTCCAATTTTATCACTTTTTTCTGGGTGAAATTGGGTTCCAAAAATATTTTCTTTTTCAACTGAACAAACAATTTTTGAAGAATAATCTGTTGTTGCTGAAATCAAATTTTTATCATCTGGAATAAATTCATAACTATGTACAAAATACATGTGAGAATTATTTTCTATATCTTTAAAAATTTTACTATCCTTAATGATATTTAATTGGTTCCAACCAATGTGAGGAAGTTTGTATTTTCCATTTTGATTATCTATTTTTGATACCTTGCCAGAAATCCAACCAAGGCCTTTAGTTTCTGTTTCCTCATATCCAATGTCTGCAAACATTTGTAATCCAACACAAATTCCTAGGAGTGGTTTTTTATTGTTAATGGCAAACTCGTTTAAAGTGTCTACCAGACCACTTATGTTATTAACTGCATCAACACAACTCTTAAACGAACCCTGCCCTGGTAAAACTACTTTATCTGAAGATTTAATCTTATTTAAATCTGAAGTTACCTCGATATTTACTTTATCTTTGGCAACTTCTTTAAAGGAGTTTATCACCGAGCTTATATTGCCCGAATTATAATCAACAATTGTAACGTTCATTAAACTTATAATGAGCCTTTAGTAGATGGAATACTTTTCTTGCTTCTTGGGTCCATCTCCAACGCGTCTCTTAACGATCTTGCTAAACCTTTGTAACAAGACTCAATTATGTGGTGGCTATTATCACCATAAATATTTTCTACGTGCATAGTAATACCTGCAGATTGAGAGAAGGCTTGGAACCATTCTTTAAAAAGTTCTGTGTCCATCTCACCAAGTTTTTCGACTTTTAATTTTACCTTCCAAATTAAATAAGGTCTGTTTGAAACATCAATAGCGACTCTAGTTAATGTTTCGTCCATTGGGATAATTCTGTGAGCATATCTTTTTATGCCTACAAATTTTTTAGCAGCTTTTTTCAAAGCCTCACCAATAGCAATACCAGTGTCCTCCGTTGTGTGGTGAAGATCGATATGTGTGTCTCCTTTAGCTTTAACTTTTAAATCAATTAAAGAATGCTTTGATAATTGCTCAAGCATATGATCTAGGAAACCTATACCAGTGTCAATTTGGTACTTACCTTTACCATCAATGTTTACTTCAACATTAATGCTGGTTTCTTTCGTTTTTCGAGATACTTTTCCTTTTCTAGCCATACATTTTTAATGGTATACATACATAATCCCACTATATCAATATCAGTCTGAACACTTGAAGTATCAAAAATAGTTACCATTTATTAAATATGACAACAATCGTGCTAGTTAGAAAAAATAATGAAGTTGTAGTTGCTGGTGATGGACAAGTAAGTATGGGAAATACTGTTGTTAAAAGCACAGCTTCAAAGGTCAGAAAAATTGAAAAAAGAGATGTTGTAGCTGGGTTTGCAGGATCAACTGCGGATGCGTTAACATTATTTGAAAGATTAGAAGGCAAGCTAGAAAAACATGCAGGTAATTTATCTAGAGCTGCTGTTGAGTTAGCTAAAGATTGGAGAACAGATAAGTATTTGAGAAGATTAGAAGCGTTAATGGCGGTAGGAGACAAAAGTAATAGTTATATTATTTCTGGGACTGGTGATGTGTTAGAACCAGAGGGAGATGTAATAGGAATAGGCTCTGGTGGTAATTATGCTCTAGCTGCTGGAAAAGTTTTAATGGAAGGTAATATGTCTGCCGAAGAAGTTGCTAAAAAAGCAATTAAAGTTGCCGCTGATATATGTGTATTTACAAACAATAATGTTAAAATTGAAAAAATATAATGGATAATTCAAACGTAACACAGCTACACCCAAAAGATAAAAATCAAAAAGAAGATACTTCTTTGGTTAGTTCTTTGTCCCCAAGAGAAATTGTATCTGAATTAGATAGATTTGTTGTTGGACAAAATAAAGCCAAAAGAGCTGTTGCTGTTGCTTTAAGAAATAGATGGAGAAGACAAGCACTTAAAGGTGAGATGAAAAATGAGGTTTTGCCAAAAAATATTTTAATGATTGGACCAACTGGAGTTGGAAAAACTGAAATCTCAAGAAGACTTTCAAAATTGGCTGAAGCTCCTTTTGTAAAAGTAGAAGCTACAAGATTTACAGAAGTTGGTTATGTGGGGAGAGATGTGGAGCAGATTGTAAGGGATTTAATTGAGATTGCAATCTCAATGGAAAAAGTAAAAAAAAGAAAAGAAGTTTTCGCACAAGCTCAAAAAGCTGCAGAGGAAAAAGTTTTAGATGCTTTAGTTGGTAAAAAAGCAAGTTTAGCTACAAGAGAAAGTTTTAGAAAAAGACTTAGAAACGGTGATTTAGATGATAACGAAATTGAAATAGCTGTAAGCGACACTGGATCTGGTGGTGCTTCTTTCGAAATTCCTGGAATGCCCGGTGCAAATGTTGGAATGATAAATATTGGTGAAATGATTGGAAAATCAATGGGCAATAAAGAAAAAAAGAAAAAAATGACAGTAAAAGAGTCCCATGAAATTTTAATCAATGATGAGTCAGATAAACTCATTGAACAAGACAAAATAATAAAAGCTGCTAAACTTTCAACTGAAAACAATGGAATAGTTTTTTTGGATGAAATTGATAAAATTTCAGCAAGAACAGATAGAGTTGGAGGAGATGTTTCAAGAGAAGGTGTTCAAAGAGATTTATTACCTTTAATTGAAGGTACAACAGTCAATACTAAACATGGTCCAATAAAAACAGATCACATATTATTTATCGCATCTGGAGCTTTCCAACTTGCAAAACCATCTGATTTATTGCCTGAGTTACAAGGAAGATTACCTATTAGAGTTGAATTAGAAGCGTTAACAAGCGAAGATTTTAAGAGAATTTTAAGAGAACCAGACTTTAGTTTAATTAAACAATACGTTGCATTATTGAAAACAGAGAATGTAGATTTAGAATTTTCTGATGATGGCATCGATGCAATAGCAAATATTGCTTCGGAGGTTAACTCAACTGTTGAGAATATTGGTGCAAGAAGATTGCATACAATTATAGAAAAAATTTTAGATGAAATCAGTTTTACAGCTACAGATCGTGCAGGAGATAAGATTATTATTAATAAAGAATATATTAATACAAATTTAGATAATTTGGTAAAAGATACTGATTTATCAAAGTTTATACTTTAAAATCAATCCAGCCAGTTATAATAAATTTTTCACCCTTTTTTAAAACTGATCCGTAATGAGCATGAGTCCATTCCGCTGGCCAAATTAAAGTTTTACCACATTCTGGCTTCACTTTAATTTTATAATAATCAAAGTTTGTTGTTCCTCCATTTTCTTCCTCTACATCATTCAAATATGTCATCCATGCAAATAATCTTTGGAGTGTGTTAATACTTGTACGTTCAGAATGTAACCTCGAAAAATGATCTCCTTTTGAATATTTTTGCACATTGAAAGGGCCTATGCCAATTTTTTTTATAAATGTTTTTAAAAATGGAAACTGTTCTTTGTAATCCAAAAAACATTTATTTAAGTAATTAAAATAATCTACAAAAATTTCATAATCTTTATTCTTAAGATTATTAGGATTGATTGTTATATCAGTTGTTTTTTTTATATTTTCATTAATAGTATTTCCAGTTGTTACACCTTTTTTATGTAAATCAGAATTATTTTCAAAAAAATTAATAATACTTTTGCATAATTCATCATTTGAAATATTCCAGCTTCCAATAAAATGTGGTTTCATTTCAGTTATTAATTCAACTTTTTTCATGTTATACTAACTTTATCATTATCTAA
This sequence comes from uncultured Pelagibacteraceae bacterium, assembly GCA_902598485.1. Taxonomy (GTDB): domain Bacteria; phylum Pseudomonadota; class Alphaproteobacteria; order Pelagibacterales; family Pelagibacteraceae; genus Pelagibacter. Next base: position 69,556 of record CACKBU010000003.1, read on the forward strand.
TTCGATTACACCAGTTTCCTTTTGATAAGCTTCTAATGCTTCTTCGTGCTTTCCCAACTCAAATAAATTTCTTCTATAATAAGACAAAATTATTTTATTTTTTGGATATTTTTTAATATTTTCTTTACAAAATTTATCAACTTTATTAATTAAATTTAATTCAGTAAGACAATAAGCAACTTTCTCAATTTCAGATTCCTGATTAATATTCTTATTTAAGGATTCTTGTAAAGTTGAAAGAGCTTTTTTAAAGTTTTTAATTTTCAAATATAGTAAAGATAAATTGTTTAGAATAACAATATTATCCTGATTTAATTTTAAGCAACTTAAGTAATAATTTTCAGCTAAATCATAATTGTTTAACTTAAAATAGCAGTTTGCAATATTATTAAGAGCTGGTTTGAAATTTGGATTTTCTTTTAGGATTTTTTTAAATAAATTAATAGCTTCTACAAAATTTCCATTGTTTCTTAATTTTTCTGCTTTATTAAAAATTATTTCTAAATTTATATGTTGTTTTTCCATAAAACTTATAAATAACCCAATTCTTTCATCTCTTTTTTAAAACTATTTTCAATTTTTTCTTTTATTTTCGGCTCAAGCAGTTTCCTCCAATCATTTTTTGGTCCAAGATTAAAAAATGGTATTTTTTTACCAGTTTCATCATGCGTTTTAGCTTCAAAAAAACCTTCCTTTTTTTCTAATCTCTTCATTCTTTCAAAATCAGTTGTTTCAATTGTTTTTTGAAACTTTTTTTGATTAATTTCAAATTTTGTTCCTTGAAGTTTGTATATAAATTTAAGTATTTTTCTAAACGTAAAATCTCTATCTTTAATTAAATCTTCATATTTAATTAATAAATATCTTCCACCACTTTTAAAGGATTTCCAACTATTATAGTTTCCACTCCAAGTTCCTAAATAAAGTCTTGTCTGTTCAGCTATTTGATCACTGAATATATTTCCAAATTTAAATGAATTAATTAATATATCAGCAGATTTTTCAGATGAAGAACCCATATGGTTAGCGAGAGAGTTGACAACATTTCTTGGATCTCTCACTATATAAACAACTCCAAGCGAATTATTTAAATCTGTAAAAGCATGATTATTAATATTAAATAAATAACTATGTGTTTTTAAAAATTGAACACTATTTTTTTTATTAAAAGATGCTTGTACTTTTATGTAGTTTTTTATTACTTCTTCTTCATCCTGGATATCTATACCCATTCTTTGAAATAAAGCGTTTACCGGGAATTGTTTAATATTTTTAATTAAGTCGAAATTATATTCACCATCATTTGAAAAAAAATATGCAGCTAGCATTGATCTTACTAGGGTATTACCGCTCTTAGGATATGACGCTAACCAAATAAACATTTTAAAAAGTTTAATTTACTTTAATTTTTTTAAATATATATAAAAAGCACCGCTACCACCATCTTTAACATCTGCTTCTTTAATGTCAGTTATTTTTTTCATAAGTTCTTCGTTATTTTTAATGAACTCAGGAACTGAGTATTTTAAAATACTTAAATCTTTAGAAACAAATGGATCAGCCTCATTTTTTGAATGAAGACCCTTACCAGTTACTATGACGAGTTTGTTGGTGCCCTCTTTAAAATTTCTATAAATAAATTTTTCCACAATTACATTTGCATTTTCTAGCGTATAACCATGTAAATCTATTGATTGTGTTTTAAATGATTTTTTTTTATTATTTTTAAAATCTTTATTTGGGAGTTTATCCTCACTTTTTAAAAAAGTGTTCCAATCTCTTTTGTCTTTATCTGTAAGGTTGTTATTCAATTATGTTAAAATATTTACCAATTTCCAGTTTGGATCGCCCGATGTCGTATCTCTTGAAAATACCCATGTATCGTAAATTTTTTTTATTTTCTCTGGATCTCCTGATATTATTTTTTTATCTTTGTCTTTAATACAAGTAATAATTTCTGCAATAAAATCTACAGTTACATTTAATAATTTGCCTATTTTCTTATGTTCTTTTATTTTTGCAGAATTTATTCCAATAAATGTAATCTCTGCATAATGTCCTCTATCACTTCTTTCCTTAAGGGCTTTATTAAATTGATCAAATATTTCTTTGTTTAAAAGTGGTTTACTGGCTACGATTTTATTATCATTATCACTAAAATCTGTAATGATAGTCTCATAAGCGATTTTTGCACCTTTTAAAAATTCATTTTGTGCTCTCACATCAAAATTTTCATTGTCCTTTTTAACTTGTATCTTTTCTATTTTTTTTAATACTTCTTGAAACTGGCCTGGAGCTTTACCTTCAAAGCCCGTTCTTTTTCCTAATATTCCTCTTAATCTTAAAAAAATAAATCCAGCGATCATCGCTAACAAAATAATATCGATATATTCAAAACTATAATTCATAAGTTAATAGTAATTACTATGTTGATTAATTTCAACCAGCAATTTAGATTAAGGACAAATGAACTCAATATTAATTGCTATAATTCTGGTGCCCATTATTGAAATTTACCTTTTAATTAAAATTGGGTCACAAATTGGAGCGTTAACAACAATTTTATTAATTTTTACTACAGCTGTAGTTGGTATTTATTACGCAAAATATGAAGGTTTGAATACACTTAAATCTGGTTTTATTCAATTGAGTAAAAACGAGGCACCAACTTATGAAATGATTTCTGGAGCTGTAATTGCCTTTGCGGCTCTACTACTTATAATACCAGGCTTCTTTACAGATGTTTGGGGATTTTTATTAATATTCCCGTTAACCAGAGGTTTTATTTTTAATTTAGTATTTAAAAAATTTAAAAATAAAAAAACAGAAAAAAATAATTTCATTGATGGAGAATTTGAAGATATAGATGATGACAATGACAGAAAAATATAAAGTTTTAGGACAATATATTAAAGATTCATCTAGTGAAACTCCAGATATTGAAACATACTTATTTGTAAAAGAGGTTATTTCTAGATACAAACTTGGTATTGATATAACTTCAAAAGCCTTAAAGAATAAAATGGTAGAAGTCACTACGAAGTTTGTATTTCAAGATAAAGAAGATAATAAAAGAAAATCATATTTTGAAATGAACTATTCAACAATTATTAAATTAATTGATGAAATAAGTGACAAAAAAGAATTAGAAAAAATTATTTTGTGCGATGTACAAAAAAAAATTTATCCAGATTTAGAAAAAGCTTTTCTAAATCTCTTACACGACTCTGGATATGATAGTGTGAAGTTCACTAAAAAAGTTGACTTCGAAAGCCTATATAAACAAAGATTTAATTAAAAAAAATTTTTTTTTAAATTATTTTTTAAATACTCTTTGTGTTTTTTAATTTCTTCTGGTTTTGGTTTTATAATTTTTTTAAAATAATTACTTTTAGTATTGTAATTCATGAAATTTTCTTGATCTAATTTTTGAAAGTCTAAAGTTGGCTCTTTTTGATCAATTAAATTAATATAAACTTTTGTAAGTAGATCACAATCTATCAAAGCTGTATGAGTAACCCTCCTAGAGTTGTCTATCCTAAATCTTTTACATAAAGCATCTAAGCTTACTTGTGATCCAGGAAATTTCTCTCTTGCCAAATTCAAAGTATCTACAATTTCATTATCAATTTTTTCTTTTCGGATTAATTGTAATTCATGGTTTAAATGTGCTAAATCAAACTCTGCATTATGAATTATGAGTCTTTTGTTTTTTATAAATTCTAAAAATTCTTTACTTATTTCGCTAAATTTTTTTTGTTTAGATAAAAATTCATCACTATATCCATGAACTTTTAGTGCTTGTTCAGATACTTTTCTTTCGGGATTCAAGTAACAGTGAAATTTTTTTTTTGTTGGTATTAAATTATCTAATTCCACACAACCTATTTCTACAACTCTATGGCCTTCAGCGACTGATATCCCGGTTGTTTCTGTATCAAGGACTATTTCTTTCATTTATAATATTTTATTCAGAATATAATTTATACCTACTTTAACAGATTTTTTTGTAAAATTATTTTTAATCACAAAATGTGATCTTTTTTTTTTATATTTAGAAGAATATTGAATTTTTTTAAATTTATTAAATAATTTACGGTTAAAATTTACTCTTTTTTTAATTTTCTTTTCAATATCACTTTTTTTTGAATCAACAAAAACTAGAATGTCTTTTTTTTTGTTAATTTTATTTTCTAACAATAATGGAATGTCTAAAATTACAGCTTTTTTATTTTTATTGTTTTTTAGAAATATTTTTAATGCTTTTCTGATTTCTAGATGAACTATAATTATTATTTTTTTTAGATTAATTTTATTACTTAATATAGCTTTTGTAATTTCATTTTTTTTAACTGGAAAAGAAGAAATATGTTCTGGTAATTTTTTCTTTAATTTTTTATAAATTTTTTTATTTTTTCTATAGAGTTTTGATACTTCAAGGTCTGCATCAAATACTGGATATCCAAAGTTACTAGCTACATAACTTTTTCCAGAACCTATATCTCCTAAAATTCCTATTCTAATCATTGTTTAAAATTTTAAGCACCTCACTATTAATCTGTGGTTCTATTCCATGCCAAAGTTTAAACGCTTCAAACGCCTGGTAAATAAACATGAGTCTACCATTCTCTGTTTTGTTTCCAAGTTTTTTTGCCTCATTTAAAAAATTAGTTTCCGCAGGATTATAAATTACATCATAAAATAATTTATTATTTATAGATTTTGAAAAATCTAAATTAATAGTTTCTTCATTTAATCCAAGGCTAGTAGCGTTAATGATTACATCAAAATCTGTTATATCGCCCCAATTCAATATCTCTAAATTTTTAAATCGTAATTTTAAATCTTCTGCTTTTTTTTTAGTTCGGTTACTAACAATTATTTGAGACACGTTCATTTTTTTTAAAGCAAAAATTATCGAGGGCACGACTCCTCCTGCACCTAAAATAAAAACCTTTTTCCCCTCAATATTAAAATTTAAAGCCTTAATCGCCTTGGTGAAACCAGCGATATCTGTATTATGTCCAACTAAATTGCCATTACTTAAAATTATTGTATTTACCGACTGAGTTTGTTCTGCTTCTGGGCTCAGTTGATCTAAATAAGGAATTACTGTTTTTTTAAATGGAACAGTAACATTTATACCATTTATTTTTTTTTCTTTAACCTGAGAAATTATGGATCGTAAATCTGCCTCATTAATTTTCTTTCTATCATAAATGGCTTTAATATTGTTTATTGTGAGCCAATGATTGTGAAGTTTCGGTGACAAAGAATGGTCAATAGGATTCCCGATGACAAAATATTTTTTCATTATAATGAGCTAATATATTCCTTTATTTTTTTAACAGGCAGTCCCATAATTGTATCTTCGTCCCCTTCTATGTTTGAAAACAAATTTCTACCCTCACCCTCAATCTGATAAACATTATATGCGTATAGAGCTTCATCAGATATTTTGGATAGATAATTTTTTAATTCATCATCAGAAAAATTTTTCATGGTTAATTTTGCTTTATCGGTATAGTTCCAAATCATAGATCCGTTTTTTGATATACATACAGAGCTAATTAAAAAATGCGATTTACCATTAAGCTTTCTTAATATTTTTATTGCATCTTCTCTATTTTCTGGTTTGGAAATTATTTCTCCATCCAAATCTATTACACTGTCCGCGCCCAGAACTATATTATCAATTCTTTTCATGCTCACCTTGTTTGCTTTTAATTCAGCTAAATTTTTGGAAATCATCTCTGGATTTGCTTTTTCTTTAATCAGACTTATTTTGACAATATCTTCATCTACATTTGATGGCTCGACAATATTTTTAATATTATTTTTATCTAAAATTTCTTTTCTAACTTTGCTTTTAGATGCAAGGATAATTTTACTTAGCATTATTTAAATATATTTCGTGAATTTTTATAATTGATGCTGCTGTTTCTTCAACAGATTTTCTTGTTACATCAATTTGTGGCCATTTATATTTTTGAAATGTTTTTTTCGCTTCCAAGACCTCTTTTCTAATATTTTCTATATCTGTATATTGAATGTTTTCAGTTTCTTTTAAAGAATTCATTCTGTTTTTTCTTAAATCAACCAGTCTTTCGGGTTCGGTGCTTAAACCTACTACACAAGTCATTTTAGGATTTTTCTTAAGTATTTCTGGCAGTGAGTTTTCGTTTACTAGAGGAATATTAGATGTTTTAAATCCTTTGTTAGCTAAATAAATAGATGTTGGTGTTTTGCTTGTTCTACTGACCCCAACGAGCACAATATCTGATTTATCTATATCGTTTATTAAATTACCATCATCGTGATTCATTGTAAATTGAATAGCTTCAATTCTGTCATAGTATTCCTCATTTAATACATGTTGTCCACTTGGTTCATGCGTTGCCTTCTGGTTTAAAATTTTTGAAAAGTTTAAAATTAAATTTCCTAAAACACCAAAACATGGGATCTTTTTATCTTCACTAACATTTGCTAAATATTTAGCTAAATTATTATCCACAATAGTATATAAAATTATTGCATTTGAATTTTTTTCTGCATCCTCTAAAATTTTTAAAATTTGGTTTTCTGTTCGTGTAAAAGAATAAGAATGAACTTTATAGTCTATATTTAAAAACTGAGCCTTCAGAGCTAGAAATATTCTGTCTAAAGTTTCGCCTGTTGAATCAGAAATTAAATATATTTGAAATGTATTGCTCATGAATAAATTGTTAATAAATTTGTATTATTTTAATTAAATTACACAATTCAAAATTTTCTAAATTAACCTTGTAAAAACTGCTATTTATTAACATTAATAATAAACAGGGTAAAACAATCCACAAAAATTAATATGATAAAAAAAGCTTCATTTTAAACAATTTTAATCGAGTAACATGTTGGTAAATTGTGAATATTATGTTTATAAAAAATAATCACCTTTATTCACAGGATATATTACAACTACAATAATTAATAATACTTATTTATGAGACCTTTAAACAAAATAATAATCAACAAAGATACTTCATTCAATCCGATATGGATTATGAGACAAGCAGGAAGATATCTACCTGAATTTAGAGAAATAAGAAAAGAAAATCATGATTTTATTAACTTATGTTTAAATGAAGATTTATCATCAGAAATAACTCTACAACCTTTAAGAAGATTTGATTTAGACGCTGCTATAATATTTTCAGATATTTTAATGCTTCCATATGGATTAGGTCAAAAGGTAAAATTTGAAAAAAACTTTGGGCCAAAATTAGGAGAAATAAATTTAAACGAAATTGCTAAGACTGATGAAATTGATTTTGTAGAAAAAATACACCGTGTATATAAAGCAATAAAAAAAGTTAGCTTACATAATAGTTTAAAAAATAAAAATACTATCGGGTTTGTTGGTGCTCCATGGACATTACTAGTTTATATGATTAATCAACAGTCACCTAAAAAAAACTTAAAAAAAGATTTTTTTAAAGATGATTTTTTAATAAATAGAATTTTATTAATAATTGAAAAATTTTTGAAGGTTCATATTAAAAATCAAATTGATAATGGTGCAAATGTAATTCAAATTTTTGATAGTTGGGCAGGATTATTAGAGGAAAAAGATTTACCAAATTATGTTTATACCCCAACTCTAAATTTAGTAAATTATGTTAAATCTTTAAATGTTCCGGTGATATGTTTCCCTAGAGAGATAAAAAATTATAAAGAATTTTGTCAAATCGTTAAACCTGATACCATAAGTATTGATTATAATGTCGATCCAAAAAAAATAATTAGCGAAATAGACATACCTGTACAAGGAGGCTTAGATCCCAAAATTCTCTTAACAGATTATGAAAATTTAAAAAAGAGTGCTTCTAATTATTTGGAAATTTTCCGAGATCATCCATATATATTTAATCTCGGTCATGGTATTCTACCTGAAACAAATCCAGAAATGGTTGAAAACTTAATTAAAATTGTAAAAAATTTTAAATGATTGAAAAAAACCACCCTCCAATAAAACATGGTAACACAGGTGTACTTATAATTAATCTTGGTACACCAGATTCCACTAATTGGTTTGATATAAGAAAATATTTAAAAGAATTTCTTTCTGATAGAAGAGTTATCGAGGTAAATCCGCTAGTTTGGCAAATAATTTTAAATTTGTTTATTTTAAATTTTAGACCCTCTAAAACTGCTAAAGCTTATAAAGAAATTTGGATGAAAGACGAAAATATTTCTCCACTTCTTTATTATACAAAAAAGCAAAGTGAGAAAATTTCAAATCTTTTTACAAAAGAAAACGTCATTATAGATTTTGCAATGAGATATGGAAATCCTAGTATCAAAAGTAAAATTCATAGATTACACGAAATGGGCTGTGAAAATTTGGTAATACTTCCGCTTTATCCGCAATACGCAGCAGCCACAACAGCAACAGTTTGTGATGAAGTATACAGAACCTTAATGAATATGAGGTGGCAACCTTCTTTGAAAATCGTTCCTCATTACGAATCTGATACACTTTACATAGATGCTCTTGTCAATTCGATTAATAAGAAAATAAACGAAATTAGCTGGAAACCAGATCTTATCATAGCTTCTTATCATGGGATACCAAAAAAATATTTTGATAAAGGCGACCCTTATCATTGTTATTGCCATAAAACGACAAGACTAATTTCAGAAAAATTTAATTCGATTAAGATTAGAACTACGTTTCAATCAAGATTTGGTCCACAAGAGTGGCTCCAACCATACACTGATAAGACTTTAGAAAATTTACCCAAAGAAGGTGTTAAGAATGTTCTTACAATCTGTCCAGGTTTTGCATCTGATTGTGTCGAGACTTTAGAAGAAATACAAATTCAAGCCAAAGAAAGTTTTTTAAATTCTGGTGGAGAAAATTTTGACATGGTCCCCTGTTTAAATGATAATAGTGATCATATAACTTTGCTAAAATCCTTAATTGAAAAAAATATCTGATACATGAATTTGTATTTATTATTTAAATCTTTACATTTGATTGCTGTTGTTTCTTGGATGGCTGGACTTTTATATCTTCCTAGAATTTTTGTTTACCACGTTGAAAATAAAGAGAAAAAGGAAGCAACCGATATATTTGAAGTGATGGAAAAAAAATTATTTTTTTACATTATGCGACCTGCAATGATTTTTACTTGGGTTTTTGGGTTAGTATTAATTTACCTTAATGGAATAGATATTTTCTCTCAATTATGGTTTCAAATAAAAATTGTCCTGGTGATATTGTTATCAGCTTACAATGATTATCTGGGGAAATGTCTTGTTGCTCTAAAAAATTCTACAAACACAAGATCCTCAAAATTCTTTAGAATTATTAACGAAATACCCACTATAATCTTGATTATTGTAGTATTTTTAGCTATTTTTAAGCCAATCTAGGGTTGAAATAACATTAGTAGTATATATATTAAGTCATCTGATAAGTCCTTATCAAAAAATTAATCATGAATATACAAGAACTAAAACTAAAATCATCTGAACAGCTTATTACACAAGCAGAAGAGCTTGGTATAGAAAATGCCAGTACATTAAGAAAACAAGAAATACTTTTTGCAATTCTTAAAAAAGTTGCAGAAAAAGAGGAAATTACGGGCGTAGGTGTTTTACAGTTATTACAAGATGGCTTTGGTTTCCTTAGAGCTATGGAGTCAAATTATCTTCCAGGACCTGATGATATATATGTGAGTCCAAGTCAAATAAGAAAATTTGGATTGCGAACTGGAGATACTGTTGAAGGTCCAGTGAGAGCGCCTAAAGAAGGAGAAAGATATTTTGCGTTATTACAAGTTAGCAAGATAAATTTTGAAGAACCAGAAAAAGCAAGACATAAAATTGCATTTGATAACTTAACTCCCTTATATCCAGACAAACAGCTGGTGATGGAAGTTGAAACTACAAAAGTTGAAAAAAAACAAGATTTAACCCCAAGACTTATTGATCTGGTTAGTCCAATCGGAAAGGGACAAAGATCTATAATTATTTCACCACCAAAAGCTGGTAAGACAATGATTTTGCAAAGTATTGCAAACTCAATAGCAAAAAACTATCCAGAGTGTTATCTTATGGTGTTGCTGATTGATGAGCGTCCAGAAGAAGTAACAGACATGCAAAGAACTGTGAAAGGTGAAGTAATTAGCTCTACTTTCGACGAACCAGCTCAAAGGCACGTGGCAGTAGCTGAAATGGTTATTGAAAAAGCCAAAAGATTAACCGAACATAAAAAAGATGTTATTATTTTGTTAGATTCTATAACACGGTTAGGAAGAGCTTATAACGCTGTGATACCAAGTTCCGGTAAAGTTCTAACAGGGGGTGTTGATGCAAATGCACTCCAAAGACCAAAAAGATTTTTCGGTGCAGCAAGAAACATTGAAGAAGGTGGTTCATTAACAATTATCTCCACTGCTTTAATTGATACCGGAAGTAGAATGGATGAAGTAATTTTTGAAGAATTTAAAGGAACAGGTAATAGCGAAACAATACTAGATAGAAAAATTGCAGATAAAAGAATATACCCAGCAATCGATATAACAAAATCAGGAACAAGAAGAGAAGAGCTGTTATTTGATAAAAATGATTTGCAAAAAATGAACGTGTTAAGAAGAATAATTGCTCCGATGGGAACTATGGATGCTATTGAATTTATAAATTCCAAATTAAAAGACACTAAAAATAATGCTGAGTTTTTTAACTCAATGAACAAGCCTTCTTAAATTCTTTCATTACAATTTTAAGTTTTACAGTGACACAAAATTGAAGATATAATCTTTAAATGACAATTTATGCTTTATCGAGTGGTCCTGGTATATCAGGTGTCGCTGTCATAAGACTTTCAGGAGAAGACACCTCGAAAGTAATTAAGCTTTTAACTGGCAAAGAGCTACCAAAGCCTAGAGTAGCAACATTAAGAAAAATCAATAAAATCAACACTTCTGAGCTGATTGATGAGGGACTAATTCTTTGGTTTCCTGGGCCAGAGAGCTACACAGGTGAAGATATGGCTGAGATTCAAGTTCACGGTAGTAAAGCTGTTGTGGATGCCCTGCACTCATCTCTTTCAGTTATAGCAAATTGTAGATTAGCTGAACCAGGTGAATTTACAAAACTAGCATTTCAAAATGGAAAAATAAATTTAATTAAAGCAGAAAGTATTGCTGATTTGATTTCTTCAGAAACAGAAATTCAAAGACAACAAGCAATTAAAATCATGAATGGAAAATCATCTAATCAATTTAATTTTCTTAGAGAAAAACTTTTAAAAATTTTATCACATATCGAGGCGAAAATTGATTTTCCAGAGGAAGATCTGCCTGATAATATTTTAGATGAAATCAAAAATAGTTCAGATGAAGTAATAACTAAAATTAAAAAAATATTAAACGATCAAAAAGTTGGAGAAAGAATTAGAGAAGGTTTTAAAATTGCTATCCTAGGACCAACTAATGCCGGTAAATCTAGCTTGATAAATCATTTATCCAATCGAGATGTTGCAATCGTTTCTGAAATTGCAGGCACAACAAGAGATGTCATTGAAACCCATTTAAATATAGATGGTTATCCAGTTATAATCTCTGATACAGCCGGAATAAGAGACTCTAAAGATGAGATAGAAAAAAAAGGAATTAAATTATCTCTAAATAGAGCCGAAGAAGCAGATTTAAAACTTGTTGTGATTGACGCAAAAAGCCTTGATTTTACTGATGTTTTGAAGGATTTGTTACACGAAAATGCAATTTTAGTTATAAATAAGTCTGATCTTTTAGAAAAAGACATTGATCCAGAAATAAATAAAACAAATCATGTTTTAATTTCAATAAAAGAAAATAAAAATATTGAGGAATTGATTTTAAAAATAAAAAATAATTTAAAAAATAAATTTATTACAAGTGATGATATTTTAATTACAAGAGAAAGACACAGACAACATCTGCAACAGTGTTTGGATCATCTATATAACTTTAATCAAAAAAAAGAAATCGAAGATTTTGATAAAGCAGCAGAAGATTTAAGATTAGCTACTCGACATTTAGGTATGATAGTTGGAAAAGTTGATGTAGAGGAGATATTAGGTAGCATTTTCAACGATTTTTGTATCGGCAAATAATACCCTATTTTGCTGGTTTTTTGCATTTTTTTTATCAAAAAACGTTGATATGTAAGGTTTATTTACAAAAAATTAAGCCTATCTTGTAAATTATATAATCACATATAAATTTGGAGTATGAAAAATGATTTGTCATTTGATGTAGTTGTAATTGGAGGAGGCCATGCAGGATGTGAAGCTGCAGCAGCTTCTGCTCGTCTTGGAGTGAACACTGCCCTATTTACTCATAAAATAGAAACTATTGGTGAGATGTCTTGTAATCCGGCAATAGGAGGTTTGGGTAAAGGTCATTTGGTTAGAGAAATAGATGCTCTTGATGGTGTTATGGGAGACGTAGCAGACAAATCAGGTATACAATTTAGATTGTTAAATAGAAGTAGAGGGCCAGCGGTCAGAGGACCACGAACTCAATCAGATAGATCACTTTATCGTAAATATATGCAAGAAAAACTTCTAAACTATTGTAATTTAAACGTTTTTTCCGATCCAGTTATAAAGTTTATTTTTAATGAAAATTCAATAAGTGGATTTGAAACTAAAGAAGGAAGGAAAGTTATATCGAATAAGATAATACTTACAACAGGGACTTTTTTGAACGGTTTGATACATATAGGTGATGAAAGAACTCCAGCAGGTAGATACGATGAAAAACCTTCTACAGGTTTGAGTGAACAATTAGCAAAATATAATTTTAAAATTGGAAGATTAAAAACCGGGACACCACCAAGACTTGACTCAAGGACAATTAATTTTAAAAACTTAGAAGAACAATTCGCAGATGACGATCCTTATTTTTTTTCATTCTTAACAAAAAAAAATTTAAATAAACAAGTGTCATGTAGAATGACATATACAAATGAGAAGGTTCATAAAATTATAGAAAAGAACTTATCAAAGAGTGCTATGTACTCAGGTAGTATAAAAGGAGTGGGCCCAAGATATTGTCCATCAATAGAAGATAAAATAGTAAAATTTACAGATAAAGTTCGTCATCAAATATTTTTAGAACCTGAGGGTCTAAATGATCACACAATTTACCCAAATGGTATCTCAACATCACTTCCAGCCGAGGTTCAGCAAGAAATATGCAATAATATCAATGGTTTAGATAATGTTACTATATTAAGACCAGGATATGCAATAGAATATGACTATGTTGATCCACGTGAACTATTCTTAACCCTTGAAACTAAGAAGATAAGCAACCTTTATCTAGCCGGTCAGATTAACGGAACAACAGGATATGAGGAAGCTGCTGCACAAGGCCTTATAGCAGGAATAAACGCTGCTCTGTCCGTTAAAAAATTAGAACCATTCATCCTTGATAGATCCGATGCATACATTGGAGTAATGATTGATGATTTGGTGACCAAAGGGGTAGCTGAACCATACAGAATGTTTACATCAAGAGCTGAATATCGATTGAGCTTGAGATCAGATAATGCTGATCAAAGATTAACTGCTAAGGGAATAGATATTGGTTTAATTGGTGATCAGAGAAAAGCTATATATTTAAGTAAATTTGAACAAATCAGTCAAATCAATCTAAAAATGGGTGAATCCAAGATTTCACCATCAAAAGCTGAAAAATTTGGAATAAAAATAGCAAAAGACGGAATATTGAGATCATCTAGCGAAGTTTTAACTCAAAAAGGGGTAAATATGAGTAAAATTAGGGAAATATGGTCTGATATACCTTTTTTTAGCAAAGAAATCGATGAACAAGTGGAAATTAACGCTCATTACAGAGGATATTTAAAGAAACAAAAAGCTGATATTTTAGCATTTAAGAGAGATGAAAACCTAATTATTCCCGATAAAATCAATTATGACGGGCTGTCAGGTTTATCTAATGAGGTAAAAACAAAATTTAAAGAAATAAAGCCTAAAACAATGGGTCAAGCTCTAAGAATTGACGGAATAACTCCTGCCGCTGTATATATTTTGTTGTCACATGTCAAAAGAAAGTCTATTAAGCATATAGCTTAATGGATCAGGAAATTTTAAATTCATATTCTAGAATCAATCATTTAAATGTTTCACGTGAAACATTTTTGGACTTTGAAAACTATATATCTATGATTCTTCAAAAAAATAAAAAAATTAACATAATTAGCCAAAATACAGCATCAAAAAAGGCTATAATCGACCGTCATATTATAGATTCCGCACAAATTATTGATTTTGTTGATTTAAATAGTAATACAACCACAGATATAGGTTCAGGAGGGGGTATGCCAGGTATAATCGTGGCAATTATACTAAAAAATATGAAAAATAACATGAATGTGCATCTTTATGAAAAAAGTTATCATAAAAGCCATTTTTTAAAGGAAGTTTCAAAAAAATTAAATTTGAATACAAAAGTTTTTCAAAAAAATATTTTTGAAATAAAAAATCTAGAAACAGGAACAATAATGTCGAGAGCATTCAAACCAATGCCAGTGGTATTAGATTTAGTGTATGAAAATTTTTCAAAATATAAAAATTTAATTTTTTTTATGGGGAAGAGTGGAAAAAAAATTTTTGAAAATTCTAAAAAAAATTGGGAGTTGGAGTATATAGAAAAAAAAAGTTTAACAAGTGATAACTCATTTTTAATAAATATTAAAAAAATTAAAAAAAAAAAATAAAAGGATTATAAAAAAATTAAATGCAAATTATTTCAGTCATAAACCAAAAGGGTGGAGTCGGAAAAACTACTACGGTTATAAATCTTGCTGCCGGCTTATCACAATTAAATAAAAAAATTTTAGTAATTGACCTAGACCCGCAAGGCAACGCTACCACAGGTCTGGGATTATCAAATATGGATAACTCAACTGATACAATTTATGGTGTATTGAATGGAACGAAAGAACTTAGTGAGGTAATTAAAAAAACACAGTTTGAAAATTTAGATATAATCACTTCTAATGTTGATTTATCGGGATTAGAAGTAGAGACGGCTGATGATAGTAACAGGGCTTTTATACTAAAGACCAAATTAGCCGCATATTTAAACAATTCTAGAGGATTGTATGACTATGTTCTAATTGATTGTCCACCATCTTTGAGTTTATTGACTGTAATGGCTCTTGTGTCCTCAAACTCTCTTTTAGTTCCGCTTCAGACAGAGTTTTTTGCTCTGGAAGGTCTAACACAGCTTATGAAAACTATAGAAAGAATAAAAGTAAGTCTAAATCCAGATTTAAAAATTAGAGGCATACTCTTAACCATGTATGATAAAAGAAATAAGCTTTCTTCGCAGGTTGAAAAAGAAGCAAGAGATTATTTTACTGAAAAAGTATATTCAACAGTAATTCCCAGAAATGTAAGGTTGTCAGAAGCACCGTCTCACGGGGTGCCAGTTCTAATTTATGACAAGACTTGTCCTGGAAGTAAATCTTATTTTAGTTTTACCGATGAGTTTATAAATCAAGAAACAACTATGGGGAGTGCTGCTTAATGGACTCAAATAAAATAAAAAAAGGTCTTGGAAGAGGATTATCTTCTTTAATAGGTGAAACTAAAATTGAAGAAAAAACTAATCAATTATCAGTAAGCGATATTGTTCCTAACAAATACCAACCAAGGAAAATATTTAATCAAGAGAATTTAGAAGATCTAACTAATTCAATAAAAGAAAGAGGTATAATCCAGCCTATTGTTGTAAGAAAATCAACAAATGATAATTCAAAATTTGAAATAATAGCAGGAGAGAGGAGATGGATTGCAGCTCAAAGGGCAGGACTTCATGTTGTCCCGGTGGTATTAACTGAGGCAGATGATCTGAAATCTTTAGAATTTGCAATTGTTGAGAATGTTCAAAGGCACGATCTTAATCCCTTAGAAGAAGCTCAAGGTTATAAAAGATTAATTGATGACTTTTCTTATGATCAAGAAAAAGTTTCAAAATTTATTGGTAAAAGTAGAAGTTATATAGCCAATACATTAAGATTACTAACTTTACCTAATGACGTAATTAAGTTAATAGAAAATCAAAAAATAACTACAGGACACGCAAAAGTACTAGTTGGTTTAGAAAATGCTAATTTTGTGGCTGCAAAGATTGTTGAAAAAAAACTTTCCGTGAGACAAACAGAAAATTTTGTAAAGCTTTTCAAGAACAAAAAACAAAGACCCACCAATCTTAAAGATGCTAATATTAAAGACCTGGAGTTATCTATTTTGAATAAAGTTGGTTTAAACGTTAACATTCAGAATAAAAAAAATAATAAAGGAAAAATTACTTTTGAGTATAAAGAATTAGAACAATTGAATAAAATAATTGATATTATTAAAGATTATTACTAGTTCGTTGATTAAAATGATCTAACATAAAATTATAAACAACATTTACAGGGTCCACCTTATTTTTTTTGATATGTAATTCTACTGTTTGTAAAGAAAAAATTAATTCATTTATTTCTTTGATTTTCCAACTATTTATTTGTTTTTTTACAATCTCTTTATCTTTCCAGAATATAGTAGGACGATAGTTAGAAATTGTTTTATTTAAATCTTTATTTTCAGAAAACTCTAATGAGAGTTTCTTTAATCTCTTTAGTTTCTGTACAAAGGTTCTAACTATAATCATACAGTCATCTGATGTATAGTTATTTTCATTTAGAATTCCTAAAGTTTTAAGTTTGTTCTTAGCTAAGCAATTATCAATAAGTTCTGAAATGCTAAAGTTTTCAATTAAGTTTGTTAGTTTAATCAAATTTTGTGTTGTTAATTTTTTTCCATTACTAACAAAATATTTTATTTTGTTAAGTTCATTTTTTAAAACACTCCTATCGCCATTGCACTTGTTAACAATAAAATTAATATTAGCTTGCGAAATTGGGATGTTATCTTTTTTTAAAAAATTAAAAGCTATTTTCGAGAGGGTGTCTTGATTATCTGGATAAAATGCAACACAAACAAATTTTTTACTTTTTTCAAAAAAAGCTCTAATCTTTGATTTTTTATCTAAACTGTCAGAATTAACTATTAGTGTTGTATGAGATAAGTTTTTATCCTCTAACGCTTCTACTAATTTAAATAATTTATCTGTGACTCTATTTAAAATTATAATTTTTTTTTCTTCAAATAATGATTGAGAAAATAACTCATTATGTATATTTTCAATATTGTCGAGAACTTGTTTTTCATCATATTTATTGACAACTAATTTGTTCTTGTGAATTATTTTGTCTATTTCTTCTTCTTTGGCACCTTGATTTTGTCCATAGAATAAAATTATATTATTTTTACTTATATCAAGTTTGTTTAAATCATAATTTCTTAGAATCATTAATAATCAATTAAAGCTAATCTTAATTTATTTGCCGCTGAAATAGCAAAGTTTCTTTTAGTTGCATCCTCAACATTATTCTGCTCGAATATATCAGAATTATTTTTGATAACCTGTTTATCTTTAAAAATAATATTGTTTGTACTTGTTCCTTCTTTAATTTCAAAATCAGTTACCATACTTATAGTATAATCTGTTGCTGAACCTTTACTATCCTTCGTTAAAATAGATTTGTCATATTCAGTGGTAATTTTGATTATAATTTTATTTTGTGAAGAAGGATTTGAAAATCTTGAAATTTCATCTTGAATTAAATTATTTATTAATCTTTCTCCCTCTTTGTCATTTATTAAGATATGGTAATCTAATTTTTTTCCACTTTCGTACACTGGAGTAAATCCACAATTAGTTATTAGCAATAAGATTAAAAAGGAAAGTATTTTTGTTTTCATCTAGATTATAATATTAATTAATTTATTTTTTACATAGATTGTTTTTTTAATATTTTTATCGTCTAAATATTTAATTAATTTTTCATCTTTATTAATTTTTTCAATTAAGGTTTTTTCGGTTGTATTTAATTCTGTCTTGATAAGCCCCCTTTTTTTTCCATTAAATTGAATAACTATGTTTATAATATCTTCTCTTAATTTACTTTCATCGTATTCTGGCCATTTTATTTCTTTGATTTCTAATATTTCTAAGCATTCATTTGCAAAATGAGGAATTATCGGAGTCATTGCGATTAATATTTTTTTATAGTTATTAATTAACACCTCCTTTTTATAGGAATTTTTAATCTCTTTTGATAAAAAAGAGTACAATTCATATAAGTTCGCAATTATTTTATTGTAGCTAAATTTTTCAAGATTTTCGGTAATTTTCTTCAAAAACTTTTGAGTATAAATTTCCAGTTCTTCATTATTATTTTTTTGGTGATCTTTATTTATTTCATCTAATATTACTGTATTTAAACTCCAAAGTTTCTGTATAAATTTATATGAAGAAATAATTCCTTCCTCAGACCATTGAACATCTTTTTCTGGTGGACTGTCAGATAATATGAATAATCTTGCTGAGTCAGCCCCATAATTATTAATGATATCTTCAGGATCAATTGTATTTTTTTTTGATTTTGACATGGACTCAGAGGGCCCAACAGTAATTAGTTTAGATTTATCATTTTTAAGATACTTTTTACCGTCAATAGTTTCAATTTCCTCTGGACTTACCCAATTGTTATCAGGATCCTTATAGGTTTCGTGACAAACCATCCCCTGAGTAAATAATCCATTAAATGGTTCTAAAATATTAAATTTTGTATTTTCAAAAGAAAGTGCTTGCATAAAAAATCTTGAATAAAGAAGGTGTAAAATAGCATGCTCTACTCCCCCAATGTATTGATCTACTGGCATCCAATAATCAATGTCATCTTTACTAAATCCGTAACTTTTCTCTTTAGGTGAACAGAATCTAAGATAATACCAAGACGAACAAACAAATGTGTCTAGAGTGTCAGTTTCTCTTGTTAGTTTTTTTCCATTAATCTGAACCTCTTTCCAAGAGCTTTGATTGTCTAGAGGATTTCCTTTTGAATTAAGATCAATATTTTCCGGTAGTTTAACTGGCAACATTTCATCCGGTATTGGATATGGGTTACCAGCATCGTCATATGCAATAGGTATTGGACAACCCCAATATCTTTGCCGTGAGACACCCCAATCTTTCAATCTGAAATTAATTTTTTTTTTCCCTAATTTTTTTTCCTCTAATATTTTTATCGTTTTAATTATTGATTCATCAGGGACATTAAGTCCATTTAAAAAATCTGAATTAATTAATTTACCAGATCCAGTATAAGCTTCATTTGTAACTTGGAATGATTCATTTTCTTCATCTGGTTTTACCACAGTCTTTATTTCTAAATTATATTTTTTAGCAAAATCAAAATCTCTTTGATCATGTGCGGGACAACCAAATACAGCTCCAAAACCATAGTCCATTAAAACAAAGTTAGCAAAATATACTGGAACTTTTTGACTTGGATTTAAAGGGTTGATTGCTTTGAGTTTAGTTTTAAAGCCGATTTTTTCACCAACTGCTAAAGCTTCTTCGGTGGTACCTGTTTTTGAACATTCTTCTTTAAATTTAAAAAAATCAGGATCATCTTTAAAATAATTTGATATTTCATGATCAACAGAAAGTGCAAGGAATGAAAAACCGAAAAGTGTATCAGGTCTAGTAGTAAAACATTGTATTTTGTTTACAGGTAAATCGCTCTCAATTTTAAAGTCAATTTCGCATCCGAAGGATTTTCCAATCCAATTTTTCTGCATAACTTTTACTTTATTGGGCCAATTGTCTAAAGTTTCTAATCCATCCAACAAATTTTGGGAAAATTTAGATATATTAAAAAACCATTGATTTAATTTTTTTCTTTCAACTATCGCTCCAGATCGCCAACCTTTACCATCGATAACTTGTTCATTTGCAAGAACAGTCTTATCTACAGGATCCCAATTTACATAATTTTCTTTTCTGTAAACCAATTTCTTCTTTAATAATTCCAAGAAGAATTTTTGCTGGTGTATATAATAATCATCAGAACATGTAGAAATTTCCCTATCCCAATCAATTGAAAGGCCAAGCTTTTTTAATTGTAATTTCATTTTTTGAATATTACTTTCAGTCCAAGTTTTAGGATCTAGATTATTTTGCCTAGCAGCGTTTTCAGCTGGCATTCCAAATGAATCCCATCCCATTGGGTGTAAAACATTGTATCCTTGAAGTATCTTGTATCTCGCAAGTACATCACCAATCGTATAGTTCCTAACATGACCCATATGAATTTTTCCAGATGGATAAGGAAACATTTCTAAACAATAAAATTTCTTTTTGCTTTTATCTATTGTTGTAGCAAAGGTCTTGTTACTCTCCCAGAGTTTTTGCCATTTATTTTCTATTAACTTAAAATTATATCGTTCCACAAAATTGCATATTGGATTTTAATTATTCGATACCTAAACCTTTATTCTTATAAGGTTTAAAGTTTTTGTCTTTTTTTTCTTTCTCATAAAGAGCAGCTTTTTTTAATATTTGTTTTTTAATTTCCGTCACCAACATTTTATCAGTACTTGTAATTTTGCAATTGATTAAATTATCTATACACTTTCTGTTAAATACTTTTATATCTAAAGCATCAGATCTAATTTCATTAGTCAGAAATCTTATTGAAATTTTAATACTTTCTGAAGGTTCATTTATGTCTGAATACCAATCAGTAATTATTATACCCCCACTATAATTTACCGATGATAGTGGCATAAAATCAATTACATCTAGAGAAGCTCTCCAAAGTTCATTTGAGCTTGCAAAATCAAAGGTTCCACCTTTTGAAGTTATATCGCCCAAAGTTTTATTTAGTGTAAAACCTCTTCCTTCTTCAAGATTTTTTTTTACTCTCTCTTTTGGATCAGCAGATACTTTTCTAGCATCTGCCCCAGGAAATTTCCCATTGCAAGCATTTAGAAATAGACAAATTATCCCTAAAAAACACATTTTTTTTAGTGTTATTAATTTATTATTCATTTTTTTCGTTTATACATCAAATTGAATAACTTCGATAAAATATATGGATATTTAAAAAAAAAACTGTTGCATTTATGTAACACTTAAGAATTTTTTAATTAAAATCCAATAAAATATGAAATCTAAAGGTTTCAAAGTGATATTTATGCTCTGTTTATTATTAATAATTAACAATTATTTAAAGGAGTAATTAATATGAACACTTTTAAAAAAGTTGGATTAACTGCATTAGCGGGTTCGTTAGTAGTTAGTTCTGCAGTTGCTGGTGAAATGTCAGTAGCTGGATCAGCAAGCATTGGTCTTAAAAACACAACTAAGACTGCTTCTGGTAAATCTTGGACAATGGGTAACCAGTTAACTTTCTCAGGTTCTGGTGAGTTAGATAATGGTATGAATGTATCACTATCTTTCGTGATTGACCAAAACGATGATACAACTTTAGGACAATCAGCTAGAGAGACTAACTCTCCGTTTGATAGTCACTCTGTAACAGTTAGTTCAGATGCACTTGGATCTTTAGTATTCTCAGGTGAGGGTGGATCTTCTGCTCAATCAGCTATTGATACTACAGCTGCTGGTGACATTTGGGATAATGGATCAGACAATGATGCCGTTAAAGCTTCTGAAGCTGGAAACAACAGCATGTTGTACACATTACCATCTGTGTTAGATGACCTAACAGCTAAAGTTTCTTACTCTCCAGGTGGAGCAGGTGGAGCTTCTGCAACAGCTTGGCATTTAAGTTATGCTGGTGTTGATGGTTTAACACTTGATTTAGCTGAAGGTGAAACTAATACAATTGGTTCTGAAGCTACAGCAACAACTATGAAAGCATCTTATGCTTACAGTTCATTTACGTTAAGCTACTCAAACACTGATTACGTTCATGACCTGTCATCTGCAACAGATGAAGAAGTTACTTCATGGAATATTGCATACACAGTAAGCGATGATTTATCAATTGCATACGGTGAAGAAACAATTGACACTGAAGGTTCAGCAATTGACGAAGAAAACTCTAAGATTAATGTTTCATACACTACAGGTGGTGTAACATTATCTGCTACGCAGTTCTACTTCGACAATGGTGGTAACTCTAACACTGAATCAGCATCTACTGGTGACAGTGAAAGATGGTCTGTATCAGCTACTTTCGCATTCTAATTTAATTTAGATTGAAAATTTAAAAGGGCCCCTTTTTAGGGGCCTTTTTTTTATTCAAAATAAGATATACCCGCAAAATCAGGATTATTTAATAATTTGAGTTTTTTCAAATTATTGTTCGATATACCACCCAAAGATACAATTTTTGTTCTTGTTAAATTTGAAAGCAGTTTAAATTTATTGATACCTAAATAATTCTTATTCTTTTTAAACAATGAAGATAAAAAAATTTTTTTTACATTCTGAAGTTCTTTAATCTTTATTTCTTTAAGATTATGGGCAGATCCAATTATTTCAAAATTTTTTTTATAGGAAAAACTTAAATGACTAAAATTTTTGTTGAATGACGGAATATAAACTCCATCCAAGTTAAGTTTAACTGCTAACTTAACTTCATTAGATATATAAAATTTTAATAATTTTTTTTTACAATAATTTTTTATTTTCAAAATAAGCTTTTCGTCTATTTTTTTTGAGGTGTAATTTCGGTATATAATTATCGTTTTATCATCCTGCTTATTGATAATGTTTGTATCAAAATTATTTATAAAGTAATATTTATTCATTCAAAAAATGGAAAACTCAGTTCAAAACTTATTAGATATAGAAAATAAAATCAAAATTAATCTTAATAATTATAAAATTTCAGTTTCACCTAAAATCATTGCGGTATCAAAGACATTTAAAATTGATAAAATTAAGCCTTTAATAGACCATGGTCATATCGATTTTGGTGAAAATAAGGTACAGGAGGCAGTAGAAAAATGGTCAGAGGTAAAAAAGACTAAACCCCATATAAAATTGCATTTAATAGGAAAGCTACAAACTAATAAAGTTAAATTTGCTGTTAAATTATTCGATTACATACATTCAGTTGATAGTGAAAAATTAGCAAAAAAAATTTCAGATGAAAGTTTAAAACTGAACAAAAAAATTAAAATATTTATTCAAGTAAATATAGGGGATGAGCCGCAGAAATCAGGAGTAAATAAAAATGAATTGAGCAATTTGGTAAATTATTGCTTAAAACTTAAATTAGAAGTAATTGGCTTGATGTGTATTCCGCCTGAAGGTTATGATTCAAGTGATTATTTTAAAGAAATGAAAGATTTGAGTCATAAGTTTAATTTATCAGATTTAAGTATGGGGATGTCAGGTGATTATCTAAAAGCTGTGGAAAATTCTGGCACTTTCTTAAGAATTGGATCAAGTATTTTTGGTCAAAGAGCTTAAATTATATTAATTTTAGAATTTTTTTTAATAATTTTTAACATGATTAAAAAATCTTTTTTTTTAAGTGCAATACAACCTGCTGTTCCTTTATAATTGCTAGTTAGATGAATAAAAATACAACTACCTAATCCAATAACAGGTCTTTTAAAGTTATATTTTATAGGAATTAATAGGTCGTATTTATTATCTTTTCTCTTTAATTTTTCATGTTTAACTTTTTTATTAATTTTAATTAATTTGTTATATTTTTTTGGGAAATTAACGTCATCACACCATCCCATCGTATCTTTGATTTCTAAACATGTTAATTGTGTATCTGGTTTTTTTAGCTTGTCTTTTCTAAAGTAAAGATTTCCTATTTTAAATATACCTTTCGGAGTTTTATTATCACCTTCCTTTTTACTACTTGTAAGGCCTTTTTTCCCTATACAGCACTTAAAGCTGAAATCATCAATTTGAAGAGTATGTTTATTTTTTAAGGTAATTATCATATTATTTTTTTTTATGAATAATCAAACATTACTTTTGTATAAATTTCATACACTGTATCATATATTTATAGAACTTGATCTAAATTTGAATTTTAAAATTTTACAAGTGGAAAGTGAAAAAGAATTAATTTCTAAAATAAATAGTTTTGAAAATTATTTAATTCTTACAGAAAAAAATCAAATTAATTTTTCTAATCAAATTTACATTGATAATTTTCCAATAAAAATTTTTAAACTGATTGAAAAAATCAACATTCAATTCATTAAGAACCAATTTAGCTCTCAATCCCAAATCAACATTGGTAATTATGCTCTTAATTTAAATTCTAGGGAAATGTATGCAAATAATTTAAAATTAAAATTAACGGAAAAAGAGGTTAATACTATAGTTTACTTATTTAAGATTAATAAATCAGTTAGTATCGACGAATTACAGGAAAATGTTTGGGGTTATCAATCAGATTTAGAAACACACACTGTAGAAACTCATATTTATAGATTGAGAAAAAAAGTTTTTGATACTTTTGCAGACAATGAATTTCTAATTAGTAGAAAAAATGGTTATCAAATCAAATAAGAAGAACCCTATGGCTAAAGATTTGTTTACTAAAAAGTACAAACCAAAAATAGTTAAGCCTAAAAAAGGCAAGGGAAGTTTTAAAAGAAAGAAAATTTAATTTAAAGTCTTGCCCCAATTTGTTGTATTACTTTAGATGACATTTCAGTACCTTTTTCGAGACACTCTCTTGTAGATAACTTATTGATATATCCATGCAAAAAACCAGCAGCAAAAAGATCACCTGCACCTGTAAGATCAATAATTTTTAGATTTTTTTGTATACCACATTCAATAACTTCATCACCATTAATTGCAACTGCACCTTTTTCTCCTCTAGTCACAATCATTAATTTATCAAGTTGTTTTGAAAAGTTTATAACTTCATCAAATTTTTTTGCTTTAATTAATGATGTAATTTCTTGTTCGTTAGCAAAAGTTATATCAAGTTTGTTTTTTACTAAGTTTAGAAAATGAGGTTTGTGTCTATCTACGCAAAATAGATCAGAGAGTGACATAGCAACTTTGTTTGCATTTTTTATAGCTTTATCGAATGCTTTCTTTGGTTCTCCTTCATCCCATAAGTAACCTTCTAAAAAAATTATCTCACTTTTTTTAATTACATCAGAACTCACATCATTTTCATTAATCTTTCCTGCAGTTCCTAGGAAAGTACACATTGTTCTCTCAGAGTCAGGTGTAATTAAAATTAAACAAGTTCCCGTTGGTAACTCTTCTTTCTTCTTAGAATAAAAATATTTAACATTTTCTCTTTCTAAACCTTCCTCATATTTACTACCAAATTCGTCATCAGAAACCTTACCTATAAAACCAACTTTATCGCCAAGTTGAGATAATCCAACTATAGAGTTTGCTATTGATCCCCCTGATATAGTTTTTTCAATTTTAAGATTTGTTAATAAATTTTTGAATTCATTTTCATCAAAGAATAATTTCATTGTACTCTTTGTAAGATTATTTTTGATAATAAAATTATCATCTACTTTACAAATTACATCTACAATAGCGTTTCCTATACCTAGAATTTTCATATTAAGCCTTTTTGGTAATAACAGGTTTTTTTCTTTTTGGGTAGCAAGTAGTGCATATTTTGCAACTTAAACCGTAACAATTTCTTGCCTTACAATATTCTCTACCATAAAAAATTATTTGTAAATGAAGTTTGGACCAAGTTTTTTTTGGAAATATTCTTTTTAAATCTTTTTCAGTTTGAACTACGTTTTTTCCATTTGTTAAACCCCATCTTTGTGCAAGTCTGTGAATATGAGTATCAACAGCAAAAGCTGGATATCCAAAACCTTGAGACATCACAACACTGGCTGTTTTATGGCCGACACCAGGTAACCTTTCGAGTTCTTCAAAAGTTTTAGGAACTTTACCTTTGTGTCTTTCTAACACTTGCTTTGACATTAAATAAATGCTTTTTGCTTTAATTCTAAAAATACCAATTTTTCTTATTAATTTCTCAATTTTTTTTCTTCCTAATTTTACAAAGTGTTCTGGTTTGTAGTATTTTGGATATATATTTTTTGTTACGTTGTTAACGTTCACATCCGTACATTGTGCAGAAAGTAGTACAGAAATCAATAGTGTAAAAGTATTTTTACTTTTTAAAGGAACGGGAGCCTTAGGGTAAATTTTATTTAGGGTTTGAATGATGATTTTTGCTTTTTGTTTTTCATTCATTATGAAAAGTCAAGCAAATCTCTCATAGAATATAGACCTGGTTTTTTTTTCATTAACCATTTAGAAGCAGTTAAAGCCCCGTCAGAGTAAAGTGCTCTATCAAAGGCCTCATGGTTTAATGTAATTATTTCTTTTCCACTTGAGAATTTCACTTCATGTTCACCAATAATTTCACCTTTTCTTATTGAGTTAAAATTAATTTTTTTTCCATAAGGAAAAGATTTTTTATTTAAGAATTTTTTACCAATTAAATTATGTAAATTCTTATTTTTTCCGTCGGCAATTCCTTTACCAAGCATTAACGCGGTACCAGAAGGGTAGTCTTTTTTATGCTTGTGATGTACCTCAAATATTTTACTTAAGTATTCATCATTTAGTGATTTTGATGCAATCTCGGTTAAATACATTAATAAATTTACACCTAAGCTCATGTTACCTGCTTTTAGAATAGGTATTTTTTTTGAATATTTTTTAACTTGATTTTCTTGGTTTCTAGTAAATCCAGTAGTACCAATTACTACCTTTTTCTTTAGTTTTGATGCTATTTTTAGGATTTCAAGAGTGCAATTTGGTACTGTGAAATCAATAATTACATCAACTTCTTTAAAAGCTTTGTCAGAATTTAATTCAGGTTTAACTCCATAAAACTTTTTATTTATTGGTCTATTTTCTGTAAGTGCAACTAGTTTAAAGTTTTTATTTTTCTTTGAAGACTTAATTAATTGCTGACCCATCCTACCCATACAACCAGAAATCGCTAAATTAATTTTTTTCATTTAGCTAATATTAACCTTTTTTAGAAGATTAGTCTTTTAGTTTTTCCAGAAATCTTTTGCTTTTTGAAAAAATTTTTTAATACTCGGATTTGATTTATCGTTTTCAATTTCTCTAAATTGTTCCAGTAATTCTTTTTGTTTTTTATTTAAATATACAGGTACCTCTGTTTTAACTTGAACATATAAGTCCCCGAAATCACCTCTTCTCATAAATGGCATACCTTTACCCTTTAATCTAAATTGTTTACCATTTTGAGTTCCATCAGGAATTTTAATTTTAGCTTTTCCACCATCAATAGTTGGAATTTCTATTGTTGTTCCTAATGCTGCATCTGCAAGAGAAAGAGGAAATTCAAAAAACAAATTTTCATCTGATCTTTTAAATAAATCATGAGAGTGAACGTTAATAAATAAGTATAAATCACCTGTTGCTCCACCTCTCGTCCCTGCTTCACCTTTTCCTGCAAGCCTAATTCTAGTTCCGTCATCAACACCTTTTGGAATGGTTACAGAAATTTTCTTTGAGGTTTGTTTTTTACCTTGGCCATTACAATTATTACATGGGTTAGTTATTTCCTCACCATTTCCATTACATTGTGGACATGTTTGTTGTACTGTAAAGAAACCTTGATTGGATCTTATTCTACCATTACCACCACAATATGAGCACCTGTCTGGAGAATAGCCTGGCTTAGATCCATTTCCTCTGCATGTACTACACTGTTCTGTTGTTGAAAATTTAATGTCCTGTTTCTTTCCATGGTAAGCCTCTTCTAATGAAATTGATAAATCGTATCTCAGGTCAGAACCTCTATTATTCGATTTTCTACTTCTTGATCTTCCACCTCCTCCGAAATCACCAAAGAAATCCTCAAAAATATCAGAAAAATCTGCTCCGCTAAATCCACCAAAACCTCCACCTGGTCTGCCACCACCGTTTTCGAATGCAGCATGACCAAAGTTATCGTAGTTTTGTTTTTTTTCCTTGTCTGAAAGTATTCCGTAAGCTTCACTAGCTTCTTTAAATTTTTCTTCCGCTTTTGAGTCTCCAGGATTTTTATCTGGGTGGTACTTAACGGCCAACTTTCTGTATGCAGATTTTAATTCTTCTGGACTTGCGCTTTTGTTAACGCCTAGGACATCGTAATAGTCTCTTTTAGCCATCAAATTACCCCAGACAATTAAATGTCAGTTTAAGCGCTTTTTTCTTTATTCTCGTCTTTTACTTCTTCGAAATCAGCATCAACAACATTCTCGTCTTTTTTACCTGCATCATCTCCACCATCATCTTTTCCAGAATCAGGTTTTGCACTTTGTTGTGATTTATAGATTGCTTCTCCAAGTTTCATCGAAGCTTGAACTAAAACTTCAGTTTTCTTCTTAATATCTTCAATATCTTCAGCTTTTAAAGCTTCTTTTACAGCAGAGGATGCATCTTCAATTGCTTTTTTCTCTGCATCTGAAATCTTTGATCCATGCTCTTTTAAATTCTTTTCAGTAGAGTGAATTAGAGTATCTGCTTGGTTTCGAACATCAACCGACTCTCTTTTTTTCTTATCAGCTTCTTTGTTAGCTTCAGCATCCTTAACCATTTTTTCAATCTCTTCATCACTTAGTCCACCAGAAGCTTGAATTTGTATCTTTTGTTCTTTACCAGTTCCTTTATCTTTTGCTGAAACATTTACGATACCATTAGCATCAATATCAAATGTAACTTCAATTTGAGGTACTCCTCTTGGTGCTGGTGCAATACCTACTAATTCAAAATTACCTAAGGCTTTATTATCAGCTGCCATTTCTCTTTCACCCTGTAGAACTCTAATAGATACAGCAGGCTGATTGTCTTCAGCAGTTGAAAATACCTGACTTTTTTTAGTTGGTATTGTTGTGTTTTTATCAATTAGCTTAGTTGAAACTCCACCAAGCGTTTCGATGCCAAGTGATAATGGAGTTACATCTAATAGAAGTACATCTTTAACATCACCTTGTAATACACCTGCTTGAATTGCAGCACCCATTGCAACTACTTCATCAGGGTTAACACTTTTGTTAGGATCTTTGCCAAAAAAGTTTTTAACTTCTTCTAATACTTTTGGCATTCTAGTCATACCACCTACCATAACCACTTCATCAATTTCACTTGCAGTAATTCCTGCATCTTTTAATGCAGTTTTACATGGTGGCATTGTTCTAGCTATTAAGTCTTCAACTAGAGCCTCAAGTTTTGCTCTAGTCATTTTTAAATTAATATGTTTTGGACCTGTTTTATCTGCAGTAATAAAAGGCAGATTTATATCTGTTTGTTCTGCAGAGGATAATTCAATTTTTGCTTTTTCAGCAGCTTCTTTTAATCTTTGTAAAGCAAGTTTATCTGACTTAAGATCAATTCCATTATCTTTCTTAAATTCAGAAATCAAGTAATCAACAACAGCATTATCAAAATCTTCACCACCTAAAAAAGTGTCACCATTAGTTGATTTAACTTCGAATACACCATCACCCAATTCTAGGATAGATACGTCAAATGTCCCTCCACCTAAATCATAAACAGCAATTTTTTTATTTTGTTTTTTATCCAAACCATAAGCTAATGATGCAGCAGTTGGTTCATTAATAATTCTTAAAACCTCTAATCCAGCAATTTTTCCCGCATCTTTTGTTGCTTGTCTTTGTGCATCATTAAAGTATGCTGGAACAGTAATTACAGCTTTTGTTACAGCCTGACCTAAATATTTTTCTGCCGTTTCTTTCATTTTTTGCAAAATGAATGCTGATATTTGAGAAGGTGAATATTTTTCACCTTTAGCTTCAATCCAAGCATCACCTTTTTCAGAATTAATTATTTTAAAAGGTGCAGCCTCCACATCTTTTTTTACCGTTGGGTCGTCAAAATTTCTTCCAATTAGTCTTTTTACTGCAAAAATAGTATTTTCTGGATTTGTAACAGCTTGTCTTTTTGCTGGTTGTCCAATTAATTTTTCGTTTTCATCTGTAAATGCAACAACTGATGGAGTAGTTCTTGCTCCTTCAGCATTTTCTAAAACCTTAGCTTGTGTTCCTTCCATTATGGCAACACATGAATTTGTTGTTCCTAAGTCTATTCCAATAATTTTACTCATAATATTAATGTCTCTCTCTCGTCATATAGGGTTTAAATGTGAAACTACAAGTTGATCTCATAATTATTTATTTTCTGAATTTTCCTTATTTTCCTTAGTTTTTTCTTCTTTAATTGTAACTTTTTTTGACACTCCTACTAATGAGGGTCTAAGTAATCTGTCTTTTATAGTAAAGCCTTTTTGAATTTCCTGAATTATTGTTCCAGGTTCTTTCGTATCGTCCTCAATTTCCATCATTGCTTGATGAAAGTTTGGATCTAGTTTTTTGTTAAGGCTATCAATTGGTTTAATGTTATTTTTTTCAAATATTGAGATTAAATCTTTTTTAATAATATCTAAATGCTCTAGCGTCTTTTTTAATGCTTCAGTTTCTTTTAATTTATCGTCGCTTTCAAGAACATGTTTGGATCGATCTAAGTTATCAATTAAATTTAATGCTTCTTTTGCAAAACTATAACCACCATATTCAAAAGCATCTTCTTTTTCTTTTTCAAATCTTCTTCTTTGATTTTCCATTTCAGCAAAAGTTCTTGCCATTTTATCTTCCAGTTCAGCAATTTTTTCTTCTGGAGTTAGTTCTTTAACTTCTTCTTTAGCTTCTGGATCTATTTCTTGTTTATTTTCTTCGGCTAAATTTTCTTCAGGTTTCTCATTTTCTTTTACACTACCTTCGTTTTGATCATCTGAAGTGTTATTTTGCATTTCTTCTTTTTCCATAGTCTCTTATATGGTAAGCATTTTCCTAATTTCTAGATGTATAAACAAAAAATTAATAAATTATTAATAGGTACTAATAACAAGGGTAAATTGCGTGAAATCAAGAGTTTATTGCCTAAAAAAATTAAAATTTATTCTACATCTACATTTAATCTTAAAAGCCCAGTTGAAAATGGTAAGACTTTTAAAGAAAACTCACTGATCAAATCTAAATATTTTTCAAAAAAAACAGGATTGTTGTGTTTAGCTGACGACTCTGGTTTAGAAATAGATTTTTTAAATAAAAGTCCTGGAATTTATTCTGCAAGGTGGGGAGGAAAGTATGGGGACTTTAGTAAAGCTATAAAAAGAGTTTATAGAGAATTAAATAAAAAAGACAAAAATTGGAAAAACAAAAAAATAAAAGCAAGATTTATTTGTGCACTTTCTATTTCATACTTAAATAAAAAAATAGCTTGCGTCATAGGTAAAGTTGAAGGTCATATTTCACATGAAGCAAAAGGAAAAAATGGATTTGGTTATGATCCAATTTTTATTCCTTTAAGAAAAAGAAAAACTTTTGGAGAAATGAAGCCATCTCAAAAATATAAAATGGATCATAGATATCAAGCTTTTAAAAAAATTAAAAAATTTTTATAAGTTTTTGATCTTCAATCTTATAAAAATTAAGTCTGTGATTAATTTTATTATTTTTAATATCAAAAATTCCTATTTTTCCTTTGAATGAATTTTTTTTCTTAAAAATTTTATTTAAGTTTTCTATTTTTGAATTCATTGATAAATAATAAACTAAGCCAATAAGGTCATAACTTAATAAGGACAAATGAGTTGGATCTTCGTTAAATGCGTTATAGTACTTTATTTTGTAGCTATCAAAATTTTCTTTATTTATTGATGGATAATATAAAGGTTGGATATCAGTTTCATTTAACAAACTTTCATCAAACCATTGATTTAAAGTTATAAAATATTTATTTTTTGGAAGTACGTCAGTATATAAAAGTGATGTAGATACACTTTTTAGACTTTCATCAAAATCTGCAATTACAACAGCGTCAAAATTTAAACCACCCAAAGAGTATCTTTTTTCAAGTCTTTTTATTTTTTTTTCTTTATTTGGATCATTTGAATTTTTTATCCTTTTTATTTCGTCCTCTAAATTTTGCTTTCTTATTCTGTAGTTTGTAATTTCTTCTATTTGTTTTGTTAGTTTTGTAGGCTCTATATTATATTCGTAATCTTTATAAATTTTAATTTTTGAATTTTTCATTCCTCTTTTAACTTCAAATTCATAATCTTGAATTGGTGTTAAAAAAATAGTTCTTTGTATTTGATTAGTTTCTAAAAATTTCTTTATTGTATTAAATTGTGATGTAGAATTAATTCCAGCAGAGATTATATTTTTTGGGAGATCTAAAGTTTTATTTGTTAATGATAAAAAAGTTAAATCTTTCATTTCATCTAAATAAGTCAAACTTTCATAGAACACAGGACCTATAACAATTTTTATCCCCATTTCACTTAATTCAAATGCTGATTTTAAAGTTTGGTTAGCTTTAGTTGCCGTATCTTTTGGATAGATTTCTATCAGATCATTATTAATATCTTTGACCGCTAATCCAACTGCTTTAATTATCGACTTTCCAATCTCCTTATTTTCTCCTGTCATAGGCACCAATAGTCCTATTTTGATTTTTTCTTGAGCATTAACATTTGGAAAAAACAGAAAATAAAAACTAAAAATAATAAAATAAACAATTTTAATTAATTTGATCATTTTAATGCTAATATAATATTTTTTAAGCTAAATTATGATCATAAAACCACAATTTAAATTAAAAGAATACGAAAATGGTCTTTATTTGGTATCAACTCCCTTAGGAAATCTAAAAGATATAACTTTAAGAGCAATTGAAGTTTTACAGCAATCTCATTATATTTTATGCGAAGATACTCGCGTTTCAAAAAATCTTTTAGATAAATATCAAATAAAATCAAAACTAATTTCAAATCATAAATTTAATGAGAAAAAAAATGTAATAAAAATTATTGAATATTTAAAATCAGGAAAAATAATTTCCTTGATATCTGATGCTGGTACACCTGGTATTTCTGATCCCGGTTCAATTTTAGTTAATGAGTGCATTAAGAACCAGATAAGAATATATCCCATTCCTGGACCTTGCGCTGTTGCTACGGCTATTTCAATCAGTGGTTTTTCAGATAAATTTTTATTTTGTGGTTTTTTTTCAGACAAAAAAGAACAATTATCTAATGAATTAAAAAAATTCTCAGAATTTGAAAATTCCTTGGTTTTTTTTATTTCTCCTAAAAAAATTAATAAAATCATACCTGAAATAAAAAAGAATTTTACAGGCAGGAAGATAATTTTTTGTAGGGAAATTACAAAAATATATGAAGAATTTATAAGAAAAAATGTAGATGAATTAGAATTATTTGAAAAAGAGCCAAAAGGTGAGCTTACAGTTGTTATTTCTGAAAAAAAGATTAATAAAAATATATCTCAAAAATTAACTGAATCAGATATGAATATAATTAAAAAAATGATTCATAAACTACCTACTAAAGAAATTACTGATATTTTAAATAAAAGTACAAATGTATCTAAAAAAGAAATTTATAATTATTGTTTGAAATTAAAAAATGAAAAATAAATTATTAATTTTTATCTTAATTAGTTTTATTCTAACCGGATGTGTTGGTGTTGGTTCCAAGGGTCTTTTTGGAACAGGTGTTTCGGTTGCTTTAGACCCCAGAACTGTTGGCACTCAAATAGACGACTCAATTATGGAAAAAAGCATAACTGCAAAAATTTTATCTAAAGACAAAAAATATCTTTTAACAGTTAAAACCAAAGTTATTGATGGGAGAATTTTTGTAACCGGAAAAGTAGATAGTCCAGAAGAGAAATTAATGATTACCAAGTTAGCATGGGAAACTAAGGGTGCAAGATCAGTTAGAAATGATATTAAAATTAAAGAAGAGTTCAATTTTAAACAATCTGCAAAAGATTTACTTATTACATCACAATTAAGAACAGCATTAATTGTAAATAAAAATATTAAGGCCACTAATTACCAAATAGATACTTACAAAAAGAAAATTTATGTTTATGGAATTGCTTTAACTTCTGAAGAAAAAGATTTGGTAATAAGCGAGGCTACAGAAATTCTTGATGTAGAAGATGTAATTGCTAGTATTATTCTTGTTGAAGATTTAAGGATTCAAAGAGAATAATTATTATTTTTTGTAATCAATTACTTGGGAAGAATAAGCAGCAATTGATGCTAAGTTAAGTATTTCTGAAGTTGATGATCGTAGAGGAGCTATTTCAATAGGAAGTCCAAGTCCAATTAACAATG
The DNA here is from genome assembly GCA_902598485.1 of uncultured Pelagibacteraceae bacterium. GTDB lineage: Bacteria > Pseudomonadota > Alphaproteobacteria > Pelagibacterales > Pelagibacteraceae > Pelagibacter. The sequence continues at coordinate 103,713 of CACKBU010000003.1, forward strand.
GCCCAATTACTTTTGAATCTCCTATAGTTTTCATTAACTTATAAGAAATTGCTGCACTATGTTGTCCAGGCATAATTAAAATATTTGCTTTTCCAACAATTTTTGCAAAAGGATACAGCTCTTCGTACTCAGGATTTAGAGCAACATCAGGTTGCATATCTCCATCAAATTCAAAGTCTACTTTTTTTTCTTTTAATATCTCAACAGCGTTTCGAATATGTTTTGTTCTACTAGTAAGAGGTTGTCCAAATGTAGAGTGAGATACAAAAGCAACTTTAGGATCAAATCCAAAAAGTCTAACTACTCTAGCTGTAGATATAGCAATTTCAGCCATTTGTTCAGATGTTGGATATTCATGGACACTTGTATCACCAACAAAAATAGTTCTCCCTTTATGAACGATCATATTTAAACCAAACATAATTTCACCTTTTCTTACATCTACAACTTGCTTGATTTTTTCAAATGAAACACCAAATCGTCTTGTATTGCCTGTCACAGCACCATCAGCATCGCCACATGCAACCATACTAGTAGCCCAAACAACTCTATCATTTCTGATCATTCGGTCACAATCTCGTTCTAATAATCCTTGCTCTCTTTGTAATTTCTCAAATAAATGTTTAACGTATCTTTTTCTCTTTTCTTCATCTTTTGAATTAACAATTTCAATGTCAAAATTTTCACTATAGCCAATATTTTTAATTTGTTCTTTAATTTTACTTTCTTTACCAACCAGGATTGGAATACCTAATTTTGAATTTTTAAATGCTATAGCGGCTTTTAAAGTATTTTCATCTTCACCATCTGCAAAAACAATTTTTTTCTGATTTTTCTTTATAAATGAATTTATACCTTGCATGATAGTTACTGTTGGGTCTAGTCTTTGCTTTAGTTGATCTTTATAAATATCAAAATCATCTATATTTTTTCTAGCTACTCCACTATCTATAGCTGCTTTTGCTACAGCCACTGGTATTACACTAATTAGTCTTGGATCAAATGTTGATGGAATAATATAATCTTTTCCATAATGAGGCCTTTCCCCACCCATAGCTGCAACCACTTCATCAGGAACGTCTTCTCTTGCAAGCTTAGCTATTGCATTAGCTGCAGCAACTTTCATTTTTTCATTTATAGTTTTGGATCTAACATCTAAAGCTCCTCGAAAAATGTAAGGAAATCCAATTAAATTATTTACTTGATTGGGATAATCTGATCTTCCTGTTGCAACAATTGCATCATTTCTTACTTCACTAATTTCTTCTGGAGTAATTTCTGGATCAGGATTAGCACAAGCAAATATAATTGGATTTTTTGCCATAGATTTAACCATCTCTTTTTTTAAAACACCTTTTGCAGATAATCCCAAAAAAACATCTGCACCTTTAACGGCATCCTCTAAAGTTCTATGTTTAGTTTTAATTGCATATCTGGATTTCCATTGATCAATTCCCTCAGTTCTTCCCTCATAAATAACACCCTTTCTGTCTAGCATTATTATATTTTCAGATTTTACTCCTGAGTTTTTAAATAACTCAGTACAAGCTTGCGCTGAAGCTCCAGCACCATTAACTACAACTTTAATTTTTTTTATTGATTTACCTGAAATATCTAAGGCATTAATTAATGCTGCGGTTGTTATAATTGCTGTTCCATGTTGATCATCATGAAAAACTGGAATATCTAAAATTTCTTTTAATTTCTGTTCTATTATAAAACAATCTGGTGCAGCTATGTCTTCTAAATTTATTCCTCCAAAGCTAGGTGCAAAATTTTTAATTGAATTTATAATTTCGTCTGAATCTTTACAATCAATTTCTAAATCAATCGAATCGATATCTGCAAATCTTTTAAATAATACGGCCTTTCCTTCCATCACAGGCTTTGATGCAAGAGCTCCTAAATTTCCCATCCCTAATATTGCAGAACCATTACTTATTACAGCAACAAGGTTTCCCTTACTTGTATAATCATAAGCTGCTTCTGGGTTTTCACTTATCTTTTTTACAGGAGCGGCAACTCCTGGGGAATATGCTAAAGCAAGATCACGCTTAGTTGTCATATTTTTTGAAGAAATAATCTCAATCTTGCCAGGTTTTTTGTGTTTATGAAAATCTAAAGCTTCTTTATCTGTGTAATGATCGATTTTTGTTTTTTTCATTTCTGATAACAATAAGTGTACAATTGGGGTAAAATTAAGACTAATATGATTTATGAACTTACTTAAGTCAACAGGCACATTTGGTTTTTATACTATCATTAGTAGATTACTGGGTTATTTAAGAGATATTTTAATAGCGATTTTTCTAGGAACAGGGATGTTGGCTGATGCTTTTTTTGTAGCATTTAGAATTCCAAATACTTTTAGAAGATTGTTCGCTGAAGGCACCTTTAATGCAGCATTCGTTCCAAGTTATTCATCTGAAATTACTAAGGGAAAAAAACAATCAAACAATTTTGCAAACGATATTTTTAATCTCCTTTTTTTAGGGTTGTTATTTTTAACAATAATAATTGAAATTTTCATGCCTGCATTTGTTTCAATCATTGCTCCAGGATTTGTGAGTGATTTAGAAAAAATGGAGGTAGCTATTAATTTAACAAGAATTACTTTCCCTTTTTTATTTTTTATTTGTTTAGCCTCATTTTTTTCTGCAATCCTAAATTCACACAATAAATTTGCAGCTGCTGCTGCAGCACCAATAATATTGAATATTGTTTTAATTTTAGTATTAATTTTTTCAAAATACCTAGGTGATCAGCTAGTATATTATTTATCTTATGGAGTTTCTTTAGCTGGTTTTTTACAATTAATATTTCTATATAAATATGTATCAAAATATTACTCACTTAAATTTAGTTTTAAATTAAAAGTAAGTAACAAAGTTAAATTTTTTTTTAAAAAACTTTTACCAAGTATTTTTTCTTCCGGAGTTACTCAAATTAATATTTTAATTGGAACAATCATTGCTTCATTTCAAGCAAGCGCAGTTTCTTATTTATATTATGCAGATCGAATTTATCAAATTAACCTTGCTATAGCCGGTATTGCAATTGGTGTTGTAATACTTCCACAGCTTTCAAAACACATTCAATCTAGGAAAAAAAATAAGATTTTGCTTATACAAAATAAAGCTCTTGAATTAAGTTTATTTTTAAGTCTTCCAGCAACTATTGCTTTAATAATTGGGTCGGAACAAATTATTTCAGCCTTATTTGGTTACGGATCTTTCAATGAAAATTCAGTCAACAACTCAAGCTTAGCTTTATATTATTTTGCATTAGGGCTTCCTGCTTTTGCATTGATAAAAGTATTTTCAAGTTTTTTCTTTGCAAACAATGATACCAAAACTCCATTTTATATTTCTTTAATATCAGTATTACTAAATATTTTTATTAGTGTTTATTATTTTAGCGAAGTTGGTTTTATAATTATTCCAATAGCCACATCTATTTCATCTTGGTTTAATTCAATATTGTTATTTATC
>CACKBU010000004.1 GCA_902598485.1 uncultured Pelagibacteraceae bacterium
CCAAAATTCATTAGTATAGATTTTGTTTGACGATGCTGTGAGCCATAATCCTTCATGAAACATATCGATTTCAGATATAAAATTTTTAAAATCTAAACTTAAAAATTCAACAATTAAAAAAATAAAAAATATAAAACTTATTTTAGATAAATCTTTGTTTGTGTAAAAATTGTTGCTATTTTTTTCTAAAATTAAAAAATTATTTTTAAAAAAGATGAAAAATTTTGTTTGATTGATAATAAAATTATAAATTAAATATCCAAAGAGAGGTATGAAAACAAACATTATAAACCTAATTGAGTCATTGAGTGGATTATGTAGCTGTGGTAAATAATGTTCTCCTTTGATAGTTATTGAGGTATCAAATGGAATTTTGATAAATTCCCAAAAATAAGACATTAGGAACACTAAAATTATAAAAAAAAAGTAGGAGAATATTTTTTGCAAAGTAATAATCTAACAAATTAATATATAAATGAAATAATGACTTTATCACTTATAATTCCTGTGCACAATGAAATAGATCAGTTGGACTACACATTAAAAAAACTTATAAAATTAAAAACAAAAATAAATCAGTTAGAATTTGTCTTTATTGATGATTTCAGTACTGATGGTACGTTTAAGTTTTTAAAAAAATATTCAAAAAATAAAAAGTTTATTAAACTTATTAGAAATAAAAAAAAAGGGCTTGGATCAGCTATACAGGAAGGGATAAAAAAATCTAAATTTGATTATGTGTGTATTTTTATGTGCGATATGTCTGATGATATTAAGGACGTAATTAAATATTATAAATTAATTAGTAAACAAAAAATAGATGCAGTATTAGGATCAAGATTTGTTTATAAATCAAAAGTTAAAAATTATCCTTTAATTAAATTATTGATTAATAGAATAGCTAATAATCTAATTAAAATTATATTTCTTTCAAAATATAATGATTTCACAAATGCTTTTAAAATTTATGATAGGAAAGTATTGTTAAAATTCTTACCAATTGTATCTGAAAGTTTTAATGTTTTTTTGGAACTTCCATTAAAAATAATTACTAGAGGTTACAAATATGAAATTATACCAATATCTTGGAGCGGGAGAATGCATGGAAACTCAAAATTTAACATGCATGAAACAGGTTCTATGTATATTTTTACTTTACTTTATTGTCTTTTTGAAAAAATATTATTAAACAAAAAAGTTAGATGAAAATATTAGTTACTGGTGGATGTGGATTTGTGGGTGCAAATATTTGCCTCGCTTTAAAAAAAAAATCTAACAAAGTATTTTCACTTGATAATCTCTCAAGGAAAAGCTCAGTTTTAAACTTTGAAATATTAAAAAAAAAAAGAATAAAAAATTATAAAATTGATATTTTTAACGAAAAAAAAATTCAAAAACTAACAAAATTCGATCTTATAATAGATTGTTGTGCTGAAGCAGCCGTAGAGGTTTCAAAAAAAGACATTGATAGAGTTTTTAATACTAACTTAATTGGAACATTTAATTTATTAAAAAAAGCAAAAAAAGATAATTCAAAAATTATTTTTATTTCATCTAGCAGAGTAAATTCTATAAGTGAAATAAATAATATTATTGGAAAAAAAAATTTAAGAAAAAAAATTAAAATTAATAAAAGAATAAATGAAAATTTTGACACTTTAAAGCCTAAATCCTTATACGGTTTTACAAAGCTAGCTTCAGAATTATTAATTGAGGAATTTTCTTATGCGTTTGGATTAAAATATATAATCAATCGATGTGGTGTAATTTCTGGTCCCATGCAATTTGGAAAACAAGACCAAGGCTTTGTAAGTTTGTGGGTATGGAAACATATTTTAAATAAAAATCTTAAATATATTGGTTTTGGAGGTCATGGAAACCAAGTGAGAGATGTGCTGCACATAGATGACTTGGTTAGTTTAATTAATTTACAAATAAAAAAATTAAACAATATTTATAATAAAAAAATCTGTGTTGGAGGTTCAAAAAAAAGTAACACCTCACTGAAAAACTTATCATCTATTTGTCAAAAAATAACTGGGAACAAATTAAAATATACTAAAATTAAAAAAACAAGTATATATGATATTCCTTATTTTATAACAGATAACACTCTTGCAAATAAAATTTATAAATGGAGACCAAAGAAGAATATTATTGATATTGTGAAAGATAACTATAAATGGTTGATGAAAAATAAAACAAAATTAATAAAAATTAATAAATAATTAAATAATGTCGATAGCATTGATTACTGGCTCAAATGGTCTTGTTGGATCTGAATCTGTAAAGTTTTTTTCCAAGAAGGGCTTTGATATATTGGGTATTGATAACAATCTTAGAGAATTTTTTTTGGAAAAGATGGTTCCACTCAGTGGATAAAAAATAAAATAAAAAAACAAATTAAGAATTATTCTCATTATAATACTGATATTAGAAGTTATAAAAATTTAGAAAAAATATTTAAAAAATATAAAAAAAATATTTCTATAATTATTCATTGTGCAGCGCAACCTTCGCATGATTATGGAAAAAATTTTCCAATATTAGACTTTAATGTAAATGCAACAGGTACTTTAAATCTTCTAGAGTTAACAAAACTTTACTGTCCTGACTCTCCTTTCATTTTTATGTCAACTAACAAAGTATATGGTGATAATCCTAATAAACTAAAAATAAATGAAAAAAAAACCCGTTTTGAGCTAAGTTTATCAAATCACTATTACAAAGGTATTGATGAAAATTTTTCTATAGATAATTGTACTCATAGCTTCTTTGGTGTTTCAAAAACATATGCAGATTTGATTGTTCAAGAATATGGAAAAAATGTTGGTCTAAAAACAGTAAGCTTTAGAGGCGGTTGTATTACAGGACCTAACCATAGTGGTGCAAAACTACATGGTTTTCTATCATATTTGGTAAAGTTAACTTCCACTAAAAAAAAATATACAATAATTGGATACAAAGGAAAACAAGTAAGAGACAACCTTCATAGCTCAGACTTAGTTAATTGCTTTTGGGAATTTTATAAAAAACCAAAAAGAGGTGAAGTTTATAATATTGGTGGAGGTAGATTTTCTAGCTGCTCAATTATTGAAGCATTAAATGAAGTTGAAACTCAGTTAAAAATAAATATTAAAAAAAAATTTATAAAACAAAATAGAGTTGGTGATCATATTTGGTACATTACAAACAATAATAAATTTAAAAAAGATTATCCAAATTGGAAACAAGTGTATAATACTAAAAAAATCATAACTGAACTTATTGATAATAATTAATTATGCTTTCAAATAAAGAAATTGTCTGTCCAAATAACTTATTAGATTTAGCTCATAAAAAAAAAGGAGTTAAAGTTGCAGTTGTAAATGCTGGAAAACCTCTACCCATGTTATCTGTTCAAGACGCAGTTAATGAAAATTTAATTGAGCCAATATTTATAGGACATGAAGTTGAAATTCAAAAATGTGCTGAAGATATCAAATGGGATATTTCTGAATATGAACTTATCCACGTACCTATAGAAAATGATACTGCAAAAATTGCAGCTAAATTAGCAAGTGAAGGCAAAGTACAAATAATAGTTAAAGGCCATATTCATACAGATGTTTTGATGAAAGAAATTTTAAAAAGAGAATACAATTTGCTTGGAAAAACAAGGTTAAGTCACATCTGGCATATGACGATTGATAAAGATGATAAACCTTTAATTATTACTGATGGAGCATTAAATGTTTTACCAAATGTTAAAACAAAAATGCATATTCTTAAAAATGTTGTTAATTTTTCAAACCGAATAGGTATAGAAAGGCCAAAAATATCTGTATTATCTGCAACCGAAGAAGTTTTAGAAAGTGTACCAAGTTCCATTGAAGCAGCAGAAATAACAAAATTAGCAAAAGATGAAAATTTAAGTGCTGATGTTTTTGGTCCTTTAGCTTTTGACAATAGTATTTCAAAAAAATCAGCGATAATAAAAGGAATTAAAAATTTAGTTGCTGGAGAAGCAGATGTTTTATTGGTGCCAAGTGTAGAGACTGGTAATGCTTTGGTTAAAATGCTTATCTATTTTAGTGGAGCATGTGCCGCAGGAGTTGTGGTTGGTGGAAAAGTACCAGTTGTTATAACAAGTAGATCTGATGAAGCTCAAGCACGTTTAGCTTCTATTGCAGCTGCAGTGGTTGCATTGGACTAAATGATTCATTGAATTTCAAAAGAAATTCATTTAAATAAATTGAAATTTTAAAGGAGAGAAATGGCAATTACATACTTAAAAAAATCACCAAAAACATCATCAACTGACGACACAAAAACAAGAGAAATAGTAGAAAATATACTAAAAGATATTGAGACTAGTAAAGAAGAAGGTTGTAAAGAGCTTTCGAAAAAGTTTGATAAATATGAAGGTGATGTAATTGTTTCAAAAGAAAAAATTGAAGAAATAAAAAAAAATTTAGATCAAAAAACTAAAGATGATATTCAGTTCTCTCATGAAAGAGTGAGAAAATTTGCTGAAGCACAACTAAAAAATTATGGTCAGGACTTTGAGGTTGAATTATCTGATGGTTTATTTGCTGGACAAAAACTTATCCCTGTAAATACAGCAGGTTGCTACGTACCAGCAGGGAGATATGCTCATATAGCTTCAGCTGTAATGAGTGTAACAACAGCAAAAGTTGCTGGTGTAAAAAATATTTTAGTTTGTAGTTCACCAAAACCAGGAGTTGGAGTGCATCCATCAATTGTTTATACAGCTGACTTATGTGGTGCTGACGTGATAATGAATTTAGGTGGTGTACAAGCTATTGCAGCAATGACAAACGGTTTATTTGGAAATGCCCCTGCGGATATTTTAGTTGGGCCTGGAAACCAATTTGTTGCTGAAGCAAAAAGAATTTTATTTGGAAAAGTTGGTATAGATTTATTTGCAGGACCTACAGAAATTGCAGTAATTGCAGACGAGACAGCTGATCCTGAAATGGTTGCATATGATTTAGTTGGCCAAGCAGAACATGGTTATAATTCTCCAGCCTGGTTGTTTACTAAAAGTAAAAAAGTTGCAGATTATGTAATGGAAAGAGTTCCAGAATTAATTGCAGATTTACCAGATCTTCCAAGAGAAAATTCAGGTGCTGCATGGAGAGATTATGGTGAAGTAATTCTTTGTGACACTGATGAAGAGATTGCTAAAGTTAGTGATGAATACGCTCCGGAACATTTAGAAGTCCAAACTAAAAATTTACAATGGTACCACGATAGATTAAAAAATTATGGATCTTTATTCATTGGTGAAGAAACAACTGTTGCTTATGGAGATAAATGTTCAGGTACAAATCACATTTTGCCAACAAAAGGTGCGGGAAGATACACAGGGGGTTTATTTGTTGGTAAATTTATTAAAACGTTAAGTTTCCAAAGAATGAGTAAGGCCGCAACAAAAGAAGTTGGTGCTGCTTGTGCAAGAATTTCTAGATACGAGGGAATGGAAGCGCATGCTAGAACGGGTGATGTAAGATTAAGAAAATATGGTTTTCAAAACTAATAATTTAAGAATTTTAAATGAAAAAATTTGATGAACTTATGAGTGTAGGCAGTGAAATTGAAAACATTACTGCTGAAGATGCAAAGAAAAAATTAAATGATCCTAATGTTCAATTTATTGATGTAAGAGATAAAGATAGTTTTTCTAAAGGTACAATAGGAAATGCTATACACATGGACAGAGGATTGCTTGAATTTTATTTAGCAGAGGGAAGTCCTTTGGAAAATGGTATTTTTAAAAATAATCCAGATAAAGAGTTTGTGGTTTTTTGTGGTTTAGGCGGTCAAGGCACTCTTGCCACAAAAACAATGAAAGACATGGGTGTTAAAAATGTTAAAAACATTACTGGTGGAATGTCTGAGTGGGATAAAATAAAAGATTAATCTTTATTTAATTTTAAATCCAAATATAGAGCTGCAGACCAAGAAAAATTATTTGCACCCATTGGTTTGCCATTTTTGCAACTGTAATATTCGTGAAATCCTTTTTTTTCTACTAATCTAATAGTGCTTTGTTTTATTTTTTTTAAATATTTTTCGTCCTTATTAATTAGACCCTTGCAAATAAACCAATTACAATTAACCCATACAGGTCCTCTCCAATAACGTTTTTCTTCAAAGCTATTGTGAGTAGGTTTTATTGAAGAAAAGAAATATTTTTCTTTTACGTTATGTTTTTTTAAGTTTTTGATTAAAACATCATTTATCTTATGATTATTAATATCGGCAAACAGTACTAAGTAATTTGTTATAGATGGGACTGATATTTTTTTTTTATTTCTTAAATCAAATGAAAAGAAAGTACCCTTTTTCTCGTCAAAAAATCTTAAAATATTTCTCTCAGTGAGTTTTGTATAATTAATTATTTTAGAGCTATCTAGATTAAATTTTTTTAAAAGTATGATTAAATCTTTATTAGCTTTAAGAAATATAGAATTAAATCCAATATCAACGACATTGAACAATGCAGTATTGAATATTTTTTTTGGATTATACTTCTTTTTTCTTAGATCGTTTTTAATTGTTACATACCTATCATAGTCAATATTTAAAGGTCTATGTTCTGGATTAATGACTTTATTATCAGCTCTTTTGTATTGTATATTTTTTTCAATTTTAACTTTACTCATTGGTCCATCCCAAAGCGAAGAGTTATCATAACCACTTTCCCAAGGATGAAGTATTGAAACTAAACCAGTTTTCTTAGGATCTCTATTTTTAATAAACCACTCATGAGATTTTTTAATTTTAATTATAAATTTTTTAATTTGTTTTTTTTGTTTTTGAGAAATTTTGTTTTTATCTATTATTTGTTTTAAAATACTTGCAAGCACTGGTGGCTGAGTTATCCCAGACGAACGAACTTTGTTTCCACAATTCCAAGCAGTATGATTAGGATAATAATTTGTGTTTGTATTATGAAACAATATATGTGGAACCATTCCATCTTTCCATTGCCCATCTAAAAGTGTCTTTATTTCTTTCAAAGCAAAATTGAAATTAAAATAAGAATATCCTAATGCAATAAATGCTGAATCCCAGTTCCATTGAGCGGGATATAATTTATTATTTGTCGGTAAGGTGTATCCTCTTTTTCTATTTCCAAGTAAAATTTTTTGAGCATTTTTTATAAATCTATTCATTATCCTTTAACGCTTCCTGCTGTCAAACCGCTAACTAGATATTTTTCAAAATAAACAAATATAAATAATACTGGTAATGTAACAACAACTGACCCTGCCATTAAATATTGTCTTGGCGTTTCTGCATCTCCACTTAAGTATTGAATAGCTCTTGATAATGTAAATGAATTTGGATTATCTAAGAACATTAAAGAAAATAAAAATTCATTCCAAGCAATCATAAAAACATACAAAGCGACAGATGAAATAGCTGGAATACTTAGTGGAATTATAATTTTTGAAATAATTCCAAACCAACTTAATTTATCTAATATTGCAGCTTCCTCTAATTCTTTTGGTATGCTTTTGAAGTATCCTTGTAACATATAAATAGCTACTGGGAGTGTTGTTGCCGTATACACAATTAATAAACCCTCTATTGAATTACGTAAACCTAATTGACTAAATATTGTATACAACGGAATAACAAGAACGATTGCAGGAAACATATATATTATAAGTATAGATGTAGATAAAAATGTTTTTCCAAAGAAATTTAATCTTGCGACTGCATAAGCAGCGGGTATCGCAAAAAGCAGAGTGATAATAACAGTGCCGACAGAAACAATTGTACTAATCACAATATATTTTCCAAATTTATAAGATTTAAAAATTACAAAATAAGATTTAAATAGATCTTTTATATCTTGTCCAAAATTAATACTAAAATCTAAAGGATTCACTAATAATGCTATTTGCGTTTTAAAACTTGTTACTAACATCATGTAAAATGGAAAAAGTATTACAAATGAAAAAAATAATATTCCAAATAAAGTTAAAAAATCAAATAAAATTACTTGAGTAGAGTGCTCTTCTTTTAAACCTAGAAAAGTATATTTACTAATTTTATTGGTAAAAAAATATAATATTAAAAATACACCCACATTATACCAAATTGGTAATTTTTGTATTAAGTAACCATCACAAAAAACGAATATGGAAGAAAAAATTATTGATTTATAAATTGATTTAACTCTATCACCTATTCCCAAGTGAGCTAATGATATTAAAAAACCAAATATAAAAATTATTTCTATATTAAAGCTATTAATACTTAAACCTTGCAATGTTGCTAATATCTTCCAAATCGAAATTAAAAAAATTAAAAAAAAAGTAGATATCAACGAAAATAGTATTGTATTTTTAGTTCTCATCTACTCTTTTTCCTAAAAGTTTAAAATAAAAAAACATAAACATTAAAAGCAATACAACGATTACTATTGAAACAGCTGAGCCCATTCCTATGTCTGATATTGCAAAACCTTGTTGATAAACATTTATTGGTAAAGTTCTGGTTCCTGATGCACCTCCAGTTAATAAAAAGACATCCTCGAATTTATTAAAATTCCATATAAACCTAATCATGAATAAAATAGAAATCACTGCAGTAATTTGAGGAAGCGTAATATTAAAAAATTTTTGAAAAGGACTTGCTCCGTCAACATCAGCAGCCTCATATAATTCTTTTGGAATTGCTTGAAGTCTTGCAAGAATAAATAAAAAGGCTAGAGGGAAATATCTCCAAATTTCAAACATTATAACTGTTGTAAGTGCTAACCTTAATTTAAATTCAAAACCCAAAATACTAATTTCAATATATTTTTGTCCAAGGAGATTTATTGGAGTTTCAATAATTTGATAGTTTAATAGTAAACTATTTAGCGTACCGCTATTTGGATCTAGTAAAAGTTCCCAAGTATAAGCTAATGCAACAACTGGGGCAACATAAGGGAAAAGTAGAACACTTCTCATGAATGTTCTTCCATAAAATTTTTGATTAACCATCTGAGCAGTTAAAATACCGAATACTATTGAGCCAACAGTTCCAAAAAATGTGTAATAAAAAGTTGTAAGTAATAAGTCTACAAATTCATTTTCGAATAAAACCTTTTTAAAGTTTTTGAGAGTAAAGTTAGTATTAAGTAATATATTATCAGATTTTCCCTTTAATTTTGGCTTAATTGACTTAAGATTTTTTTTGTCTATTTTTGATCCATCATTTGTTACAAATATTACTTGGAAATTTTCCCTATATTTAGCTGGCCAATTTCCAAATTCACATTTTAGGTTTTGCTTTTTATAAGAGCATCTTGGATCTAAATTTTCTATTTCAAAAGTTTTTGGAAAATTATCTTGAAATGAAACATCTCTTATCTCTTGAATTAATGAACTGTTTCTTAATTTATATAATATTTTTATTTTAGAGGGCTCATCAGAAATAGACTTTACAATTTTTTTTGCTCTAGGTTCTGGAATTCTAATATCTTTTAACTCAACCTCTTTAAAGCTAATCCAAACATTTGCAAAAATTGGAAATAAAATTATTGAAAAAACTAATAGGACTGCAGGTAAAGTTAGGATGTATGCAGTTTTTTTTTCTGTATTTGCTAGAGTGTCATTCATAAAAAAAGCGGATAATTTATATTATCCGCTTTTTTATAAAATTAAAATTATTTGAATTTAGCTAATGATTTGTTAATCATATCAACAGCTTCATCGACATCAATTTGATCATCAATATAAAGTCTAGTAATTCTATTAATAAACTGAGAATTTATGACTTTTGATGCTCTTGATAGTTCACCTTCTTTAACACCCCATCTATTTGCAGTATCCAAACCAGCTACAATATTATTAATTACATCTGGGTCGTATAGATCTGACAAAGGAGCTTTTCTATCAACTCCAACAGGTAGTTTACTCCAAGCTTTTGTGAAAGCTTCAGGGTCACTTGAATTTCCTCTTCTTACTGGAAATTTACCTTCTGGAGCTATAGATAATGTGCTTGTATAACCTTCATCCATTGAGTACATGATAAATTGTTTAGCTTCATCTGTATCAGCGTCAGCAGTTATACCAAAATATCTAACATCTGCCCATGCAGCACCTTTTTTATTACTAGGTCCACTAAAATTAGTTATGAAACCAGTTTTAGAAGCTAATTCAGGTGATGTTGGATCACTGTTAATTGTTGGTGGAGCTGAGTCTCTTAAACCTGCAAGCTCATCCATAATGAACGGAGACCAAATAATCATTGGAGTTTTACCTGCAAAGTAAAGTGCTCTAGATTGTTTCCAGTACAATTCTCCTGGAGGACTAGCTTTAGCAATTACTTTATAAAACTCTAATGCTTCTTTTAATTTCTTACCTTGTTTCTTTATACCGCCTTTTTTAACAATATTAACTCCATTTGCTAAAAGAACGTGCTCTAAAACTTGGCTCATGAAATTTTCATCAGTCTTGGTAGCAGCTACAAACCCAAACATACCGTTTTGTTTTGATAGCTTCTCAACAGCAGCTACGATATTTGCATAGCTTGTTGGTGGTGCTAAATCTGCATTTTCAAAAAGGTCTTTTCTATAAACAACCATTTGTGTCCATCCATCAACTGGAACGGCTGCAATTTTTGAACCTTTTTTTGCCATGTTAAGTGCACCTGGCGCAAATGTATCTTTACCAAGTTCTTTAACAACATCGTTATTGGCATCAACATCTAAAATTCCTGCTTCAGCCCATGGTAATACATATTGTAGAGTATGGTAGATCACATCCGGCAAATCACCTGCTGCAGCAGCAGCTGTAGCTCTAGTTCCCAAATCTTTTTCTTCTACCGGGATGACCTCTACTTTAATTCCTGTTTTAGCCTCAAAAGCTTTTGCCATTTCCTCTTGCTTAGCCATTCGGGCAGGCTGAACTTCTGTAGTCCAAAACTTTATATCTGCGTAAACTATACTTGAAATAAAAAAAGATATTACACAGAACAATCTTATAATATTCTTCATTTCCCCTCCTATTTAATATTAAAACTATATTAATTTGAGAATGTTTCGCAAACTACTCACTGTCACATATCAGATATGTGCTAGTCTCATAGCTAATATAAAAAAAATGGGGAAAAATTGAAATTTGTCAATTGTAAGTTGTGCTAAGATTTTAGTCTTTTTCCATTTTCATCAAAAATAAAAATATTATTCAGATCAAATCCAATTTTATTTCCGATTTCTATGTTGCTTGGGATTTTGGCACTTAATTGATGTTCCTCTTTTTTCATGTAAGCAATTTTTTCGTTGCCTAAGTTTTCAATTAATTCAATCTCAGGATTAAAAGAATATTGATTTTCTTGATTTGCTTTTAAGTGTTCAGGTCTTATACCTACAAAGTGTTTTGATTTATTTAGTTTTAAGTTATCAAACATAATATCATTACCTAATAACTTAATTTTATTGTCAGAAATTACATTTTTTTCATCAATTTCCAAAATATTCATTTTGGGTGTACCAATGAATTGAGCCACAAAAATATTTGCAGGGTCATTATAAATTTCTTCAGGAGTCCCGACCTGTTCAATGTTACCTTGATTTAAAATAACTATTCTATCTGCTAAAGTCATAGCTTCAACCTGATCATGAGTAACATATATCATGTTTGTTTTTATTTGATTGTGCAATTTTGAAATTTCCACTCTCATTTCAGCCCTTAAAGCAGCATCCAAATTTGATAACGGTTCATCGAATAAGAATATTTTTGGATTTCTTGTGATAGCTCTTCCTATTGCTACCCTTTGTCTTTGACCGCCTGATAATTGTTTTGGTTTCCTTTCAAGAAGTTCTTCAATTTTTAGAATTTTTGCTGCTTGCATAACTTTTGTATTAATTTCTTCTTTTGGTCTTTTTTCTATTTTTAAACCGAAGGACATATTTTCATAAACATTCATATGAGGGTATAGTGCGTAAGATTGAAAAACCATTGCAGTTTGACGCTTTGATGGATGAAGTTCATTAATTTTTTGATCGTTAATAAAAATTTCACCTTCATCAATTTTTTCCAATCCAGCAATCATTCTTAATAATGTTGATTTTCCACATCCTGATGGTCCAACAAGAACAAGAAACTCATCCTCTTTACCTAAAAGGTTAAAATCAGTAATAATTTTATTTGAACCAAAGGATTTATGTACACCGGTAAATTTTATATTTGCCATTTTAATTTTAGGTTTTTAAAATATCTACTCCAATTTGTTTTAATATGTGGACTATATCAATTGGAACCCAATTTTCACGAATTTTTCCTTCATCATGATGATAAAAATCCATAACTCTCATAGTTACTTTTTGATTTTCAGATTTATAACCTAGCCAATCATTAGATCCATATATAGCTTGAATACTATTCCATCCAGCAGTTAAAGAAAATTTTCCATCCCCTAATTCACAATAATGACCAAGTTCCCAATAATTTCTTTCTTTAAAAGTTTTTCTAAACGGTAATTGATGATTATCTACAAATCCCTCTAAAGTTCTTGCAGTACCAATGCCACTTGGTCCATACCAAATCATTTTTTCATGCCAATAATCACTTTGTGGATGATTGATTAATCTTTCTTTAAGATCTTTGTCAGAAGAAACTTCTAATTCAGGTTTTATATTTAAGCTTCTCTGCATAGTAAGTGATTGTTCCAAATTATTTTTCGAAATTTGCATATCCTTTTCAAAAAAATTAGCACCATCAGTATTAATTGGGTTCAGCCAATTACCTTCAGAGCCTCTTGAATTATTTAATGGATTTGTTCCAGTTTGAATTAATAGATCTATTAAATCAATTAAAATATAACTCTCAATAATCTTGTTATCCTTTAGTTCGTGAATTTCACAACATTTTAGATTTATCATTTTATTGTTTGGTTTGATACCTAACCATGTTTTTTTAAATACACCTGATAAAGTAGAAATTGTTCCGACCTGAATTTTGTCCCTAAAAGCCCCACTAATTACTAACTGTTCTCTTCTTTCAAGATCAGGAAATGAGTTAAACAATGGTTTCCAGAATTTTTCCTTAAAATCATGAATTCCAATAAATTCATTTAATGGATAAAAACAATTAATACTAACATCTTTAGAGAACATATTTTGAAGGTTTTGATCGAGCCTAGAGATGCCCTCTTTTACTATTGTACCTAAATATTTTCTAACAACCTGTTTGTAATTATAGTTTTCCTCGGGAGTAATAACTATTTTTTCTACGTTCTCCTGACCCTTAAGACCTGTATCAAATTGTTCTATTTGCATATATTTTTTGTTAGATAAATTTAGTATCACAAAATATAGTTTAAAAAAATATGAATAATCGATTAGCTAAATTTGAAGATCTTATACCAAGTACTTTGCCATTTGTTGAGGGGAAACTTGAAGGACACAAAGAAAGAAAAAATTATTCTATTGTAGGTCCTGGAGTAGCAGAAGACAGTAAACAATTTGTTAAAATAGCAATGCCCCACAGCTTTAATCTAGGTGCAGTTTCAGCATTGCCAAAAAATGGCTCAGGCCTTCACAGTCATACAACCGCTGAAGTTTTTATTATCTATTCTGGTAAGTGGAGGTTCTATTGGGGTGCTGAAGGTAAAGATGAAACACTTTTAAGTGCAGGAGATATAATTTCTATGCCAACAAATATGTTTAGAGGATTTGAGAATGCAGGAAATAAAGAAGGATTAATTTTTGTTGTATTAGGTGGAGACGATCCTGGAATAATAACTTGGGTTCCAAGTGTTTTAGAAAAAGCAAAAAAAACAGGTATGGCACTTTTAAATGATAATTCATTAATTGATTTATCTTTAAATGAAATTCCAAAAGGGAAAAGTATTCTTGAACCAATTTCTGAAGAAGAAATAAAAAAATTTGATAATTACAAACTAGATCAGCTAGAAAAATTCATATGTAAAAATAATGAAAATTCTAAACAAGTTAATAAAATAAACGACAATTTTGATTTAATTCAAATTCTTGGAAATAAATTTGAAAATAAAGAATACGCTCCAATAATAAATCAAGATACTGGATTTAACCTTTCAATTTTAAAATGTAACAAAGGACAAATAACTAATTTAAAGTTTGAAAAACCTACAATATTGTTTTCAAGAACTGGTAAGTGGGAAATTATGATTGATGATTTTCAATGTATTTTAAATCCCAAAGATACAATTTCTATCCCAATCAATTCAAATGTTAATTTAAAGATAAATGAACAAGAGGATTGTTACTTAAATTGTGTAACTCAAATCTAATGAAAGGATTTGATCAAAAATATAAAAACTTTCCTGATTATATTCTTAAAATAACTAAACAAATTTGGGAAAACAAAGATGTTGAGTCTATTGCTCAATTTTACACTGATACTATTCCTGTTAGATCTCCATTTGGAGTTACTTATGGAAACAAACCTGTAATTGATGCAACTTATGCAACCTTAAAAGAATTTCCTAACAGACAGTTGCTTGGTGAAGATGTGATCTGGAATGGAAATGATGATGTGGGTTATCATTCATCTCATAGAATTTTAAGTAAAGGAACACATCTTGGTGATGGCTTATATGGTAAACCAACCGGTAAAAATATTTATTATAGAGTAATTGCTGATTGTGCTTGCAAAAATAATCAAGTCTATGATGAATGGATTGTCCGTGATCAAGGTGCAATGGTAAGACAAATAGGATTTACGCCAAAAGAATTTGCCCAAATGATTATTGATAAAGAAGGAGGCACCGACAAAGCACAACAATTATTCAATTCAAGCTCTGAGATGAAATCAGATTATAAACAAAGCGTTGTGCCTGATGAGTCTGCTGGGGGTAAATACTCAAAAATATTGAAAAATATCTTTAAAAATAAGTATGACTTTTCTGATTATGCAAGGGCTGCAACTATCTATTGGCCTGGAAATAAAATTGGACATGGAAGAGAGGATATTGAAAAATTTTGGAATAATTTAAAAAATACTTTGAGTGATATAAAGTTTTCAATAGAGCATGTTGGTTATTTGGAAGAACCAGATAAAAATCCCAAAGCGTCAATAAGATGGTTTTTAGAAGGTAATCATTCTGAAGACACTTTAGATTTTGGACAAAAATCAGATAAAAATATTTTTATAATGGGGATAAACCATGCAGAAATAGTTGATGGAAATGTTATAAGAGAGTGGGTTTTGTTTGATGAAGTTGCAATTTGGAAACAAATTTTAATTAAATAATTATGACTAAAATTAAAACAACACATGTAGGAAGTTTGCCTAGATCAAATGAATTATCTGAACTCTTGTTTAAGAAAGATCAAAAAGAACAAATAGATTTTAATCAATTTGATAAGGTTGTTCAAAAAGATGTTAACAAGATTGTTAAAAAACAAATCGAGGTTGGAATTGATTGTATTAGCGATGGTGAGATGTCTAAGATTAGTTATGCTACTTATGTTAAGGATAGAATTGATGGATTTTCTGGAGAGAGTGAGAGAAAAGCGCCTAAAGATTTAGATGACTTTCCTTCTTTTAAAGAAAGAATTGCAAGAACAGGTGGTACTCCAACTTATACAAGACCATGTTGTACTAGTGAATTAAAAATTAAAGATAAAACTTCCCTAACAAAAGATATTGATAATTTTAAGCAAGCGTTAGAAAAAAATAATCATAAAGATGGTTTCATGAACGCCGCCTCTCCTGGAGTTATTTCAGCTTTTTTACCAAATAAATTTTATAAAAATGATGATGAGTATTTAGAAAACTTATCTAACCTTATGAAAGATGAGTATGAAGAAATTACCTCAAATGGATTAAAACTTCAGTTAGATTGTCCAGATTTAGCTCTTGCTAGACACATGACTTTTAAAGATTTATCAGAGTCAGAATTTTTAATTAGAGCTGAAAAACAAATAGAATGTCTAAATAATGCTATTAAAAATATCGACAGCTCTTGTATAAGACTACATATCTGTTGGGGAAATTATGAAGGACCTCATCTACATGATATTCCGTTAGAAAAGATAATGCCAATTGCATTGAAAGCTAATGTACAGACTTATCTAATTGAGTCATCTAATCCAAGACATTCTCATGAGTGGCAAATTTTTCAAAATTTAAAAATTCCAAAAGACAAAATAATTGCCCCAGGTGTAATAGATTCTACAACAAATTTTGTAGAACATCCCGAAGTTGTAAAGAATAGAATTTTAACCTTTTCTAAGGTCATTGATGCTGAACAATTATTAGCTGGGACTGACTGTGGATTTAGCACCTTTGCTGGCTTTGGCAATGTAGATGAAAATATTGTTTATAAAAAGCTTGAGTCGTTAGTGAGTGGAGCGGAACTTGCGTCAAAAGTGATTTAAATTATCACTTTTATTCATCTTCTAGAATAGATATAATTTTTATACTTAAGTAATAGTTTAACAAATAAATATAGAGAGAAAAAATATGAGAAAAATACTAGTTACTTTATTGTTTCTACTTTTTGGAACTTCTGCATTTGCAGATTGTAACATAAAAAGTGGTTCGATAAATATTTTGGCTAATGATTTTCCTGCATTAAGAACTTTCGTTGAAACTTCTAAACAATGTAAAGGAAGTGCTGATTTTAAAGTGACTCACTCATCTGAGCATAATAAAATCGCTGTGCCAGCTTTGACTGCAAATCCATCTGAGTTTTCAGCAAGAATTGCAGCTAATAGTTCAATTGTTCCTTTGATGAATCAAGATTTAATTAGACCATTAGATGATCTTGTTAAAAAATATGGAAAAGGAATTCAAGATTCTCAATTAATTACAATCGATGGAAAAGTAATGGCTGTAGCGTTTATGGCTAATACTCAACATTTGTATTACAGAGAAGATGTTTTGAAAGACCTTGGTATAGCTATTCCAAAAACTTATGAGGAAGTAGTTGCAGCATCTGAAAAAATTAGAGCTTCAGGTAAAATGCAATATCCTTACGCAGCTGCATATAAAGCTGGTTGGAATTTAGCAGAAGAATTTGTGAACATGTTTATTGGTCACGGTGGTGAGTTCTTTAAATCTGGAAGCGCAGAGCCTAATATTAATAATGCTAAAGGCGTTGCTACTTTAAATATGTTAAAAAAATTGTCTGAATTGAGTAACCCTGATTACTTAACTCATGATAGTGAAGCAATTAAAGTGGAATGGGAATCTGGTAATGTTGCATTGATGACATTATGGGCATCTAGATCAGGAACGCTTTTAGATGATGAAGGCGATCCTAACATTACTAAGGCAACTAAATTAACTGGACCTGCTACTGTAGGTGGAGGAAATATTCCAGCTGCTACATTATGGTGGGATGGCTTCACACTTGCAAAAAATAGATCTGATGCAGATGCTGAAGCAACATTTAGAGCTTTAGCTCACGCAGCATCAAATAAAAAGATGGTTGCTGACGCTGCTGATCAAGCTGTTTGGTTAGTAGAGGGGTTTGTACCAGGACCAAAATCTATTGGTGTTATCGAAGCTGTAAAAATGGGAGCAAAACCATATCCAATGTTACCACAAATGGGTTTAATGCATGGTGCATTAGGAAGTGAGATTGTTGAGTTTTTACAAGGTAAAGAGTCAGCTGAACAAGCATTAAAAGATGTTGAAGCTGCTTACATTAGTAAAGCTAAAGAACAAGGCTTTCTATAAAATCTAAAACTTATAAGTGGGGATTTACTCCCCACTTAATCAATATTTAAATGCCTAATAAAACTTTTTTTTGGTTTTTCTTACCAACAGGCTTAGCAATGATCCTGTTTATTGGGTTACCAATTATATCTACCGGCATTCAATCCTTTTATGCACAACATGATCAAGTAGTAAAAGAAGTTAAAAAATGTGATCCTTTTGGATGTACTGTTTCAATTGTAGTTGATAACGAAGAAACCTCAAAAATTAGGGAAGCAAAGCCTCTTGGAAAATTTAATGGTTTTGGCACTTATACTGATCGAAATCATTTAGCAGTTGATGAAATAAAAAAATTTTGGAATGAAACTGAAAGTTTTGGTGCCTTTATAGACCAAGTAACTAATCTTCCCTTTTATAAAGCTCTAATATTTACGTTAACTTATTGTTTGTTTGTTACACCAAATGTACTCCTCTTAGGATTTATTATTGCATTAAGCTTAAATGCAGTTGCTAGAAAAATTAGGGGACCTTTAATCTTTGGTACAATTTTACCGATGATTGTTACACCGTTGGTTGGATCATTAGTATTATTTTGGATGATAGATTCTCAGGGTATAATTGGAGCAAATATTCAAAATTTAATGAATGATCCTTATTTATCACTTAAATCATCAAAAACATTAACATGGATAACAATAATTATTTACGGAATATGGCATCACTCCCCTTTTGCCTTTGT
Organism: uncultured Pelagibacteraceae bacterium; assembly: GCA_902598485.1. Classification (GTDB taxonomy): domain Bacteria; phylum Pseudomonadota; class Alphaproteobacteria; order Pelagibacterales; family Pelagibacteraceae; genus Pelagibacter. Next base: position 18,400 of record CACKBU010000004.1, read on the forward strand.
GGTTTTTTATGCGGCACTTCAAACAGTTCCTCAAGAACCAATTGAAGCAGCAATTATAGATGGTGCCTCAAGATTTCAAAGAATTAAACATATAGTTTTACCGCATATTTATCCTGTAGTTACATTTGTAGCTTTGATCTCTTTAATGGACAACTTTAGAGTATTTGAACCCATTATAGGGTTTAGTGCTGAGGGAAGTGCACAATCTTTATCTTGGTTAATCTATGACAATTTAGTTAATGAGGAAGTGATATTGTTTGGTTCTGCTGCAGCTACTTCAATGATGACTATTATTGGTATAGCTATCCTGCTAGCACCAGTGTTAATTAGAACTTGGAAAGAATTTAAAACGGCGAGATAATTATGGATTATGGACTAGATACAAAATCAACTCGTTTAAAAACTTTTAACACTATTTTTATAATAACCTGGTTGTTGATTGCTTGTTTTCCTTTTATTTGGACTTTTTGGGGATCATTTAAAGTAAGAGCTGATTTCTTTTCAAGATCTGATTGGTGGTATGCAATATCAGCATTTAATACCTTAATTGAAACAGGCGGACAATTTACAACCAATGCTTATACACAAGCTTGGACTGAAGGTGAATTTTGGAAAGCATCAAAAAATACAATTATAGTTACAGTATTTGTTGTAAGTATTTCTTTGTTTTTAGGAACTTTAGGAGCATATGCTCTTTCAAGATCAACTGAGAAATATGCTTTTTGGATTTTAATGGCAGCTTTAATTTTTAGAGCTATGCCACACATAACTTTAGTATCAGGATATCTTTTTCCTTTCTTTGAATTACAAATTTGGGGAATTCTTCCAACTACTATTGTTGTTTTGGTTGCTATAAATCAACCTTTTACTTTGTGGCTGCTTTATTCATTTTTCAAAACTGTTCCTAAAGAACTTGATGAAAGTGCTTTAATAGATGGTTGTTCTTATTTTCAAGCTTTTAGGCATATTATTATGCCTGTGATGTGGCCTGGAGTAATTACAGCAGGTTTATTTAGTTTAATGTTAGCCTATAATGATTTTACCGTAACAGCATTACTTCTCAATCAAGAAAATCATACCATGGTTCCAAAAATACAAAGTTATTTAGGTACTAATCAACATGAAGGAAATTTAATGTGGGCAGTTTCTGCAGTTGTATCTGCTACTGCGCCTTTATTTATGCTTGTTATGTTTTTCCAAAGACAGGTTATTAGTGGTTTAACTGCTGGAGCTGTGAAAGGTTGAAATATTATAAAGCATTACTTTTTGGTTCTATTGGATCTATTGTTGAAACTTCAGAAATTCAGAGAAAGTCATTCAATAAAGCATTCGAACAATATGGACTCGATTGGAATTGGACCAAACGTGAGTATCAAAATTTATTGAGCAAATCAGGTGGCAAAGATAGAATATCAAGATATGCCAAAAAGAAAAAAATTGAAGTTAATTCAGTATATTTAAGAAATTTAAAGACTAAATTCTTTAATAATTATCTTAACAAATATCATCTTAAATTAAGGCCAGGTGTTAAAAATTTAATTTCTTTTTGCAAAAAAGAAAATATAAAAATTGCATTTGTTTCATCTACTTCTACAAATAATATAAATGCAATCTTATATTGTTTAAGAAATTCAATTAATAAAAGAGATTTTAACTTTATAGGGAATGCAAAATTAGTAAAAAAATACAAACCCAACCCAGATATATACTTATTAGCACTTAAAAAACTTAAGCTTAAAGCTAATGATTGTGTAGCAATTGAAGATTCTCAAGAAAGTTTAAATTCAGCTAGGCGAGCTAAAATAAAATGTATAATTTTTCCTGGAAAATTTCATTCTTCAAAAAAATTTATTGGAGCTTATAAAAAAGTTTATCAGCTTAATAAAAATATTATTTTGAGATAAATTCTTTTACCAAATTATTAAACTGATCAGGCTGTTCTAAGTGAACATTATGAGCACAATCTTTAAATATTTCTAAACGACTTTTTTTAATGTTTTTATTAAGTGTATCAACTTGATCAAAATTATATGAAGTATCTTTATCGCCCCATATTATAAGGGTATCATTTTTTATATTTTTTAAATTTTCTTTACCTCTCCAATTTTTCATTGCTAGTAATGCATTATCAGCAGCTTCTAATGAAACATTTTTAACAGCATTTTCACAAAGGAAATAATTTTTGTCCTTATCACCTTTTACAAACCACTTAAGAGGTACTCTAGAAAAAGAGAGTTGTGTACCTTCTTTTTTAAGTTTTTCCCTTGTTTCATCCATAGTCTCAAATCTTCCCGGGATATCTCCAATGGATCCTGTTGCAAAACAAATTAATTTATTAACTCTATCCCCAATCAATTTTGTAATTTCTTGAACAATCATTCCTCCCATTGAATGACCAATTAAATTGAATTTATCGATCTTTTTTTTATCTAATACATTTATAATTTCTTTAGCCATTTTATTAATAGAATCTAAAGATTTTACATTATGACTTTCTCCAAATCCTGGGAGAGCTGGGGTAATCACACGATAATCTTTTGAAAAAAATTCTTTTTGAAAAGTCCACATTTCAGATGAGCCTAGATAGCCATGAACTAAAACAAAAGGAAACCCTTCGCCTAAATCATCTACGTAAATATTGCTCATAATATTTCCTTAATAATGAATAAAGTTAAAATAAACATAAAACATATAATAAAAATATTAATTACTTTCCAAATTTTTTTACTATTAGCATACTTCGATAAATAATTAGATAAATATCCTAATATAAAAAAAAATAAAAACGATGCTATAGACGCACCTATCCCAAATAAAATTTTTTGGTTAGGTAAATAATTTTTTGAAAAATTTCCAAGAAAAAAAACTGTATCAGAATAAACATGTGGATTTAAATATGTAAATCCTAAAGTTTTAAATACAATACTCAATTTTGAAATATTATTTGGCTCAGTGCTAAAATTAATATCAGAATAATGAGATCTTATTTTTTTAAAAATAAAGTGAAGTAAAAATAAAATTAAAAATAAATTTAAAATTAATTCAATTAAAGAGTTTAAATATTGATTAAAATAATGGAAAAGAAAAATACCCAAAAAAATTAATATCAAATCTGATATTGAGCATATTAAGCAAACAATAAATATGTGTTGTTTTTTTAAACCTTGTTCTATTACAAATATATTTTGGGCACCTATAGCTAAAATTAAGCTTATCCCAGTAAAGAAGCCTAATACTAGGTATTCCATTAAAGTTTTAGACTATTCTGGATTTGCGGTTAAAGTTTTAATTTCTAAAATATTTTCGTTTGGATCTTTAACAAAGAAAGTTTCTTGCTCGTATTTTGTTCCTTTAAATCTCAAGTAAGGTTCATCGTAATACTTGGTTCCACTATCTTTTAATCTTTGTTTTAATGCATCAAAGTCTTTTCTGGATAAATGAACACCAAAATGAGGAACTGAAACATTTCCCATATCTACATCATGTCTCTCATTGTCCAATTTATGTTCACTCTTATGCAAAGTTAATTCATTGCCCCAAAAATCTACATCTGCCCACTCTTGTGCTGAGTTATCTAATCTACATCCTAAAGTTTCGCTGTAAAATTTCTTTGCAACCTCTAGGTCTCCGCAAGGGATAGCTAAATGAAAACAATTAGTATTTTTATACATATAAACCTCTTTAAATTGGGCAATTAAGTACTATATAAGGCATATTATTTTTTAATCAACAGCAACTAAACTAACAAAATATGAGTGATTTTTTACAATCCATAATTGATAGAGATCCTGCTGCAAGGTCTAAGTTAAGTTTAATATTAACTTATCCTGGTGTTAAAGCAGTGTTTTTTCATCGAATAGCAAATTTTTTTAGTACTGCAAAATTTCATTTGATAGCAAGAATCATTTCTCAATTTTCAAGATTCTTAACCGGAATAGAAATTCATCCTAATGCAAAAATTGGAAAAAATTTATTTATAGATCATGGAATGGGTGTTGTGATTGGTGAAACTTCAGACATTGGAGATAATGTAACTATCTATCACATGGTTACGTTAGGTGGAATTGCTCCGAGTATTAATTCAAATGACCAACGAAATATGAAAAGGCATCCTACTATAAAAGAAGATGTGGTTATTGGGTCAGGTGCACAAGTATTAGGTCCTGTTGTCGTTGGCAAAGGTGCTAGAATTGGAGCAAATGCGGTTATTACGAAAGATGTTTCAGAAAATGCTGTAATGGTTGGAATTCCTGCAAGAAGTGTTGGCATAGCAGATAGTGAATTTAAACCTTATGGAATTACATCTGATAGTGATAAAAAATCAGATAATGAATAATACCCAAAACGATTTTATTTCTGGAATAGGAAATACACCATTAATTAAACTCAGAGCAGCCTCTGAAATTACTGGGTGTAACATTTATGGAAAAGCAGAATTTTTAAATCCTGGAGGATCTGTAAAAGATAGAGCTGCACTTGCATTAATAAAAGACGCTCAAGAAAAAAAATTAATCTCTAAAGGTGGAACTGTTGTTGAGGGAACAGCAGGAAATACAGGAATAGGTTTGGGTCTTTTAGGAAACTCTCTTGGTTATAAAACAATTATTGTAATGAATGACAATCAGACTCAAGAGAAAAAAGATTTACTTAGAAACCTTGGAGCTGAATTAAGATTAGTTCCACCAAAGCCTTATAAAGATGACAACAACTTTGTAAAAGTAGCAGCAAGACTTGCAGATGAACTAAGACCTACAAATAATAATGGAGTGATTTGGGCTAACCAATTCGATAATACTGCAAATGCTAAAGGACATTATGAAGGCACAGGTCAAGAAATCTGGGAACAAACCGATGGTAAAGTTGATGGTTTTGTTTGTTCTTCAGGGACTGGAGGTACAATTTCAGGTGTTAGCAATGCTCTCAAAGAAAAGAACAAAGATATAAAAATTTATTTATCAGATCCAAAAGGTTCTGCTCTTTATAATTACATTAAAAATGGTGAACTTAAATCAGAGGGTGGTTCAATTACTGAAGGCATTGGCTCAAGTAGAGTGACTGCTAATTTTGGTGAGGCCAAAATTGATGACGCATATTCAATTGATGACCATGAGGCTCTGCCTATTCTATATGATTTAATTCAAAACGAAGGTTTAAGCCTAGGTACAAGCTGTGGGATAAATATTGCAGGAGCAATTAGAATGGGAAAAGAGTTAGGGCCAGGAAAAACTATTGTAACTATTCTTTGTGATAGAAGTGATAAATACGCAACTAAAATGTTTAATAAAAAATTTTTAGAAGATAAAGGTTTGCCTATACCTAATTGGTTTTAAATATAAATTTTATCAGCTAATCCGTAAGTAAGAATAGCACTTAAAATCGTAAGTACTCCAGCAGCTATTACACCTTCACTGTTAGTCTTTTCAGTGTGTCCAAGTTTATTTATGTAAATGGTATAAATACCAAATATTAAGTACATTAAATTTTGAACAAATACTAAATTAAAGAACGCCCAAGTTCCATTTACTCCACCATCTCTAACAAACATAATATAAAGAGCCATTAAGAAAGACCCAACAAAAGGAGCTCCAAAAAATCTAGTGATCACAGCTGCCGAATGATCGATGTTATATTGATCCATAAAACTCTTTGTTCCAACTATAGCTCTAAAAGCATAAACAGCGTAAACAAGGAAATGAACAATAAAAATTATTAGATAAACAATTCCGTTGAATTTTTCGATCATAAATAATTATTATCAAATATTTAAATTAAATAAAACAGCATAATCAACATTTTTATGCTCTGAAATTGCATAACTGTCGCGCGCTATAAACACGAGTGACTCCTTAACAATAATGTAACAATGTTATGTTAAACAACTTTAAGGAGGTAAAAATGAAAAAAATTTTATTTTTAATAATATTTTTAACGATCTCAAATTACTCATTAGCAGAATCAGGAAAATTTAATGCTGCTGGAGCAGGATCATGGTCATTAAATGCAATGGATGCTGGAAATGGAAATATGAGTATTACGTATGATGGTAATGCTGGACTAATGGATAAAGAACCTGGAAGTATTTTTGATAAATCTACTATGCATTGCATTGGTGGGTTAACATTGGTAGCTGGAAAGTTTGATGATGAAACGGGTATGTGTACTTTTTATCTAATGGATGGAGAAAAGGTTTACATAAATTACAAAGGTAAAGGAACTGGCGGCCAAGGTGGAACTGGTACTTTTGTTATTGTTGGTGGAACTGGAAAATATGAAAATATTTCTGGAAGTGGTAATTCAAGTCGACAGAATATTAGAGGTAAATCTGGTATGGCACACTCAATGAATCAAATGAGTGGTGAATATACTTATTAGAAAGGCGATATATGAAAAAATTAATAGTCACATTACTTGCAGTATTTTTTGTAAACAATTCAGTTTTAGCTGATGGACATGTGAAGAGAATTATATCTACAAGTCAAACTGGAATGGGTAACGAAATAGTATATCCCTCTGGAAAAGCAAAGATAACAGCTTTTGAGTTTACTGTCCCTGTTGGAGGTCCAGTTGTTCCTCATACTCACACTTTTCCTGTTTTAATAATGATCCAACAAGGAGAGATTGAACTTACCCAAAGCGGTAAAAGCTATATCTATAAAGCCGGAGATGCATTTGTAGAAGATGTAGGTGTAGTCCATGAATCTAAAAATATTGGCGATGTCCCAGTTAAAGCAATTGTTGTCGCTATAGGAGTTGAAGGTCAAAAAATTATGACACCAGTAAAATAGAAAGAGAAAAAATGAAAAAAATAATTTTTACATTTTTATTGATTTTGCTAACAGCAACTTCACATGCAGAAATAAGTAATAAAGAAATATCCGAATCTTTAAAATGTGCAGGAATTTTTACATCTACTCAATTTATTAAACAAGGTGAGCTTCCAAATGGAGATTTGGCTTACAAAGAAAATAGTTTGGCTGCAGCAAAAGTTACTAGAGAATTTCTTACAAATGAGGGTGTTTTAGAGGATAAAATAAATTCAAGTATAAATTCTACTGTTGATGAAATGTTTGGTAAACCTTATCAAAAAACTTTAATGGATAATTGCTATGCGTTTATTTTCAAATTAATACCAAATGGTAAAGAAAAAGTAGAGGAGACTTCGAAAACAATTTATGGAGGATAAAATATGATTATAAAAATAGAGGAAAATATAAAATCGTTTTCAACATGGAGGGATATGGTTAAAGATAATGCTGAAAAAATTAAAGGATTTGGTGCAACCATTATTTTTGCTGGTGTATCAAAAGAAGATGCCTCAAAATTTACTGTAATTGTAAAATATGCAACTATGGAGGGGTTTGAGGCATTTAAAAATGATAAAGAACTTCACGCTGCAAGAGCTGCAGCTGGAGTTGATTTAGATTCTGCAAAAATTACTCCAATGGATGGGGATTTTATGGAAAATTTTTCAGGATAATAAAATAGGAGGTTAAAATGAAAGATATATTGGTAGTAGGAAAACTAAAAGAAGGAGCCTTTGAAAAGTTTATGGGCTTTATGCAATCAGATGAGGGTATGGCTGAAAGAAAAAAAGTTGCGGATGTTTCAAAAACAATAGCTAGTGTCTCACCTGATAAATCAACAATAATGTTTAAAATTGCAGTTCATGACATGGCAGCACTTCATTCATTTTTAGATGGATCAAATCCAGTCTCAAAACCTGTGTTTGATGAGGTAATGACTGGTTATGAAATTTACGAATTAGCTAAAGTATAGTAGAAGACTGAGTCTACACATACTAGCTAATCTCTGCTAGACTGGGTTATTAAATTGTTGGTAACAAGGAGGAATAATGTCTAAATTTTATGTAATTGGAAAGGCGAGTCCTGAGTTATTAAAAAAGATGCATGCTGACCCTAACGCAGATAGAGGTGCAGTAATGAAATCAATGTGTGATAGCTTAGGAGTAAAAGCCATTAGTTATGAATGGTTACGAGGACGTTTTGATGTTCTTTTCTGTGTTGAAGGAGACTATGAAAGTATTCTTGCTATGAAAGTAACTGTTTTAAATAGTGGAATGATGTCGGATCTAATGGTTCATGAAGTATTTGATTACAACAGTGCATTTAAAAAGGCATCTGATGTTTCAAAAAGTTATAAAAAACCAGGCGAGTAAAAAGAAAGGAATAATATGTCTATATTAGAAAAATATAGTGCTGCAATTAAAAATAAAGATGAAGCAACGATGAATGATCTTTTGCACGATGATTTTAAATTCACAATGCATAAGTCAGGAAATGTTTTAGGCAAAGCTGATGTTGTCAAATGGGCAATGAGCGGTGACATAAATCAAGATAAAGTAAGAGTTGTTTATGAAAATGATGAAGTTGGTGTTCATCATTCATTTGTTACATTTGATGATGGAAATGTAGAGGCTGTTATGGCAGTTTATAAATATGATAATGGAAAAATTATTAGTTTAGAAACTGGTGCTACACCTATGCCAAAGTAAGTGAGTGATATTGATTTTTATTTTTCGATAGGGAGTACTTACACCTATCTTTCTGTAACTAGAATACTTGATGTTGAAAAACAGCATCAAGTAAAATTTATTTGGAAACCCTTTTCAGTTAGAGCAATTATGAAGGAAATGAATAATATCCCATTTCCAAAAGACAAAATTAATAAAGTCAATTACATGTGGAGAGATATTGAGAGGCGTGCAGAGGGATATGGTTTTTTTGCTAAGACACCAGTTCCCTACCCTTTGTCTGAATTCGATTTAGCAAATCAAATAGCAGTCTTAGGTTTTGAAAGAGGTTGGGGAGAAAAATTTGTGATGCTGACTTATAAAAAATGGTTCCAAGAAGGCAAAGAACCTGCAATTGAACCTAGTATTAATGAGGTTTGTAATGAATTAAATTTAAATAGGGATGAAATAATATCAGAGGCAAAATCAGAAAATATAGAGATAAAATATAACAAAAACACAAATTCAGCTCGTGAAAATAATATTTTTGGTAGTCCATCTTTTATAGTGAAAAATGAAATCTTCTGGGGAGATGATAGAATGGAAGATGCTATTAAATGGTCTCTTAAATAACTCTATATATTCTCTTAAAATTCATTTAAAGTCATTTTATGAGTCTTGCTAGTTCATATTTATTTTTAGGTATTGCAGTATTTTTGGGTGTTACTTCAAACAGTTTTGCAAAAAGTGCTGAGGGTTTTACACTATTTGTTCCAAGTATAATTACAGCATTTACAATTGTATTGTGTATGTATGCACTTTCATTAGTAATGAAAAATATTCCTATGGGAATTACCTACGCTTCTTTCGCTGGACTAACAATTATTGCAACCGTCATTGTTGGTGTAATTAAATATAATCAAGTTCCCAATTTATATTCTATGATAGGACTATCATTTATTATAGTTGGCGTATTAATGGTAAATTTATTAGGAAATCAATAATATGAAACCTTTGTTGGGTTATTTATTTTTAGCTTTAGGTATTTCGTTTGGAATTGCATCTAATAGCTTAGCCAAAATTTCTGAAGGATTTACCAAACTAACACCATCGGTTTTATGTATCTTATTTATGTGTATTACGATGTTTTCAATAGCAAAAGCTATGCACGCTCTTCCAGTTGGTTTTGCTTATGCAACATATAGCGGGCTAACAGTAACGGGAGTTGTTCTGTTTGCAGTGTTAAAACTTAATCAGGTCCCAAATATTTATGGAATTGTAGGAATAATATTAATTATTGTTGGTGTGATTATGGTTAATTATCTTGGACGGCTAAACTGATATTTTTTTAAAATCTCTGGAAGTATATGATTTCCATCATCATTTAATGGCAACTCAAACACTTCCTCAATATTTGGAATGTCTAAAGGTGAATATAAATGAGGATACATATCTCCATTCGAAGCTTGTTCCCATAGTAAGTGCTCAAGTTTAAATGCATTCACTTTTAATAAAAGTAAATTATCTTTTTTTGGATAATGTCTTCTTAGGGTTTCCTCTACTTGATCTTCCTCTGAAAAATGTATGTAACCGTCTTCAATATCTTTTTTTGATCCTCCATAAGTTCCAGTTTGTTTGGCTTTTTGCCATTCATCTTTATCAATAATTTTAAAAATAAACTCTAAATTCATTTTACCATGAAGAGTTTGGACCTTTTAAGAATTCTTTTTCTTCTTCAGTAGATTCTCGACCTAATATTTCATTTCTATGTGGATATCTATGAAATAGTCTAATAGCCTTTGTGTGATCCTGCCAAAACTTTTTAATTTTGTTATATTCTTCGTGCTCTCTTAAATATTTGTTTAATAAATAATATGCCATTTCATGATCACTAATTTCCTCACTATGAATTAAAGGTAATAACATAAAAAATCTTTGATCAACATTCATTGCTTCTAAATAGCCAGAGTAAACTGCATCATTTACAATTAATCTTGTTTTTTGATCTTGAGCAAAAGCTTTTTTGTTGTTTCTAAATAAATTACGAGAAAACTGATCAAACAAAATTACAAGCGCTAGGCAGCTCATTGGGTTATCTTGCCAGTCATCATACTCATTATTACACGCAAGCTCATAATCTTTTAGAAAATTATCTCTGATTTTTTTATCAAAGATTTCATCTTTTTTGAAACGCGTTTCAAAAGGAGTTTCTTTAAACCAAAAATCTAAAATAACTTGTGCTCTTTCTGGTATCATTTAGAGACTGGTTTTAATAATTTTAGAAAATTATTATGAATTTTTTTATTTGAAGAGACTAAAATATTTCCAGCATTAGCGGCATCTCTATTATCCCAAGTACTAATAATACCACCTGCTGCCTTAATAATTGGTATAAGTGGGTGAATATCCCAAATTTTATTTGAGCACTGCATTACAATGTCAACTCTTCCTTCCGCTAAATGAGAATAACTTAAAGCATCACTGCATGGAAATTGCATTAATTTCAAAATTTTTGGAATTTTTTTTTGTTTGTTTAATGATAACCACCCATGAAATGCTGCAGAAACCTTTACATTTTTAAATGTAGCTTTTTTATTTACTGATAATTTTTTCTTTTTTCCTTGAGAAACAACATAAGCAAGTTTGTCCGAATAATTTAAATAATATTTTTTAAGAACTGGAAAGTTTGCTAATCCTAAAATTGGCATTCCTTTAAAATTTAATGAAATTAAGTTACTCCAAGTTGGGTTTCCTATAACATAGGATCTTGTTCCATCTATAGGGTCAATTACCCAAGTATAATCACTTTTTGAATTTGTTGAACCATATTCTTCACCAATAACTTGGTGTGTAGGAAATTTTTTTTTAATCCTTGAACGTATAAATTTTTCAAAAGCTCTGTCTGAAGTAGTTACTGGATCATAACCTTTACCTTTGAGCTTGTTAGATACTTTAAAGGTTCTGTTCAATTTTGAATTATAGAACTTAGTTAAATCCTTTGCTAATTGATTTAAAAAACTAGCATATATAGGGTATTTTTTTCTATCAAAATTAATCACACAGAACTCTTACTATTTAATTTATGTTGATTAAAGTTAAATTTTAAATAATCCTCAGGTGATAATTATGAAAATTGAGCTAAATCAAAATAAGGTTTTTTACAATAATGGATCTGAAAAAAAAGAAATTCACCCATTCTGGTTACGCGAAAGAGTAAATGGCGAAGAATACCTAGATAAAGGAACTCAACAGAGACTTTTTGATCCTACCTCCTTAAGTAGTGATATTTCAATAAATAAGGCAAATATTAATGAAAAATATTTGGAAATTGATTTTAATGATGGTGTAACTTCAAAACTAGAAATTGATAAAATTGCTTTAGAATTTACTAAAGAAGATATTGTTATTAAATCAATAGAAAAAACTAAATGGGACTCGCGACTTAAAAATATCAAAAATTTTCAGTATCAAAAAGATTTTTATGAAAGTAAGGAAATGCATGATTTGCTTGTTTCTTTTTATCAATATGGATTTGTTATTATAAAAAATATTCCAACATCAAAAAACTATATTGTAGAATTTGCAAATTCCATAGGAAGTGTACGAAGAACAAATTTTGGAGAATACTTTAATGTTAAATCTAAACCAGACCCTAATGATCTTGCTTACACATCTTTAGCCTTAGCTCCTCATACTGATAATCCTTACAGAAATCCTGTGCCGTGTATTCAGTTATTACATTGTATTGAAAGTAAAGTATCAGGTGGACTCTCATCTTTAGTTGACGGTTATACTGTTACAGAAGAATTAAGAAGTAAATTTCCAGAATTTTATGAAATTTTAACAGAAATAAAAGTTAGATTTAGATTTATAGATAAAGAAGTAATATTAGAAACTATCTCTCCATTAATTGAGCTTAACGATGATAAAAGTTTTAAACAAGTTAGATTTAGTCCTAGACTAGACTATGTTCCAATTTTAGATAAAGAAAAATTAGATCTTTATTATCAAGCAAGAAAGAAACTATCTGAAATGTATAATTCTGAGAAATATAGAATTGAATTTAAACTTGAGCCTAAAGACTTAATAATGATGGATAATCATCGATTACTACACGGTAGAACATCTTATGAAACTAAAGAAGGTGAAAGATTTTTACAAGGTTGTTATATTGATTTTGATAGCACCGAGGGTAAACTTAGACATTTAAAAAGAAAGTTTAATCTTTAAATAATTTTTCAATTTGTGCCTCTGCATCACTTATTGATTTTTCATAATCTAATGCCATTTGATCTGCACTAATAATATCTACTTTTTCAATCCCAAAAAAATTAAGAATAAATTTTAACCAAGGAGTTAGAAAATCCTCAGAGCTATTTAATTTTGTTCCTCCAGAGGTTATTACTAAATAAGCATGTTTATTTTTTAATAACCCTTCCCGTCTCCCATTAGGTTTAAATCTAAATGTTTCCCCTATTCTAGCTGCTAAATCTGACCAGGCTTTAAGTGTTGCAGGAGGACCATAATTGTAAATAGGAGCTGAAATTATTATCACATCACTTTCTTTTAACTCCTTTACTAATTTATCAGAAAGTTCGAACATTTTTTTGTGGTGCTCTGTCTGATCTTTTTCGTCAATTTTCATACCCGACTCTGTAAGTCCACTAACAAAAAACATCTCATCGTCTAAATCACGATAAATCACCTCATCTCCAGGTTTTTTAATTTTCTCTAAAAGTTTTTTAGCGAGTGCGCGCGAGGTGGATCCTTTTTTTCTAGCGCTTGAGTCTATTTGATAAATCTTCATTAATACCTTTTATCCGAATTTTTGCATAAAAGGAAAGATTTCAATTATATAAAATCCAATTGCTTGTAATTGATTGGTTAATATTAAAATACCTGTAATTAAAAGAATTATTCCACCAATTTTTGAAATTAAATTAATATTTTTCCTAAAGTTCTTTGAAAATAATAAAAATTTTTGAATTAAATACCCTGATAAAACAAAAGGAATTGCAAGACCTAATGAATATAAAATTAATAATATTACTGCTCTTGATAAGGTTTCTTCAATAGATGCTAAAGCTAAAATTGAACCTAAAATTGGACCAATACAAGGTGTCCATCCAAAACCAAAAGCAACACCGATTACATATGGAAAAAGAATATTTCTTGATTCTTTAGCATCAAACCTTTTTTCAAAATTTAGGTAGGGGATATTAATTATTCCAATTAATTGAAGAGAAAAAATTATAATAATTATTCCAGCTGCAATTCTTAAAATTTCTGAATTTTGTAAAAGTGTCTGACCTAAAAATGATGCGGATGCTCCTAAAATAACAAAAACAGTTGAGAACCCAAGACAAAATAAAATTAACGGAAAAAAGTTTATTTCTTTTTTATTTAGTATTTCTTGTAAGGATTGACCAGAGATATAAGAAATATATCCGGGTATTAAAGGTAGAACACATGGAGATAAAAAACTTATAAGTCCTGCTCCAAAAGCAATTAAATATTCAAACATTTATCCAGTATTTTTCATTGCAGCAGATATGCCTGCGATAGATGTCATTAAAGCGTCATCAAGAAATTTTTTATCTAATTTTTTGTATTTTTTATTTGATAATTTATTCATTATATTTGCCTGTAAAATATTTAACATCTCTGTATAATTACTTCTAATAAACAGTGCTTTTCTAAATTTTTTTCTTTCTTGTATCACTTCCCTTGGAGTTATTTTATTATGCAATTTGACCAATGCATCAAATTGATATCTTAATTTTCTACCAATTCTCCTCAATGAAGCATCAGCCAAATTATTTTCGTATATAACTGAGATTTCTGGATCAACCTTTGAAATTACCATATCTAAAATATCCATAGTCGAAATAAAATATGGCCAGTTCTTTTCCATATCCATCATAGTTTTTTTAAACTTTTTAATTGATCCATATCTCAAAGCCTCAGTTGTTCCTAACCAAGCTGGTAACATTAATCTAATTTGTGTCCAAGCAAATACCCAGGGTATCGCTCTTAGACCTTGGATGTTATCAACATTTTTTCTTTTTGTTGGTCTTGAACCTATAGCTAGCTTTCCTAGAGACTTGTGAGGTGTAACAGTTTTAAAGTATCTGATAAAGTCTTCGCTTTGATTTAAATATTTCCTATAAGCAGATGTAGAAATTTCAGACATATTCTGAATTAAATCTCGCCAATTAGGTTTTGATTTTGGTGGTGGATTTAAAGAAGCATCCATAACCGCTCCGATATAACTACAAAGATTATATTCAGCTAAAGGTTTATATCCATATTTCTGTTGAATTACTTCACCCTGATCAGTAATTCTGATTTTCCCATTTACAGTTCCAGATGGTTGAGATTTTAATGTTGCTTGAATTGGTCCACCTCCTCTTCCTGGAGATCCTCCTCTTCCATGAAAAAATACTAAGTCAATTTTGTATTTTTTTGACAATGCTCTTAACTCTTCTTGAAGTTTGTATTGATGCCAACTTGCTGATAATTTTCCTGCATCTTTACTTGAGTCTGAGTATCCAATCATTACTTCCTGTTTAGAATTAATCAATTTTCTAAACCAAGAAAGTTTGAATAAATTTTTCATAACATCTTTGGCTTTTATTAAATCATCTAAAGTTTCAAACAGTGGAACAACCCTTAATAAATTTTTAATTTTTGCTTGTTTTTGTAAAAAATATACAGACAAAATGTCAGAAGCATTAGATGTCATTGATATTACATATGCACCTAAACACTCATTTGGGGTAGATGAAATCACCTTAAAAGTATTCCACACCTCTCTATTTTCTTTATTTTGTATTTTTATTTTATCTACAAAAAATTTCTTATCTTTAATTGATTTATTCAATAATTTAATTTTATCTATCTCACTTAAATTAGAATATTTAATTTTACTTTTCTTTTTGAAAATTTCATTTAAGAGTTTTTCATGTCTATCAGCTTCTTGTCTGATATCTAATCTTGCAAGATTAATGCCAAAACACCTAACTCTCCTCATTAAATCTAATAGATCTGCATTGGCAATATGATCTCCTTTATTTAGTTTTAATGAGTTTCTTACTTCTCTTAATGGAATAGTAATTTCATGTTTGTTTTGAATTAACTTTTTTTCATTTAAGTTTGAATTATTATTTAAATGGTTTTCAATTAATTGATGGGTTAGTCTTACTTTATCTCTTATTGGCCTTAAATACACTCTATACGGTTCAAAACTATTTCCAGTCGCTTTTTTAATTTTTGCAGAACATTCTTCCATGGATAAATCTTGAATTAACTTAGTAAGTTCTTTTTCATATAATTTTGCAGCTTGCCACCTAGAAAATAATATTACTTTCTTAGTTACTTCAGCTGTCACATTAGGATTTCCATCTCTATCACCGCCCATCCATGATCCAAACTGAATAGGGTTAAAATCTCTTGGTAAATCTTTTTTTAAATTTTTTCTAAATATATCGTTTAGTCTTTTGTAAACTTTAGGAATTGTGTCCCACAAACTATCCTCAATAACGGCCAAACCCCATCTAGCCTCATCTAATGGAGAGGGCTTAGTTCGTTTTAACTCATCGGTTTTCCATATAATTGCTATTTCTGAATATAATTGTCTATCTAGCTCGATAATCTTTGATGGATATTTTTTATATAGATGTCTCTGCTCCATAATATAAATCAAATTTGCATATTTTTGTATTAAAGTTCTTCTTTTTACCTCTGTTGGATGAGCAGTAAGAACAATCCCAATATCAAGTTTTTTTGCCTGCTCATAAATATTTTTGTCAGAAATTTTTTTGTTTTTAAATAAGCCCTCAATTATATCTTCTATAAATAAATTTTGATTTTTACTTTTAAAATATGGATTTTCGTACTCATTTAACTTTCTTGATGCATCAAGGGACTCTACTAGATTCAGTAAATTTAAAATGTGTGAAAATGCTCTACTTAATTTAAATGTGTTCTCCGGAGTTAGTTTTTTAACTTCTTTTGAAATTCTTGATAGTACTTTTCTTTTATTTTTATCAGAGAGAGTATTTTTTGATAGCACTCTAAATTTTTCGACAATTTTAAAAAATGTTAGACCTTCTTGATCTTTAATAACTCTACCTAGAAAAGTACCTAATAATCTAAAATCCTCTCTTAAAAGCTTAGTAGGTATTCTCTCATAGTAAAGATCTCTTTTCTTCATTATTTATAACAAATTTTTTTTGTAAAATTCCTTTTACATTTGTTTTTACACTAAAAAAGAACCCAGAATATCTAAATTTTTGCAAATCTGCTTTGTTCATGCCTTTAGTTGCTGTTGAAACATAAAGTTCTTTTGTATTTTTACCTCCAAATGCACAATTAGTTATATTTTTTGCAGGAAACTGAATTCTATGAATTAATTTTGCTTTTTTATTAAAAACAGAAATACAAGCACCATGGAAATGAGCTACCCATAAATTTTTATTTTTATCTAATGTCATTCCATCTGGCGAACCTTCATCAGAAGATAATTTTTTAAATATTTTTTTGCTAACTATTTTATTCTTTTTATTTATTTTAATTTTATAGATAGTTTTTTTTGGACTATCTGTATGATAAAAATTATATTGATCAATAAAAGCTGGTCCATTAGTAATTCTATAATTTTTATCAACTTTTATTAATTTAAGATTTTTATCTAATTTATACAAAGAACCTTTTTCAATTTTTCTTTCCAAGTTGTCCATGGTGCCAAACCAAAGATTTCCAGCAGGATCTGTTTTACCATCATTAATTCTATTTAGTTTCAAGTTTGGTTCTATCTTTATTGACTTTAAAATTTTTTTTGATTTTAAATTTTGAATTCTCAATTCTCCCTGGAGACCTAAAATAAAAATATAATCTTTGATATGAGCAATAAAGCCAATTTCTTTATTTACTTTAAAGATTTTCTTTTTTTTATTTTTAATATTAAAAGAGCAAATTTTCTTTTTTTTAATATCTACAAAATAAATTGAGTTATGTTCTTCAACCCATAATGTTCCCTCACCTAAGGTACATCTTAATTTCCAAAGAGGTTTTGCTTCTGATGTTTTTATTTTATTCATTTACTTCAAACTCTTTAATGAAGTCTTCATTTGGGTTTATACCAATACCTATATTGTCTGTTACTGATGCATAACCGTTATTGTTTTTAACTTGGTCTAAAATAGAAAATTCTTCTTTTGGCAAATCTGTGATAAAAATATTTTTTTCTGTTGTATCAAATTCAAGCATTGATTTTGATGGAAATAGTCCCCCTGGCATATCTGGTTGTGCTGTCAACAAATGAAGGTTGACCGCAATACTAACTGCAGAACCCCAAACATGATTAATAACTGGTATAAAATTTGCTTGCGCTAATGCTGCAACTTTTAAATACTCCGTAATTCCCCCAAGTCCACAAACCTCTGGTTGAGCTATATCAATACATTTGTTTGATATCAATTTATTCCAGCCATATTTGGTAAATTCAGCTTCTCCTCCTGCAATGCTAGTAGAGATTTTTTGTTTTAATTCTCGGTAACCCTCATAATCTTCAGGTGCCACAGGTTCCTCAAACCAATAAATATCTAGTTCATCTAAACCTTTTCCAACATAGAGAGCATCTTTCAAATTATAAGCGTGGTTGGCATCAACCATTAATTTAAAATCTTTTCCAACAGAGTCTCTTACAGCTTGAATTAACTTTAAATCTTCTTTTGGACCTAATCCAACTTTCATTTTCATAGCTTTAAAATTTTTTGATTTTATTTGCTTAGACTCTTCTTTGAACAAGGTGATCAATTCATCAACTGTTTTTTTTTGTAACATCATTCCATATCCATATACTGGAACTTCATTATTACATTTACCACCTACAAGTTGATAAAGAGGGGAGTTTGTTTTCTTTCCAAGAATATCCCATAAAGCAATATCTACACCTGATAATGCTTGAATTGGCATACCTTTTTGACCACTATCTCTTAAAAGATTGTATACTTTTTGCCAGATATATTCTTTATTTAAAGGGTCTTCACCAATTAATAAAGGCTGTATAACCTTTTCAACAATAAACTTGTTTGCTAAAGCTATATTTCCAGGACCAAAACATTCACCCCAACCCGTTATTCCTTCGTCTGTTTGAACTTCAACAAGATGAGCTGTACGATGTTTATAATACTGTTGTGAGTAACCAAGCTCTTTTTCTAACTCATATCTAAGTACATGACTTTTTATAGAAGTTATTTTCACAATTAATTATATAGCAACTACCTTGGAGTTTTGCTCTCCTAGATTTTCTATTGATAATTTCATTGTATCACCCACTTTTAAAAATTGCTGAGGTTTCATTCCCATACCAACTCCTGGAGGTGTTCCAGTTGTAATTATATCACCTGCTTGAAGAGACATATATTTACTTAAATAAGAAACAATAACATCAACATTAAATATCATTGTACTTGTATTACCTGTTTGCATTCTTTTTCCATTAACATCTAAACTCATCTTTAAATTGTTAACGTCTGCAATCTCATCTTTAGTAACAAAGTAAGGTCCGATTGGTCCATAAGTATCGTGGGATTTTCCTTTAACCCATTGACCCATTTTTTCAATTTGCCATTCCCTTTCACTCACATCATTAACCAAACAATAACCTAATATATGATCTTGAGCTTGGCTTTCAGAAATATGTTTTGTTTCTTTTCCTATAATAATCCCAAGTTCAACTTCCCAGTCTAATTTTTTAGATCCTGAAACTATTTCAACGTCATCATTAGGTCCAACTATACAACTAGTAGCTTTCATAAAAACTATTGGTTCAGAAGGAACATCAGCTCCAGTTTCAGCAGCATGATCAGAATAATTTAATCCAATTGCAACAAACTTTCCTGGCTTAGTGATACAAGATCCAATACGATCACTTGCTGATAATTCTGGTAAAGAAGTTAAATCAGCACTTTGTAATTTAGAAATAGTTTCAAAATTTAAATGATCAGGATTTAAATCTTTAACATGAGAACTTATGTCTCTGATTTTGCCATCTTTATCTAAAACAGCTGGCTTTTCGCTTCCTTTTTGTCCTACTCTTAATAATTTCATATTTATCCTTTTGTTGTTTAATTATATTGAAATTCCACCATCGACATGAATTGTACTTCCTGTTGTAAATGTTGAATCATCGCTAGCTAAATAAACAGCCACAGCTGCTATTTCTTCTGCCGTACCTAATCTCCCCATAGGTTGTCTTGCTATAAAATCTTTTTTTGCTTGAACGGGATCTGGGCTTTGATTTACCCTATCTTGCCAAGAAGGTGAATAAACTGTGCCTGGCGCAATTGAATTACATCTAATATTCTGTTTAACAAAATCTGCAGCAATCGCTTTTGTTAAACCAATTACCGCACCCTTTGTTGTTCCGTAAACAAATCTATTTGGAAAACCTTTAAAGCTAGATGCGCATGAAGATATATTAATAATACTTCCACCATTTTGTTTTATCATTAAAGGTAAAATAGCTTTACACATAAAGTACATTGACTTGACGTTTACATTAGAAGAAAAATCCCAATCTTTTTCATCACATTCTAATATTGTTCCATGATGAACAAATCCAACAGCATTAAATAAAACATCAACTTTATCTAAAGTTTTAGTAAATTCTAAAATTGCGTTGTTGTCTGTTGAGTCTAACTTTTGCACTTCAATATCAGGATATTCTTTGTTTAAATCGGCTAAAGTTTTATCATTTAAATCAGTAGCAATTACATGAGCGCCCTCTTTATGAAATGCTATAGCTGTTGCTTTTCCAATTCCTTGTCCTGCTGCTGTTACGAGAATTTTTTTACCTTCTAATCTTGCGCTCATTTTTTATTTATCCTTTCGATTTCATTGTAAAGTGAACTATGATCAGTGTTTCCATGACCATTATCGACAAGGGTTTTATACATTTCTTTCACTAAATTTGAAATAGGTAAATGTGTATTATATGAGTTTGCACACTCTAAAATGTTATTCATATCTTTTAAATGAGTAAAAGTTTTACCTTTTGGAGTAAAATCTTTATCTATCATTCTTTTTCCATGAGTTTGTAAAATTTTACTATCCGCCCAACCTCCAGAAAGAGCTTTAATTAATTTTACTGGGTCAGCTCCAGCTTTTTCGCATAAAGTTATTGCCTCCGCAACCGCTCCTATGGTAACCCCTACCACAATTTGATTTGCTAACTTTGAAACTTGTCCACTACCAATTGGTCCAACTAAAGTTGGATTTCCCATAGCTTTTAAAATATTTATAGAATTATCAAAGACTCTTTGTTCTCCTCCAACCATTATAGCTAATGAAGCTTCCTCAGCTCCAATTGTTCCTCCTGAAACCGGTGCATCTAAATAATTTACATTTTTTGATTTTAGACTATTTCCATATTTTGTTGCTGTCGTTGGTTTAACCGAACTCATATCAATAACAGTCGATCCAGGTTTTAAATTTTCTAATAAATCTGAATCACTCATTATTGCATCAACAGCGCTATCATCTGTTAACATTGTAATAATAAAGTCATTATCTTCAACAACTTCACCTAATGTTTTTGATATTTCAGCGCCAAACTCTTTCAAAGGTTCTGTTTTATTTATCGAACGGTTGAAGACTTTTAATTTAAAACCTGATTTTAATAAATTTTTAGCCATTGGCAGGCCCATAAGACCTGTTCCAATAAAGCCTATTTTCATCATGGTTTCGGTTTAAACTCGTGGAAATTTTGTGTCATCGCTTCTGGGAAAAACATAACACATGCTAACACAATTAATTGAATTACTATAAATGGAGCAAAACCTCTAAATATATCTGTTAATGAAATGTGTGGAGGTGCAACGGACTTTAAATAAAACGCGGCGGGTCCAAATGGTGGACTTAAAAATGAAACTTGCATGTTTACACAAAATAATATTCCAAACCAAATTGGATCAAAACCAAGAGCAATAACTATTGGTAAAAATACCGGCATTGCTAACAATACAATTCCAACCCAATCCATAAATGCTCCCATAATTAAAAACATAATCTGCATCATGAAAATTAAGTACATTGGTTTTAAATCATAGGCCAAAATAGTTTCTGCTACATATTTTGGACCTCCTGCAAGAGAATAAGCGCCTGCTAAAACTGTGGCACCAAAAGTAATAGTTAAAATAGTTCCTGATGCTTTGAAAGTTCTTGTTAATGCATCTTTAAATAAAAACCACGTAAGTTCTTTTCTTGCAAAAATTATAATCAATGTAGCAACTACTCCCATACCAGCTGCTTCAGTAATTCCTGTCATTCCAGAATAAATTGAACCTAATACAATTATTACAATACCAATAGGTGGTAAAAGACCGGGAAGGTATGACATTTTTTCTTTTAAAGTTAAAGCTGGTTCATCACTCAAAGGTGCTAAATGTGGCTGTAATCTTGTTCGAATTAAAATATATGTAATAATTAAACCTGAAATCATTAAACCAGGAACAATGGCTTCTTGGAATAACATCGTAATAGAAGTCTCTGTTGTTAATCCATAAATAATTAAAACAATTGAAGGTGGTATCATTGTTCCCAAAGATCCTGATGCACAAATAATACCGATCGACATATCCTGATCGTATTTTAATCTCAACATTTGAGGTAGTGCTATCAAGCCTAATAAAACTATTTCTCCACCAATAATTCCACTCATCGCGGCCATAATTGTTGCCATGATGGCAGTAACGACTCCTACTCCACCTCTAGTCTTTCTTAACCACGCATTTAAAGCGTCATAAAGATCTCTTGCGATATTCGAACGTTCGAGCAAGGAGGCCATAAATATAAATAATGGAACAGATAAAAAGGAATAAGTGACAACAAGAGAATAGTATCTTGAAAGTAATATGCCTAATGCATGTTCACCAATGTATAAAAATACTAGTACTGCACCCATAAAACCAGATGCAAAACCCATTGGAACACCTATAGATATAAGTAATAACAATCCAACTATAAGTATTATTGAAAGTGATCCAATATCCATATTATTTTAATTCTTTAGAAGGGTCGTATTGTTTTTCCTTAGGATTTCTCCAATCAATAATTAAATTATTTACAGATTGAACAGCAATAAGAAAAACACATAAAAGTGTTAGAGGCTTCATGGTAGCAGGAATTGGTGGATCCCAATAAGTTGCAAATCTCTCCCAATTTATAAATGATCTGTATGCATCTTCCATACCCCCATAAATTACAGCTGTTGCAAAAAGAACAATAATTATAGTACTGATTAGATCAAAAATTCTCTGTGTTGGTCTACTAACCCAATCATACAACAATACTATTCTAATATGGCTTCTTAATCTTGTTGCATATATACCGCCAACTAAATAACAAACACCGGCAAGCCAGAGACAAAGTTCGTTTGCCCACAAAGTTGGTTTAAACAATACATATCTCATAAAAATTTCATACATCATCACAATTACAATTACAGGAATTAAATATTTAATTGTGTGACTTAAAAATAAGGAAACTCTATCAATCCAATTTATTGGAAAATCATCTTTACTCGCAACTTTTTCATTTTGTTCTTGTAATTCTTTATCGATCATTGAGTAAAAATTTAAATAATTCGAAGGGCCTTTGCAGGCCCTTCAAGATTTTTTTTATTACATGATACCGTTAGCTTTCATATAAGCTTTGTGTATCTCAATAAGTGCCGCAGCTTCTGGAGATTTAGTCTTCCATTCTTCCCAAGCTGCTAGAGCAGCTTGTCTGAATTTAAGTCTATCTTCTCTAGACCAGTCGTGAAGAGTAACGCCCATTTCATTTAAAGCTTTAACAGCTTCGGCGTTTTTTCTTTCAACTAAGCTAGTGATAGTTCTTCCGGCAATTTCTATTGCAGCTAACATAGCACCTTGCTCATGTTTCTTTAACTTCTTCCATACTTTCGTATTACAAGCTAAGTGGTCAGCTGGCATAGAGTGGAAACCTGGGTATGTAGCATATTTATTTTGCTCATAGTGGCCACCTGCATAGTTTGTAGCTAAAGATGAATAGTCAGCACCATCGATTAGACCAGTTTGTAAAGCAGTCGGAACTTCACCAAAGTCCATTACGATTGGCTTAGCACCTAATGCTGTAAAGATCATACTTTCCATTCCTGGAGGTGATCTAAATTTGAAGTCTTTCAATGAAGCAACATCTGGGATTGGTCTGCTAGATATTAAAGACTCATGTCCTGGTATCCACCATCCAATTAATGTCATTCCATATTTATTATAAAGTGCATCAACAGCTTCTTGAGCTCCTGGGAAATTCAAGAATTCATATTGTTGATATGGGTTATCGTATCCACCCATTACATCACCTGCGAATTGGAACGCTGCATTTTTACCAGTTTGGTAACCAGCACCAGTCATATCACAATCGATAATTCCAGTTTGTGCAGAGTTAAACACCTCAGCAGATTTACCTGTTACTGATGATGAGTAGAACATTTCTACTTTTAAGCTTCCGCCAGAAAACTTCTCTACGTTTTTAGCGAATTGAGCAGCAACTTCACCATTTGGTGAACTAGCTGTAAAGTGTGTTTCAATCTTTAAAGTCTTTGCATTTGCAGAGCCAAATAAAGCAACTGAAACAATAGCTGCAGCTGCTATAGTTTTAGATATAAGTTTAAACATTATCTTCCTCTCGTTTATGTTTTTTTTAAAGTTAACCATAAATGATTTTTGAGATCAATAATTTCGTTTAACTTTTATATATAGAAATTATATATATTCATTGAACAGACAACTTATAGTTGTTCTAAACTACTTCTGAAATAAGAGGTTTTTTATTGAAATAACAATAAATATTATCCACCGCCATCATACTCATTGCTAATCTGGTTTCATGTGTTGCACTTCCAATATGTGGTAAAACGAAACAGTTATCTAATTTTAAATACCTTTTATCTAAATTTGGTTCATTATTGAAAACATCTAATCCTGCAGCATAAATTTTTTTATTTTCTAATGCATCTATCAATGCATCATCATCAATTGTTGACCCTCTTGAAGTATTAATAACTACAGCATGTTTTGGTAACAAACTTATTGTTGATGAATTAAGAATATGTTTGGTCTCAGCTGTTGCAGGTGTGTGAATACTTAAAAAATCACACTCTGGTAGCATAGTTTTAATGTCAGAATAATACTTTGCACCATCTTCCAGATCATCAGAAAGTTTGTTTCTATTATAATAAATAATCTTCATACCAAATGCCCTAGCAGATTTTGCTGCCATTCTTCCAATGCGACCCATTCCAATGATACCTAAAGTTTTACCTGTAACAGAATTTCCAATCATAAATTTAGTTAAATCGGGTTTTTGATTTTTCCAGTTATCGGTTCTCACAAGATTGTAAGCTTCACCAATTCTTCTAGATGCAGCTAATATCAAAAGTATTGTAGTTTCTGCAACAGCCTCGTTTAACACGTTAGGAGTATTTGTTACTTTAATTTTTTTTTCTTCCGCAGATTTAATTGAAATATTGTCATAGCCAACGCCAACTTGAGCTATGATTTTTAATTTCCCATTTAAATTATTAAAAAAATTTTCACTAATTTTATCAAAACCTGTTGAAATCATTCCGTCATAATCATTAACAATTTTCATTAATTCACCTTCTGAAAAGGGCTCGTCTTTTGGATTAAGGGTTACTTCAAATTCTTTTTGAAGTTTTTCTTCTGCTAAATCTGAAATTTTTCTAGAAACTAATATTTTTGGCCTCATATTAGTGAGAATCTCTTGGTAAACCTTTGGTGTGAGATACGTCTAAATATTTGCCTCGAGAATTAATGCATGCACCATCATCCAATTGACCAACTGTGTTTCTAAATATTTCCTGCCAAGGAGTTTGATTGTTTGGTTTAAATACTTTTTTATTTTTTCTTCGTTTTTTAAATTCAGCTTGAGAAATTAATAAATCAACTCTTCTTTTGTTTAAATCTATTTTGATTTTATCGTAAGTTTTAACAATTCCTAGATCTCCACCTACTGCAGACTCTGGTGATACATGTAATATTGATGGACTCTCTGATGTTCCACTTTGTCTTCCATCACCCAAAGTTGGCAAATGTCTTATTCCTTTTTTTAATAATCTGTCTGGTGGTTGCATGTTAACTACTTCAGCTGATCCAGGATAACCAACAGGTCCACAGCCTCTAATAATTAATAGAGAGTTTTCATCTATTTTTAACTTCTTATCATTAAGTCTTTTGTGATAATCCTCAGGACCTTCAAAAACTATTGCTTTACATTCAAAAACATTTGGATGTTTAGGATTTGATAAATATTGATCTCTAAATTCTTTACTGATTACAGATGTTTTCATAATAGCAGATGAGAAAAAGTTGCTTTTCATAACTAAAAAACCAGCTTTTTCAGTCAATGCATTCTTAAATGATTTAATTACTTTGTTATCTACATCAACTTTCTTTCTTAAATTTTCTCCTACAGTCTTTCCTGTAACAGTCTTAATTTTAGTATGAATTTTTTTGTTTTTAATTAATTCTTTCATTACCGCAGGTATTGCTCCAGCTCTGTGAAAACTTTCCATTAAGTATTCGCCTGCAGGTTGGCAATTTACTAATAAAGGAATATTGTGCCCAAGTTTTTGCCAATCGGAAAGATCAAATTTAATTCCCATATGTTTTGCAATAGCACTTAGATGAGCTGTGCAATTACTAGATCCACCAATAGCACTTGCAACTACTACTGCGTTTTCAAAAGCTTTACGTGTCATAATTTTTGATGGGGTTAAATCTTCATAAACCATCCCAACGATTCTTTTTCCTGTTTCATAAGAAATTTGTTCTCTTTCTCTATAAGGGGCTGGAATAACTGCACCCCCTGGTAAAGACATTCCTAATGCTTCAGCAACAGAGTTCATTGAAGAAGCTGTTCCCATCGTATTACAATGTCCAGCACTTGGCGCAGAAGATGCAACCATATCCATAAATTCCTCGTATTTAATTTCTCCTTTAGCTAACATTTTTCTCGCTTCCCAAACTACCAATCCTGAACCAGCTAATTTTCCTTTATAAACTCCATCCAACATTGGACCACCTGATAAAACTATTGCTGGAATATTTACTGTTGCAGCTGCCATTAAAGCTGCTGGAGTAGTTTTATCACATCCTGTTGTTAGGATAACTCCATCAATTGGGTACCCATATAAAACTTCTACTAGTGACAAATAAGAAAGATTTCTATCCAACATTGCTGTTGGTCTTTTTCCAGTTTCTTGAATCGGATGAGTAGGAAATTCCATTGGAATACCGCCTGCTCTTCTAATTCCATCTTTAATTCTTTTGCTCAAAGACATAAAATGCCTGTTGCATGGAGATAGATCACTGCCAGATTGTGCTATTCCTATAATTGGATTACCAGATTGTAACTCTTTTCTTGTAAGACCATAATTTAAATACCTTTCTAGATATAAGGCCGTCATGTCAGGGTTTTTTGGATTATTGAACCACTGTTGACTTCGGAAACTCTTTTTTCTTTTTTTAGGCATAATTTAAATAATGGTTTGTTTAAGTTATTGGTTATATAATAAATTTATGAATAATCTAATAGTTTTAAACAAGAATGACAATGTGGGCGTTAGCCAATTTATTATTCCTGAAAAAACTAAAATTGAAGGTCATGAGATCAGCACTATTGATCCAATCCCTTTTGGACACAAAGTTTGTTTAAAAACTATTAAAAAAGGTGATCCAATCATAAAATATGATCAAATTATTGGATTTGCTTTAGATGATATTAAACCAGGACAACATGTTCATTCTCATAATTTAGAATTTAGAGAATTTAAAAGAGATTTTAAAGTTACAGACAAAAAACATGTTATTGATGAAAAAGCAGATACGTTCTTTAATGGAATTTTAAGAGATAATGGACAGGTTGCTACCAGAAATTACATTGGAATAGTAAGCACTGTAAATTGCTCAGCAACTGTCACTAAAATGATAGTTGAGAGGATTAAATATTCTGACATTTTAAAAGATTACCCAAATATTGATGGCATTGTTCCAATTACTCACTCAACAGGATGTGGAATGAATACTGAAAGTGAAGGAATGCAAATTTTTCAAAGAACTATAGATGGATTTAAAAATCACCCCAATTTTTCTCATGTTTTTGTTATTGGTTTAGGATGCGAGTGTGCTCAAGTCAGTTTGTTTGATGAATCATTAAAAAAACATAACCGAATTCATTTTCTAACAATCCAAGATGAAGGTGGAACTAAAAAAATAGTCGAAAAAGTGTTATCTCAAATTAAAAATTTGCTTTCAGAAGCAAATAATGTTCAAAGAACTTCACAACCAGTAAGTCATCTAACTTTAGCTCTTCAATGTGGTGGTTCAGATGGATATTCAGGAATAACTGCAAATCCTGCACTAGGAGTAGCAGCAGATCTCTTGGTTAAAAAAGGTGGAAGTTCAATTTTATCTGAAACCCCAGAGATTTATGGAGCCGAACATTTATTAATTAATAGAGCGAGTTCACAAGAGACTGCTGATAAGCTTATAAAACGAATTGAATGGTGGAAGCATTATACTTCAATCAATAACAGTTCGATGGACAACAATCCTGCACCAGGAAATAAAAAAGGTGGTCTTACAACTATATTAGAAAAATCCTTGGGTGCTGTGGCAAAAGGAGGAAACTCAATCCTTCAAGATGTATTGCATTATGCTGAACCTTTAAAAAATAAAGGTTTTAATTTTATGGACTCTCCTGGTTATGATCCCGTATCTGTAACTGGTCAAGTCGCATCAGGTGCTAATGTTATTTGTTTTACAACAGGACGTGGATCTTGCTTTGGCTGTAAACCGGTTCCAAGTTTAAAACTTTCAACAAACTCAGCGATGTTTGAAAGAATGTCAGAAGATATGGATATTAATTGTGGGACAATTGCTGAAGGAAAAGAAAAAGTTGAAGAAGTTGGTCAAAAAATATTTGAATTAGTTGTAAATACTGCTTCAGGGAATAAATCAAAAAGTGAAATCAACGGCTACGGTGACGAGGAGTTTAATCCTTGGCAAGTTGGCGTTGTAATGTAATTTATTTTTCCTGTGCCTCAACAAACATCCTTAATTAACGTAATTTTATTAGCCGCTGGTGGTTTTTTTATGTTTGTTTGTATGGACTCTACAGCAAAATATCTTGGAACGGTAATGCCGGTTACTCAGGCAATTTGGGGAAGGTTTTTTTTTCACTTGGTATCTTTAATTATATTTTTTTTAATTTTTAAGCCAAAAGTAAATTTAAAAAAAAATTTTAAAGTCCAAATAATTAGATCGATATTAATGGTTACTGCAACCTCTTTTATGTTTTATTCTTTACAGAAATTTGACTTGGTAGATATTTATGTTGTTTTCTTTACAGCTCCTTTAATCGTTTCACTACTTTCAGCATACTTCCTAAAAGATATATTGAGTACAAAAGGTATACTTTTAATGTTATTGAGCTTTGGCTCGATTGTTTATTCACTAGGTCCAAGTATGAGAATATTTAGTTTAGATTTAATATTCCCTATTGTTCCTCCAATTTGTTGGGCTCTTTATCAATTTTTTACCAAAGTTGTATCAGGCGATAACGATCCATTTGCTGCTATATTTTATACTTCAATTTTAGGTGCAATAATTTTTAGTATTTTTATATTTTTTAATTGGGTACCATTAGAGAAGAATATCTTTTGGCTTTATTTGGTAATTCTAGGTGTGGCAGGTTTTGTAAGTCATTCTTTAATTATATATGCAATACAACTTTCTAACTTGTCATTTGTAACTAATTTTCAATATTCTCAATTAGTTTGGTCTACAATTATTAATTTCTTAATTTTCGGCGTACCGTTTGATTATAATAAAATTGTTGGGGTGATAGGAATTATTGTTTTTGGTATTATGTTTATAAGAACAGAAGGTAAAGAAAGTTAAATAGTGAGGTTTAAATGAAAAATATAGGTTTTATTGGTGTTGGATATATGGGCTATGGAATAGCTAAAAATATTTTAAAACACAAAAATAAACTCTTTGTAATTGCTAATAAAAATAGAAAACCAATTGAGAAAATTGTTAGCGATGGAGCTGAAGAAGTAAAATCTTTTGAAGATTTTTCTAGTAAAAATTTAGATGCAATGTTTATGTGTGTTACCAATACTCCTATAGCAAAATTAATTTCTGAAAAAATATCTGATATTTTAGATAGTAAAACTTTAATTATTGATATCACTACTCACAACAAAACTGGTTCAATGGAAACTGAGGCAATATTCAAACAAAAAAAAATAAATTATGTTGAGTGCCCTGTAATGGGAGGACCTGTTCAAGCAGAGGAAGGTATATTGGGAGGAATTGTTGGAGCGTCAGATGAAAATTTTAAAATCGCTGAACCATATTTTAATTTTTTCTGTAAAGAATATTTTCATTTTGGATCTGTTGGAATGGGAGCAAAATCTAAGCTTTTAAATAATTTTTTATCCCTTGGAAATGCTGCATTAGTTAATCATTTGGCTAAAAGTGCTACAGAAATGGGTTTAGATTTAAAAAAAGTATTTGATGTTGCAAAACTTGGTTCTGGAAATTCTGCAGCACTTAATAGAGTTTTTGACAATCTTTTAAAAGGCGATTTTACCGGATTTAAATTTACGGCAAGTAATTCTGTAAAAGATTTAACTTATATTCAAGATTTATTAAAAGATTTTCCTGAAGCTGAAAAAGTTGCTGAAGTAAATAAAAATTATTTTCAAAAAGCTGTTGATGATGGTTATGGTGAAAATTTTATTAGCGAATTAATAAATAAAAAATAATTTTCGAAGTAACTTAAGTTAGCGGGAATCTACTAAAGCACTAGGTTGTATTCAATAAATATATTTGCTCAAAATTAAAATAAATTAATTGAAATTGTATAATTTATAATTACCTTTTTTATAGAAGGAGGTTTATGTTAATACTTTCACCACCTGATACTTAGCTGAACAGCTCATATTTCAAAAATGTAACAAAAAATAAATTCCTCTCGGAATTATAATGCCAAAGAGGCGATACAAGGGAGCTCTTTAGGTATACACTTAAAGAGCGAACCCTTTAAAAACTAATTTATAGATTTTAATATTTCTAGTGGAAGTGGAGCTTCTGGGTATTTTTTTTGACACAATTTTTCATAGTTTTCACAAAAACTCATGATAGTTTTTTTAACCTCTTTTTTATTTTTATTTGAAAGATTAAGGTCTTTAATTAATTCACTGCAATTTTTTTCTAATTCTTTTATTTGCTCTCCTGAAAAAAATTCTCCTGTTTCTATTTCCCAATAAGTGTCTTCAAGCTCATCATCAGTTAAATGATTTAATTTTTTCTGTAATAATTTAATAGTTTCGTCCTCTGTTGCTTTATCTCTCATAGGAGAATTTTTAAGTTTTCCAAGGCATTTATCTCTTAATCCATCAATAAAATGAAAATAAGGTTTACCCTCTGAAAAATCTCTAAAATGATTTGTGTTAAAATATTTATCAATGGCTGTTTCTGTTGAAACCTTTTCCTTACCCTTAATTATGGCTATTTGAACGTACACTTCTTGGCTAATATATTCTTCAATATGGTCTTTAACTTTTTGAGGTATCATTCTAACTTAGTAATTAATGTTCTTCTCTGTACCTGCTGTGACAAGCCTTACAATTACTCCACATAAATTGTTTCAGAGTACCTCTTATATCTTCAGCATCTTCAATTACAGATGTAAGCTTTATCATATCATCAGAGGCTTTTTGCATTAATGCATTGAAGTCTTCTTTTTCATCCCAAATTGTCAGTAAAGCTTCAGTATCAAAACCTTCTTGAGTATTTTCAGGAAATAGATCTATTAAAACTTTATAATTTTCACTCATTTCAATCATAAGTTTTTTTGCTTTTTCAAAGTCTCCTTTTGAAGAGAAAGCCTGAACCCTTTTAGCTGTACTATAGTTTTTACTAAATAATGCTTGTCTACTTTTAATAATATCTTCAACTGTCAACTCAGCATTGGAAGATGAGACGAAAAATACGCTTAAAATTGAGAATAAAATTATTTTAATATATTTTTTTATGTGATTAAATAAATTATGCATGCAACAAATACCCTAACAGAGTATGGCATTATCTCAAAGGTGTTACATTGGCTCAGCGCAGCTATTCTATTCATACAAATACCTTTGGGTTTTTATCTAGTTGATTTAGATTTTGGTGATCAAAGAATAACTATTGAAGATATACACGTTACGTTAGGTTTAACTGTGTTTTATATAATAATAATTAGATTAATAAATAATATACTTAATCCAACTCCAAAATTAGATCCAAGTATTTTTAAAGGACAGAGGTTTTTGGCAAAAATGAACCATGTGCTTTTATATATTGCTATTTTAGCAATAACAATTTCAGGAATTTTAAAAAAATTATTTAACGGGGAAACATTAACAATATTGTTTAGAGAAATTCAAATTAATGAAAATTTTGATTTAGCAGATCAATTTTATGAAATTCATATTCTTTCGAATTATACTCTTATCGGTTTAATAGTACTTCATATATCTGCTGTTATTGTACACAAACTATTTTTTGGGGACAATTTATTAAAGAGAATTCTTTAATCTTAATGACAAGCAATTCCAAATTTTTTTAATCTCCAATAGTTATAAGGCCAAGGAGTTAAAAAACCTACAATCAGCATTATTGGTACCACCCACCATGTTAAAATTGCGCCTCCAGTTAAAACATAGTCAGTTAAATTCATCATGATTTCCATGCTAATCATTGAAATTAAACTCATACCACAAGCTGTTTTGAATGCATTAACAAAATTAAAATTTTGTGTCATTAAAATTATTGTTTCTAAAATAATACTTGTGATCAATCCGTTAATGATTGCTAAAATCATTATTCCTAAAACTGGAAAAGGAATTTGAGTTAATTGAAAAAATAATATTGTTCCAAAATCTCCAATTGCACAACCAAGCACACACCAAGCTGTATTTTTTGCGCTTCTTTTCCAGGTATGTCTACAAGACCAATGAAATGTAGAGGTATTCATTATAATTTGATATTAATAATAAATGATTTTTAGGCAAGTATTCGATAATAAATCGTCGACATACACTTATTTAATTGCATCGGCAAAAGGTCGCGAGGCAGTCATAATTGATCCAGTAATTGAGAATGTTGAAAGCTACATTAAGTTACTTCAAGAATTAGATTTAAAACTAGTTAAGGTAATAGATACTCATATCCATGCTGACCATGTAACTGGTGCAAGTAAACTCAAGCAAGCAACAAATTGCTCTACACTTATGGGGGAACACACCCCTGCTGATACTGTTGAAATTAAAGTAAAAGATGATGAAATAATAAAAATTGATCAAATAGAAATCAAAGCGATGTATACTCCTGGTCATACTTCTGACAGTTATAGTTTCTTAATGAATAACTATTTGTTTTCAGGAGATACTCTTTTAATTAATGGCACTGGTCGAACAGATTTTCAAAATGGTAGCTCAAAAGATGCTTATAATTCAATCTTTAATAGATTGTTAAAATTACCTGAGGATACCATTTTGTATCCTGGTCATGATTATAACGGCAAAGAATCTAGTACCATTGGTAATGAAAAGAAATTTAATCCAAGATTGCAGGTTAAAAATGTTGATGAATATGTTGATCTTATGTCAAATCTTAATTTAGCAAAACCAAAATTAATAGATATTAATGTAAGTAGAAATATTAAGTTAGGTGCTAACTAAAGACAACAAATATTAAAAACCAATAAGAAACTAATCCAGCTGAAATTGTTGCAATAATATTTTTTGAAAAATAACCTACAATTACAGCAACTAATGCTCCAAAAATTTTGGGATCATTCATTTCTATAAAAGTTCCAAAATCATTTATAAATATTCCTGGAAATATTATTGCTGGGAATACTGCGGAAGGAACATATGCCAACACTGCTTTAATTTTATCTCCCAACATATCTCTACTTATTAAAGCGATCATAGTCATTCTAGTAAAGTAAGTTAATATTCCAGCAAAAATTATTGCAGTAAGAGTCATTTTTTTAACCTCAATAATAGTGCAGCTACAAATAAAGCAATTATTGGTGAAATAATTATGTAAGATTTAAATGGAGCCTCAAAAAATAACAGTGAACTTAAACCACAAGTAATCATTACAATTACATGATCTAATTTTTTTAAATCCTGAACAACAATAGCTATAAAAGTTAAAGGTATTGCAAATTTTAACCCAAGTTCTTCTGGAACAAATGAACCTAAAACAATACCTGATAAGGTTGCAATTTGCCAACAAACCCACATTGTGCAACCTGTGCCAATTAAATGATAATGTAAAAATTCTTCACTTCTATTTTTTTTGAAAAATTTATTAGACTCAGCAAATCCTTGATCTACAACAACATAAGAAATTAATAACTTTTTTATAAAAGATAATTTTTCTAAATATTCAGATAAAACTGCTCCATATAATAAATGTCTGGAATTTATAATTCCAACAGAGGCAACGGCAACTAAACTAGATGCACCTCCTGATAATAACTGCAGAAAAACTATTTGTGAAGCTCCACCAAAAATTATGAAGGACATTGCATAAACTAAATATGGATGAAATCCAAGTTCAACACCGATTGCTCCACAAATTATTCCAAATGGAATAACAGAGAGCATGTGTGGAGAAATATCCAACATCCCTCGAGTAAATAATTGTTTTTTGGTAAGCATTTGCTTGTTTTATTAAAAACAAACTATGTGATCAATATTAATCGGTCTTTTAATTCCAAACTTTTCGTCAGCTTCATGTTGGTGTTCATGATGAGAATGAACAAAAACTGGTATTAATAAATCGCTATTAGTTTTTAAAGTATAGATAAAATTTGTTCCTCTAAATTTTCTATCAACTACCTCTAATTTTAGATTGCTTTTATCGTCATGCTCAAGGTCCTCTGGTTGTAATAATAATTGTACATTTGAACCTTTTGGATAATGCTTAATAAAATTACCTTTAATTGTTCCAAGATCGTCATTTTCTAATGAATTTTCTCCTGTTACTTTTGCTGGAATTAAAATTCCACGATTTAAAAAATTTACTACTTCGACTGAATTTGGAAAATGATAAACATTATAAGGATCATCAAACTGTTTAATTTGACCATCTAATATAATTGCACATTTAGTACCAAGATAAAAAGCTTCATAGGAGTCATGAGTAACAATTATTGTTGTAATTTTTAATTTACTTAATATTTTTTTTAATCTTACTTGAATTTCTTCTTTAAAACTTTGATCTACATTAGATAGGGGTTCATCTAAAAGCAAAAGATCAGGTTGAGTTAATAGCGATCTTGCAAGCGAAGCTCTTTGTGCTTCCCCTGCGCTAATTTCATGTGGAAATTTTGGTAATATTTTTTCTATATCAAGAAAATCTACAATCTCTTTAAAACTAAGCTTTTTCTTTCTTTTTCCTTTATTTCTCTCTGCGCCTAATAAAATATTTTTTTCAACTGTGTAATGAGGAAATAAACTGTTGTCCTGAAAAGCTAAAGATACGTTTCTATCTTCAGGTTCTACATTTTTATCTTTAGACGATAATAATTTTCCGTTCAATTTTATTGAACCTTTATCAATTTTTTCTAAACCAGCTATAGTTCTAAGTATTGTAGTTTTTCCAATTCCTGAAGGACCAAGAATACACAAAGTATCCCCTTCATTTTCAATCGCAAAAGATGCATTCTTAACTTTGATCTTTCCACCTATAGTGAAATCAACATTTTTAATCTCTAAATAACTATCGCTCATTTTCCCTCAGTATATATTTAGATGTAAGCATTATAAATAGAGTTGCAATCAAAATTAAAAATAATGAAGGAACAGCTGCGGCTTCTAATAAGTCTTCTGAAGCAGATATATAAGCAGTAGTTGCAAATGTTTCAAAATTAAAAGGTCTTAAAATCAAAGTGATTGGCAATTCTCTTATTATTTCTAAAGAAATTAATATTCCAACAAATAAAAGAGAATTTCTTAAGAAAGGTACATGAATATTCATAAAAGTTTTCTTTTTAGAGTAACCAAGTAAATATGAACTTTCATCAACAGAAATATTTATTTTCTCATAACCAGATTTTATTCCATTAAAAGCTAAAGAATAGAATCTTACAAAATAAACCAAGACAAGTCCTAGAATGGAACCAATAAACATTTTTTTAATAGATAAAAAACCTAGTGCTTTTACAACATTGTCATCAAACCATGCAATAAAAGTTATAAATGCTACTGCTAAAATTACTCCTGGAATTGCATAACCAGAAATAGATAAAGTAGATAAAACGTTTAAAGTTTTATTTTTAGAAACTCTATTTCCATAATTAGAAATTAAAGAAAAAATTATTAAAACTAAGCTTGATAATAACACAAGGTACAAAGTATTTAATGTTAAAGTTAATACTGGAATATCAAAAAGATTTTCAGGAAATTTTAATGTCCAATAAAGCATTTGACTTAGTGGAAATAAAAAACTTAGGAAAAAAACTAAGAAGCAAATTGAGAACGCAAAAAATGCTTTACTTCCTGATAGTTGGATTTTTTCTTTTTGTTTAAATCCTCCTTTAGTATTTGCGTGGTATCTTGCCTTCTTTCTAGATAAATTTTCTAAAATGAATATTGCAAAAATGAATAAAAGAAGAAAAAAAGATATCCTGT
Organism: uncultured Pelagibacteraceae bacterium; assembly: GCA_902598485.1. Lineage (GTDB taxonomy): Bacteria > Pseudomonadota > Alphaproteobacteria > Pelagibacterales > Pelagibacteraceae > Pelagibacter. The sequence goes on from CACKBU010000004.1 coordinate 54,681, forward strand.
TTGAGAAAGCTAGGTCATCAAATGTAATCCAAGAATTGTAAATACCTGTTGTTAAAGTATTTATAGAAAAGAAATCAACTGCCCCAAATTCAGCTAAAGTTTCCATCGCAACTAGAGAAAGGCCTGCAACAATTGCTGGTCTAGCGGCAGGTAAAATTAAGGAATAAAAGGATTTTGCTTTTGAAAATCCTAAATTTCTACCTAAATCAATTAAATTTTGAGATTGATACTGGAATGATGCTCTTGAGAGAATATAAACATAAGCAAATAGTGAGAAAGATAGTGAAAGTACAGCCCCTATTAGCCCATCAAACTTTGGAATACTTTGATTATAATTTGCTTCTCCAAACAGATTTTTCAATATTGAATATAAAGTTCCATAATTTTCAAAGAAAGCTGTCAATGAATATGCGTAAATATAAGGAGGTACAGCAAAAGATAATATAAGTGCCCATTTAAAAAAATTACTAAAAGGAAATTTATAAAAAGAAACTAAATAAGCCGTACTGGTTCCAATTAAAAAAGTTAAAACTAAAACACCAATCAGCAAAGCTAGTGAATTAAAAATATATTCAAATAAAAAGGTATCTTTTAGAATTTGATAATAATTTGATGTATCCTCAAAAAAACTAGTAAATACAGTAACAATTGGTATAGCAACAAAAATTGATACCAACAAAGAACTTAAAAACCAAAAATTAATTTTTTTTAAATACATTTTTACCCTTTTATTCAAGTGAACATAATCAATAGTAGGGTAAATAACTATTGAGTTATGTTCACTTTTTGAAAATTAACTTTTTAGATCAAAAACATTAATGACACGATCAATATCATCATTTTCGATCTCAGATAATTTTCTATTATTTATTTTTTTTTTAATTTTTTCACATTGTGACAAGCATGGCTCACAAGTTATCTGACCCTCTGAAGAACCATTATTGCCCGGAGAAATGTCTAAATTAAAATTAAATAAATTTTTTCTCATTTGCCCTTACTTCCATCCAGCAGCTGTCATTACCTCTAATGCAGCAGCTTGATTTTTTCCATAGCTTGAAACTTTAGTCGTTAAATCTTGTTTAAAATCTAATCCTAAATTATTTACTACTAATGGATTTGGAGATACCCCAGCTATCATTGGAAACTCAAAAGTATTATTTGTAAAATGTTCCTGAGCCTCTGGTGATAATAAAAAGTCAACAAGAGCGATAGCATTTGCCTTATTAGGAGCTCCTTTTACTAAAGCTGCACAACTAATATTCATGTGTGTTCCTCTATCATTTTGATTAGGAAAAAATGCCTTAACTTTTTTAGCAGCTTCTTTTTGTTCTGCTCCTTTATTACCAGATAGCATAAGTGCCAAGTAATAAGTATTTGCTACAGCAATATCAGCTTCTCCAGCTGCAACTGCCATAATTTGAGCTCTGTCATTTCCTTTTGGTGTTCTTGCCATGTTAGAAACAACTCCTTTAGACCATTCAGCAGCAGCTTTCTTTCCATTATTTTCAATTAATGAAGCTACAAGTGACTTGTTATAAATGTTACTTGATTTTCTAATTACTAATCTACCTTTCCATTTTGGATCAGCTAGACCTTCATATGTTAATCCTGATAATTCAGCACCACTAACTCTTTCTGGTGAGTAGTAAATTATTCTTGCTCTTTTTGCTACTCCTACCCAGTGTGTAGTTCTAAAATTTTTTGGAACAGAGGATTTAATTGTTGGAGACACCAAACCACTTTGGGTCATTCCTTTAGCCTTGAAAGCTCCACATCTTCCAGCATCAGCGGTAATATAAAGATCGGCTGAAGAATCTGTGCCTTCTTCAATCATTCTTTTTTCTAATGCACTGGCCTTTCCGTTAATCAGGTTTACTTTAATTCCAGTTTTATTGGTAAATTTGCTATAAAGCTCATTATCTGCTTTGTAGTGTCTTGCATTGAAGATATTTACTTCATTTGCAATCGCAAAAGACGAGACTATTAAAGAAACAAATAAACTTATTATTGTTACTTTTTTCATTGTATCCTTTTCTTTACCCTAATTTATTTGCGAATGAGAACTATTCTCAATGCGAATGATAATCAATCGCATATTTTGTCGCAGAATGCAAGGTTTATTTGATATTATTTGAAAGGGGTATTTTTATTTCCAATCGCCAATTTTACTGAATAAGAAATTTCTAAAAGCTTGAACTCTAGCTGTGTTTTTTAATGATTGCGGGTACACAAAGTGAGCTTCTGTTATTGGTCCTTCTACTTTTGGAAGCACTTTAATTATATTACTAGTATTTGATACTAAATATTCTGGAAGTGCAGCCAATCCTACCCCAGACTCAACACCATACAAAAGACCACTAACACTATTAACCTTCATAATAGATTTTCTTTTTTTCCCATCATGCATTCCTATTTTTAATGCCCAATCAGGATTATAAACTGGTGAAGGAGCACCTTTTCCAAAAGAAATAAATTTATGTTTATTTAAATCATTTACTGTTTTTGGCATTCCATTTTTTTCTAAATATTTATTTGATCCATAAATATAATACTTAATATCTACTAATTTTTTTTGAATATAATTAAGCTGTTTTGGTCTTCTCATAAAAATTCCAATATCAGCTTGACGAGTACTTAAATCTAATTCTTTATCATCAAAAACAAGCTCAATCTCAATCTCTGGATTTAGGATCATAAATTCTTGAATCCTTGGCGTTAACCAATGGGTTCCAAAACTTCTTACAGTTGTGATAGTTAATTTTCCTGATGGTTTGCTCTTTTGATCACCTAATGATGTTTCAACTTCTTTAAGTTTGCTAATCACCTCATGAGCAGTTTTAAAAACATATTCTCCATTTTGTGTGAGAGTTAAACCTCTTGCATGTCTTTCAAACAACTGCACTTTTAAATCTTGTTCTAATGATTGTATTTGTCTACTTATAGCTGATTGACTAAGATTTAAATTAACAGTAGCATTTGTAAAGCTTCCAGCTTCAGCCACAGCATGAAAAATTTTTAATTTATCCCAATCCATTATTTATTTAAATCAACTAATACTCTTCCAGAAATTTCACCTTTTAAAATTTTAGGATAAGTCTCAATCAATTCCTCTAAACTTACTGTTAAAACTGATTTTTCCAATAAATCAAAATCAATTAAATTTGTTGCTTCTCCCCAAATGAAACCTCTTCTTTTTATGCTACAATTAGCAGAGTCCATGCCCCAAACTTTAATACCTCTCAACATAAATGGTAATAAATTCGTATTAAGTTCATTACTGTTTGCATTTCCACAAACTGAGATTATCCCATTTGATTTTGTTTGAGCAATTGCATTTGCTAAAATTTTTCCACCAACCGTATCTACCACTCCATCCCATAGACCTTTGTCTATTGGACGTGGATCTTTGTCAAATTCAGCCCTATTTATAATGTTTTTTGCACCTAATGATTTTAAATAATCCGATTTTGAATCTTTTCCGGTAACAGCAGAAACATTATATCCCATTTTGGTTAATGCCATGATTGCTACACTACCAACTCCTCCTGTAGCACCTGTAACTAGAACGTCATTAACTTTTTCACCTAATAAAATACTTTCCCTTGCTTGAATTGCAAAAGCACTCATTAAGGAGGTAAAACCTGCAGTACCTAAAATCATAGCTTGTTTAGTTGTTAAGCTAGCGGGTTTTTTTACTAAAAAATCTGCATTTACTTTTGCAATTTGTGAATATCCGCCAAAGAATATTTCTCCAACTCTAAATCCAGTTAAAATTACCTCATCTCCTTCTTTAAATTTTGAATTTTCACTTTCAATTACTTTTCCTGAAAAATCTATTCCTGGAATATGTGGGAATTCTTTTACTAATCGTCCACCGTTTTTTAAAATCATTCCATCTTTAAAATTAAGATCAGAATAATCTACTTTTACAGTTACATCTCCATGCTTTAGAAAACTTTTATCAATAGATTTAACTTCACGTGAGAAGTTTTCACCTTCTTGATTAAGAATTAGTGCTTTAAATTGGTCAGACACACTAGTCTTTTAACTCAGTGCTGATAAATCGTAAATATCTATTTTGATAACTCAGATCTTCTTTAAATTGACCTAAGTAAAAATTAGTTACAGTCGTTGCTTGTTCCTTTTTAATACCTCTCATCGTCATACACTGATGGGTTGAATCTATTGTAACAGCTACACCTTTTGCATCTAGCGCTTCCATTAAGCTGTTTGCTATCTGTACTGTTAATCTCTCTTGTGTTTGTAATCTTTTTGAAAATATTTCAACTACTCTTGCAATTTTACTCAATCCCACAACTCTCTCATTTGGTATATAGGCAACATGTGCTTTTCCAATAATTGGAGCCATATGATGTTCGCAGTGACTTTGTACTGAGATATTTTTTTGAACCACCATATCGCTATAACCTTCAACATCACCAAAAGTTTTATCTAATATTTTTTTTGCATCCTCATTGTAACCTTGAAAATATTCTTTGAATGCTTTTACAACTCTTTTAGGAGTTTCTAACAAGCCTTCTCTTTTCGGATCTTCACCCATCCAAGATAAAATGGTTCTAATAGCTTCTTCAGCCTCTTTATCCGAAACCTTTTTTATATCTAAATTTTTGTCGTCTGTGTCTTTTACTAATTTCATAGCGTCTTTTTATACAGTAAATACCTCAATTTAAAAATATTTAATATATTTAGATATGTGCTACATAATCACCCCGTATGTTCAAAAAAAGAGAAAATATCTATGATATTGAAGAAGGAAATCTTCTTTCGCCTAAGTTTGATAATGATGGGTTAATCCCGGTTATTACTATGTGCTCAAAGACAAAAGATATTTTAATGCATGGATACATGAATGTAGAAGCTTTGAAAAAGACAATTGAAACTAAAGAAGCACATTATTATAGCAGATCAAGAAAAGCTATTTGGCACAAAGGTAAAACAAGTGGTTTTACTCAAAAGGTTACTGAAATAAGAATTGATGATGATCAAGACTCAATATGGTTAACAGTTGATATCGGTGATGGAGCTAGTTGTCATGTTGGTTATAGATCATGTTTTTATAGATCTATACCTACGGGACCAATAGAAAACGGAAGAAAAGTTGAAATGAAATTTCTTGAGAAAGAAAAAAAATTCGACCCTGAAGAAGTATATAAAGGTCAACCAAATCCAACTAAAATTTAAATAATGAAAGATAAAGAAGTTATTAAAGTTATCAGACCATTTAGCCCATCGATAGCTAGAGTTAAAATACCAAATGAACTTGTTGATACATTAAATGATTACACAGATAAGGTTGTTAAAGATGAAGAAAAATTAAAAAATTTAGATCATGGAAAAACACTTGAGGGAAGTGTTACACAAGAATTGAAGTTAGAAAAAGATTTTATAGTCTCTTCTGGATTTAGTAAGTTTTTATCTGACTCTGTTTTTACTTGGATTAAATTGTCTGAAAGTAAAGAAATAAAAAGTTTTAATTTAATGAGTACTTGGATTGTAAGACAATTTGAGAATGAATATAATCCAGTTCATTATCATTCTGGACATGTATCAGGGGTTGGTTATTTAAAAGTTCCTAAATCTTTTGGAGAAAATCCTCAAAAAAAAAATAATAATTATAATGGAAAAATCGATTTAGTTCATGGTACTAGACAATTTTTATCTGAGTCATCTTTCGTTATAACGCCTGAAGTTGGATACTTCTATTTTTTTCCACATTATATGATGCATACAGTTTATCCATTTAATGGAACTAAAGAAGAGAGAAGATCAATTTCTTTTAATGCAAAAATTGATGATGAAACTTTTAATGTTTATGGATAGAAATAAACAAAAAAACGTTTTAGGAGAAGAGTTAGAAGAATGCTCTAATGAACCTTTAACAGGCTGGTTTCGTGATGGTTGTTGTAACACTGATGAGAATGATCATGGCGTTCATACAGTTTGTGCAAAAGTAACAACTGAGTTTTTGGAATGGTTAAAAGAAGCAGGAAATGATTTAATTACTCCACATCCTGAATTTGGTTTTCCAGGATTAAAAGATGGTGATGGTTGGTGCGTGTGCGCTAGTTGGTACGCTAAGGCTGTTGAAGCAGGTGTAGGATGTCCAATATTTCTAAAAAGAACTCATAAAAATACTCTAAAACATCTTCCTATCGAAACATTAAAGAAGTTTGCGATAGACTTATCTTAATTACATATTTCCATATCTTGGACCACCACTACCTTCAGGTGTGACCCAAGTTATATTTTGAGATGGTTCTTTAATATCACAAGTTTTACAATGGATACAATTTTGAGAATTAATTACAAATTTATTTACATCATTTTCTCTTTGAACTTCATAAACCCCTGCAGGACAATATCTTTGAGCGGGTTCATCAAATTTTTCTAAAGTATAATTGATTGGTAAATTAGGGTCTTGAAGCTTTAAATGCACTGGCTGATTATCGGCATGATTTGTTCCTGTTAAATATACAGAGCTCGTTTTATCAAAAGTGATAACATTATCATACTTTGGATAGTCTATTTTAGGCATTTGATTTGCTGGTTTTAATGTTTCATGATCAGCGTGTTTATGTTTTAGGGTAAAAGGAAGTTTTCCTCTAAATAAGATTTGATCTATCCCTGTAAATATAATTCCTAAAATTAACCCCCAACTAAAACTAGGTTTTACATTTCGGGCCTCATAAAGCTCTTTATATAACCAGCTATTTTTAAATTTGTTTTCATAAATTGATAAATCTTTATTTTCTTTTAGATGTTCATTAATAGTTTCAGCTGCAATTATCCCACTTTTCATAGCTGTGTGAGAGCCTTTAATTTTTGGCATATTCAAAGTTCCAGCATCACAACCAACTAATAAAGCTCCAGGCATAAACATTTTTGGTAAACTTTGAAATCCACCTTCAATTAAAGCTCTTGCACCGTAAGAAATTCTTTTACCTCCTTCAATAATTTTTTTAATTGATGGATGAGTTTTAAATCTTTGAAATTCATCATAAGGAGATAGGTGAGGATTTTTGTAATCTAAACCAATTACATAACCAAGAAAAACTTGTTTATTTTCTGCGTGATACATAAAACTACCACCATAAGTACTGTTATCTAATGGCCAACCAGCTGTATGCATAACTAAGCCTTCTTCGTGATTTTTATTCTCTATTTCCCATATTTCTTTAAAGCCAATTCCGTATTGTTGAGGATCTTTACCTTTATTTAATTCAAATTTTTTAATCAATTGTTTTCCTAAATGACCTCTACACCCTTCTGCAAAAACAGTTACTTTACCTAAAAGCTCAATACCTGGTTCAAAACTATCTTTTTTATTACCATCTTTATCTATACCCATATCTTGAGTTGCAACACCTTTAACAGATCCATCGTCGTTATATAAAATTTCACTTGCTGGAAATCCTGGAAAGATTTCTACACCTAAATTTTCAGCTTGTTCAGCAAGCCATCTACACAGATTTGCTAAACTGATAATATAATTTTTATGATTTTGTTGTACGGCAGGTAGTAGCCAAGTTGGCCAACTTAAAGATTTAGTTTTTCCTAAAAATAAAAATTTTTCTTTAGTTACTTTTGTTTTAATTGGAGAATTTAATTCTCTCCAATTTGGTAATAATTCATCTAAAGCACGTGTTTCAAACACATTTCCACTTAAAATATGAGCTCCAATCTCTGATGCTTTTTCTAATAAACAAACATTTAGATTTGGATCTAATTGTTTTAACTTTATTGCAGTTGATAATCCTGATGGTCCTCCACCTATGATTACAACATCATATTCCATCGATTCTCTAGACATACTTTAGTTTTTAACTGTAAGGATTATTTTTGTATAGTGTTTAATTTGTTCAACTCTTCCATGAACTGAGGTAGTGCCTCAAATAAATCAGCCTCAAGTCCATAATCTGCAACACTAAAAATTGGTGCTTCACCATCTTTATTAATTGCAACTATAACTTTACTTTCCTTCATTCCTGCTAAATGCTGAATAGCGCCTGAAATTCCAACAGCGATATATAGATCTGGTACTACCACTTTTCCTGTTTGACCTACTTGATGATCATTACTTATGTATCCGGCATCTACTGCTGCTCTTGATGCTCCAATTGCTGCACCTAGTTTGTCAGCAATTTCTGTAATTAATTTAAAATTGTCCCCACTTTGCATTCCTCTACCACCTGATACAACAATTCTTGCTGTTCCAAGTTCAGGTCGATCAGATTTAATTTCTTCTCTTTTGATAAATTTTGTATTTGAAAACTCTTCACTAGCATCCACTTTTTCAATTGAGGCTGATCCACCTGTACTCTCACATGGATCGAAAGAAGTGGGTCTGATTGTAACACACTTTTTAGCATCATTACTCTTAATTGTTGCAAAAGCGTTACCGGCATAAATTGGTCTTAAAAAAGTATCTGGTGATATTACTTTAATGATGTCACTTACTTGCGATGTGTCAAGATTAGCTGCAATTCGTGGCATTAAATTTTTTCCAAATGTATTTGCTGAACAAACAATATGAGAATAATTTTCTGCTAGTTTAACAATCACTGGAGCAAAATTTTCTGCTGTGAAGTTTTCATAGTGAGCTCCTTCTACACTAAATACTTTTTTTACTACTGGAAGTTCAGATAATTGTTTTGCAGCATCTTCAGAATTTTGACCAATAATTACAGCATGAACATCTGAATCGATTTGAGATGCTGCTGTAGCTGCATTAAGAGTAAATGGTCTTAATTCTTTATTATTGTGTTCTGCTATAAGTAAAACTGCCATTAAATTACCTTTGCCTCATTTTTTAACTTTTGAACTAATTCAGCAACATTTGCTACTTTTATACCTGCTTTTCTTTTTGGAGGTTCTTCTACTTTTAATTGTTCTAATCTTGGTGATACATCTACGCCTAAATCAGAAGCAGCAATTTCCTCTATGGGTTTTTTCTTAGCCTTCATTATATTTGGTAGTGATGCATATCTTGGTTCATTCAGCCTAAGATCACAAGTTACAATAGCTGGAACATTTATTTCAATTGTTTCTAAACCTTCGTCTATTTCTCTAGTTACTTCTAATTTATTATCTTTAACATCAATCTTTGAAGCAAATGTTGCTTGTGGCCAATTTAATAAAGCACTCAACATTTGGCCTGTTTGATTACAATCATCGTCTATTGCTTGTTTACCCATAAATACTAAATCTGGTTTTTCTTTATCTACTATTTTTTGTAAAATTTTTGAAACAGCGAGTGGTTCTAAAATTCCATCAACTTTCACATGAATACCTCTGTCCGCACCAACCGCCAAAGCTTTCCTAACAGTTTCTTGAGCTTTTTCTTCACCGACAGTTACTGCAACTACCTCTGTAGCTTTGCCTGTCTCTTTAATTTTTACAGCCTCTTCTATTGCATTATCATCAGGGGGATTGGTTGACATTTTAACGTTGTCAGTAACTACACCCGTTCCGTCTTCTTTAACTCTTATTTGAACGTTGTAATCAATAACCCTTTTTACAGCTACTAAAATTTTCATTAAGCTCTCAATAAATTATTTTCTGAATCGTATGGACTCTCATCTAAGACAGTAGCGTCGTACATTTCACCTAATATATCAACTTGTAATTTGTCGCCCACATTCGAACAATCTGGTTTAACCATCGCGAGCGCTATTGATTTATCTAATCTGAAACCAAATTCACCCCCCGTTGCTCTTCCAACAACTTTTCCATCTTTGAAAATAGGATTATTTCCTAATACATCAGCATCTTTGGTGTTATGAACCTCTAAAGTAACTAATTTATTGTCAAAACCTTTTTCTCTCCATTTATTAAGTGCCTCTAAACCAATAAAGTTTCCTTTATTTGGGTGAACAAATCTATCAAGACCAGATTCATATGGCGAGTATTCAATTGATAATTCTGTTCCAACTAGCTTGTAAGATTTTTCAACTCTTAAACTATTCATAGCTCTAATTCCAAAAGGTTTAATTCCTAAATCTTTTCCTGCTTCCATTAATTTATCAAAAATATGATTTTGATATTCAATTGGATGATGTAATTCCCAACCAAGCTCACCAACAAAGTTTACTCTCATTGCATTTACTGGAGCGTATCCAACATTTACATTTTTTGCAGTTAACCATTTGAAATTTTCATTTGAAAAATCATCTGTTGAAACCTTTTGCATTAATTGTCTTGCTTTAGGTCCTGCTACTACCAGAACTCCTGTACTATTAGTTAGATCTTCAAAAATTACAGATCCATCATCTGGCATCCATTTTTGGATCCAGTCATGATCTAATCTTAAATTTGCTCCTGCAGAAACTAGATAATAACTATTTTCCGCTTCTTTCATTATGGTAAATTCTGAATGCACTCCACCTTTAGTGTTCAAAGCATGACATAAATTTATTCTTCCAATTTTCTTAGGAAGTTTGTTTGCAACTAAATAATCTAAAAATTCTTCTGCTTTAGGTCCCCTAATTCTACATTTTGCAAACGCAGTCATATCTAAAAGACCTACGTTTTCTTTTACATTTTGACACTCTTTTTTAATAGCATCAAACCATTTTGATCTTCTAAATGACCAGTCATCTTTTTGCTCCATTCCATCTGTTGCAAAAAAATTAGGTCTTTCCCATCCAAATTTCTGTCCAAAAACTGCTCCTAAATTTTTCATTCGTTCATAACAAGGAGCTGTTCTTAATGGCCTTGCCGCTGGTCTTTCTTCATCTGGATAGTGAACAATAAATACATGGCTATATGCTTCTTCATTTTTTGCTTTTAAATAAGATTTAGTTGCATAGTTACCGTAACGTCTTGGTTCAACTCCTAACATGTCAATTGTGGGTTCACCATCAACGATCCATTCTGCTAATTGCCAACCTGCACCACCTGCAGCTGTTATTCCAAAACTATGTCCTTCATTAATCCAAAAATTCTTAAGTCCCCAAGCAGGACCAACAATTGGATTTCCATCAGGAGTATAACAAATTGCTCCGTTATAAACTTTTTTTACCCCAACCTCTCCAAATGCAGGAACTCTATGAATTGCTCCCTCTATATGTGGAGCTAATCTGTCTAAGTCTTCTTGAAATAATTCATATTCAGAATTTTTTGATGGCCCCTCTACATAACAAGCTGGTGCACCATCTTCATAAGGACCTAAAATTAATCCTCCAGCTTCTTCTCTCATATACCATCTGCTATCACTATCTCTTAAGACTCCCATTTCTGGTAAGCCATCTTTTTTTCTTTTTTGAATTAAAGGATGCGGTTCTGTAACAATGTATTGGTGTTCAACAGGTATTACTGGAATATCTAATCCTACCATTTCACCTGTTTGTCTCGCAAAATTTCCGGAGCAAGAAATAACATGTTCACACTCTATCGATCCCTTATCTGTTTCTACAATCCATCCATCTTTAGTTTGCCTCATTGATTGGACAGTTGTGTTTCTATAAATTTCTGCTCCTCTATTTCTTGCACCTGTTGCTAATGCTTGTGTTAAATCTGCTGGTTGAATATATCCATCTTCAGGGTGTTGTATTGCGCCAACTAAATCATCTGTATGACATAATGGCCAAATTTCTTTTACTTGTTCTGGTTTCAAAAATTTAACATCTACTCCGATAGTTCGAGCGACACCTGCGTATTGATGGTATTCATCCATTCTATCTTTTGTACTTGCTAGACGAATATTTGAAACAACACTAAAGCCAACATTTTTTCCAGTTTCTTCCTCTAATGTTTTATAAAGATTAACTGCATATTTATGAAGTTGTCCAACTGAATAACTCATATTAAATAAAGGCAACAAACCTGCTGCGTGCCAAGTAGATCCCGAAGTTAACTCTTTTCTTTCAACTAAAACAACATCAGACCAGCCCTTTTTTGCTAAATGATAAAGGGCACTCACCCCTACAACTCCTCCACCAACTACTACAACTTTAGTTTTTGTTTTCATTCTGCAATTCCTACTAAATTTTTAATTGTTACGAAACAAAAATGTATATATCGACAATCAAATTGAGCTTCCAAGAGGGATTGGACTGGATACCATTGTGGTTAACCAGCAGTCTTTCAAAGTTCCCTCAGAAGTGTACTTTTCGACTTGCCAATTGAATTTGTGATAAATTTTATCCTTATCAAGAATGATAACTTCAAATTGAGCCCATTTGTCACTACTTCCAAGTTCAGTTATTGTATGACTTAGGTGGTTAATCATCATCCCGTAAGAGTCGCTTTTTATCATCATCTTAAAGTTGCTTAATGGTCCTGTTACTCTCTTATTATTTGGGTGAGCAAATTTCCAGGTTTGTTCTATACCACTATCTTTATATTCAAGATCATTTTGTTGAAGCCCACTCAATTGAATTTTAATAACTTCTTTCGGGCTTATAGTGCTATTGGGGTTTACTAAATCAGCGTAAGAAAATGAAATTAGGAAAAAAAATAAAATTACAGCTTTAAAGATTATTAGCGGTTTTTCTAACATCATTTAAAAATTCTTGTCTCCTTGCATCACTTACAAATGGTACTGCAAAATATCTTCTATAGACAATGTTATATATGCCACACATATGAAATACCCCTCTTTTTAATCTTCTAATTGGTAAGTTTAAAAAAAAAGTTGTAATTGCTAATCTTGGTGAACCATATGTGCAAAATATTATAGCTTTTTTATCTCTTAAGTTTCCAATTGGATAACCATAATTTCCAACTAACTGTTTAAATCTAAACGCCCAAGGTGGGGCTAAAACTTTATCTATCCAACCCTCAACTATCGCTGGCATCCTAAAATTCCAAATTGGAGCAATTAAAACAATTGTATCACTTTCTTCGATTCTTTTTCTATGATCTAAAACTTCTTGATCAGGTTCTTCACCAGCAAAAACAGGATCAAATTTCTCTTTATATAAATCAACAACATCTACCTGATTTCCATTTACTTTTGATTGTTTAACAAATTCATCTCGAATTGCTGCATTAAATGAATTGTCATTGTAGTGCCCATACACTAAGAAAATTTTTTTCATTGTATTAAATTTTTATTCAGTAGTTTTGTATTTACTATTATTAATTATAAATACAAATAAAATTGGAAGAATTAATGTTAAAAGTGTTACAAAAATTAACAGTATTCCAAGTTCAGAATAATCTGCTGTAGTTTGTATTTCACCTGAAACTTTATCTTTTACTTCTCTTGTGACCGTAAAGATTTCATTTAAATACTTAGTTCCCAGTGCACTTGCAGATAATGCAAGATTTGTAAAGGATGCAAAAACTGCAAAAAAGGTTGCCTTTAAATGTGCTGGAGCATTTTTTGCTATCCAAGCTAATAGAGGTATCATTGATACTTGGCCAAGCGGAGACTCCAACGCTGTATTAATTAATGCAATAAACTTAGCATCAACTATTCCACCCGTTAATGAAGATGTCCAATTATGAAAACCATAATACATTCCAACACTTGGTAAAAATAAAATTGCACCTGCAATACTTAAAACAACAATTATTTTTGCAATTGAATTATTTGCCATAAATGGCCTTAACAAAACAATACCAGCTAAAGTTAAGATTGAAGCAAGTAACGATAGGATAGAAAAAAATTGTTCGTTGAAACCGAGTACATCAATTTCGAACCAAGTCAAACCTGGTCCTGGTCCTGGCATGGCCCTAAAAACAAAAATAATTACTGCTGTTCCTACAATTGTTAAACGTAATTCTTCAGGTAATTCCTTGATAAGTTTAAACATTAAAAATAAAATGATTATAACTGAGCCCACAAATACAATTTCTTGAGCAAATGGTACTTTGAATGAGCCAACTGATAAGGTGAAAATTACAAAAACCAAACTTCCTCCTAAAATCCACCAATTAATTTTTGTTTTTTCGTTACCTCTTTCTTCCTTAAATTCTAAACCTTTGGATTGTAAAAGCTGAATTTTTTTGTGTCTTAAATAATTTGCTAAAATTACACCTAAGATAGAAACCAAAGGTATTACAAGAGCATAAATATATATAGTTCCGTATAAATCTATCTTATCGGTCTGCTCTAGGCTTTCCACATCCCTAAACAAAATTACATTAACTAATGCAACAAGTACTGTACCACCAATAATAGCAAACCTTCCAAGGGTCTGCATTGTTGTATGCATTATTTTTATTTGGTCTTTAGAATAATCATTTCCAGTTTCATCAACTAAAGGAACAGCTTCAACTGTCATAGCATCGGCCACAACATCTTGAACGACATAACCAACTGGAGCTAAAATCACGCTTATTACAAACCATGTTTCTACCGAAAAAACTTCAGACATATCTTCTGTGTGAATAATCAATCCATACATAATTAATAAACTAAGAGCTATCAATGAAGCTCCAAAGTAGACCATGTAATTTTTTCTCTCCCAGATTAGATCTACTAAATGTCCTAATGGCATTTTTAATGCCCAAGGAATTCCTGCCCAAAAACCTAGGCCTGCAAGAAATGCAGCTGACAAATTCAAATAATCTTTTACAAAGAATGTACCAACTATACCTGTTAAACCAGATATACCTGCAGCCATATAGACCATTAATGGTGGCAAGTAAGTCCACTTAAATTGTCGACCCAAGTCTAAAAAAGTACTATCTAAAAACTTAATTACTCTGTTCATTAGTCACTCAACACCGGAAAAGCCTGTCTAACTTTCAGAAAATATTTTTGATATTCCATTTTAGTACATTTGTTTTCAACATACTTAATATCATTTTTTTCCATCAAATCTTTTGCCTTTTCGTCTCGTATACCAAGCTGTAACCATAAAACTTTAGCTCCAATTTTAACTGTATCTTCTGCTATAGCATATACCTCTTTAGATGGTCTAAAAACATCTACGATATCAATATGATCTTTAATATCTGATATTTTAGAAAAAACCTCTTGCCCTAAAATTTTTTGACCCTCGGCTCTAGGGTTTACTGGGTAAACTTTATATCCATATTCTTGCATATATTTCATAACAATAGTTGATGCTTTAGTAGGATCATTACTTACTCCTACCATGGCAATAGTCTTATATTTTGATAGAATTTCCTTAATATCACTCATTAATTATTTTTAATCTGTTTCTCACAAAATATTCTAGCTTCAGAAGCAGTCATTGGTTTTTCCAATGTTTTAGTTCCAGCAACACATGCTTCGATCGCTCTTTTTTGATTATGATCTTTAAAATTATAAATTACTAATACACCAATAATAATAAAAACTACTATTAAAATATTTTTTATCACTATTTATTTTTCCAATTTGGTTTTCTTTTTTCTAAAAAAGCAGAAATTCCTTCTTTAGCATCCATTGCCATCATGTTAAGGGTCATCATTTTACTTGTATAAGCGTAAGCTTTACTTAATGGCATTTCTAATTGTTTATAAAAAGCTTGTTTTCCAATTTTAATTGTCAAATTAGATTTTGAAGCAATTTTGTTTGCCACCTTTAATACTTCATTATTTAATTTTGATTTTGAAAAATAATCATTTATTAATCCTATTTCTTTTGCATAATTTGCTTTTATAGGTTCTCCAGTTAAAAGCATTTTCATCATTGGTTTACGATTTATCTTTCTGCTTACAGCAACCATTGGTGTGCTACAAAATAAACCGATATTTACACCTGGGGTAGCAAACAACGCATCTTTAGTACTGTATGCTAAATCACAACTTGCAACTAATTGACAACCTGCTGCAAATGCTGCACCATGAACTTTAGCAACTATTGGTTTTCTACCTTCAACGATCTGAAGCATTACTTTTGAACAAAGATTAAATAATTTTAAATATTTATCTCTCTTTTTTAAACCTCTAACTTCTTTTAAATTGTGTCCTGCGCTAAATCCTTTACCAGCACCCTCTAATATTATTACTTTAACTTTTTTATCAGTATCTAATTTTTTTAATGCCTTTGATAAATCTGAAAGATTCTTGAATGATAAAGAATTATAAGTTTTTGGTTCATCAATAATAATTGATGAAACTTCGTTGTTAATTTTTTTAATTTTAATGTTACTAGTCATTTAATCAGTTAATCCATCGGATCTGGCCTGATTTCTTTCTATATGAATTGGTAAAACTTTGCCATATATAGCTTTTGAATGTTCTGGAGTGTTTACTCTCCATGGGTCTAAAACATAAGCTGGAATACACATATATCTTGATTTTTGGCCTTCAACTTTTGTTACCCTATGCAGAGTAAATCTACCTTTAAATATTTGTAAATCTCCTGGCTCTAATTTCAATTGTCTCACTCTAGTTCTATCTCCTGCTATAACTTTTTGAACTTCTTCGAAATTTTCATTTCCTGGTTCTCTAATATTTGGACAGTACTCAAATATTCCTCCCTTCTCAGGTTTTTGTATCATTAAACTAAGTGTAAATTCACAACTATCAAAATGCCATGGGAGTACCCCACCTGGTTTCATAACATTATACGCATGACATGCTAAAGGATCCGCCCATCTGTAAATAGGTGAGACGCCTAAACAAGCAGATACAAATTTTAAAAGTTCTTCAGTTTCGTAAAGATATTTCATTTCAGAGTCTTTTGGAAAACAATCTGAATTTAAATATCCATTATATCTATTCATAAAAGTTCTTTTTGGATGATCTTTTGGTAACGAAGGATCGTCCTTCGCATACAAGTATGCATTTATGCTTTCTTTAGACATATAAACTTCATCTAATTGTTTTTCTAACTCAGAATTCATTACCTTAAGTGATTTAGGTAAAATAAAATTTGGAATTGTTGAACAACTATATTGATCAAGTTCTTCTTTACATTTTTTAATTAGATTTTTAATTATTGGTGAATTTAAATCGTATATTGGATATTTTTCTAAATCTACAATAGTCTTAAGTCTATCGTTCATTTAAGTTTATTTTAACTTTCCCTCTTCTCTCATTTTTGCTCTTATCTTAGTAGCTGATATTTTTTGAGTTTCTTCATCCAAAACTATTTCTTCAATCTTATATCCAACTCCTCTACCATAACAAATATTTGTAATATTAGGTACTAACATTATTTTAAATTGTCCTTCAAACTCAGGATTTAATCTGTCTTCAATATTTTTTTTTACTGTTTCAAAATCAAAAGGATTATCATCCACACCTTGCACATCTCTGATTTGAATACAAACTTGTCCAGTTTTTTTAATAATTTCTTTAAACAAAGTATAATGCCCATCGTGAAAAGGTTGCCATCTTCCTAGCATTTGTGCTGTTGGTTTTTTGTTATCCCATTGGTGTGTCATTTTTTTATCTCCTCTATTATTTTTGGTGCCCAATTTTTTGCATCCTGAGTTGTTACGTGAAAATCAAAATTCTTTGGATTAACAAACATTTGGTTAGTGTCTTCAAATCTTCCTTCTTTAATCGTATCGACCCACACTCTAAAATCTGATGGAAACAAACTTCTTGCTTCGGGAGTTGGTGCAATAAAATCAGCAATTACATAATGACCATCTGCTTTTAATTTTAAAGCTGCTTCAGCCATTCTTTTTGCCTGTCTTACCCTTCCTTCTTCTGAAAAATCCCAATCGTTTGCAGCTTTTCTTACCTCGTCTGCATTCAGTCTTTTAGCATTTAATAGTGGAGCCATTTCATTTGCAAGAGTTGTTTTACCAGCTCCAGGTAAACCCATAACTAAAATAATTTTCATTAAATGTCTTCTAACGGATGATGGGACATTAGTTCAAGTCCATTTTCACCAATTAGGTATTGTTGCTCAAGCTTAACACCTTCTTTGCCACCTACTTTACCTATATAACTCTCAACTGTTATTGTCATATTTTTTTGAAACGTTCCACTACGTTCCCCACCATCTGTTGGATATCTAATCGCTGGCCACTCATCACAAAGACCTATTCCATGCACCATTACAGAATATCTATTTGGATAATAATCCTTTGGCAAAACCCAAGATTTTTCTGTGAATTCTTTAAAAGATAAACCATCTTTAATTAGTCTTGAATTGTAATCGATTTGTTCAACAGCCATTGAATAAAGTTTCTTTTGTTCATCATTAAATTTATTTCCAACAACAAATGCTCTAGAAATATCTGCACAGTATCCATAGGGTCCTACCATGTCTGTGTCAAAAGCAACTAGTTCACCATCTTGAATAACTTTGTTTCCACATTCTTGCATCCAAGGATTTGTTCTTTCTCCTGATGCTAACAATCTACACTCAATCCATTCCCCATAATTTTCTATGTTTGTTTGATGAAGAATTGACCATAATTCGTTTTCAGTCATTCCTGGTTTTAATTGCTCTCTCATTTTAACAATGCCCATTTCAGCAACATCTATTGCTGATCTCATACATTTAATTTCATCAGATGATTTTATGACTCTTGCTTGTTCTAAAATTAATTTTGCATCTACAACTTCAATACCTTCTTTATTTAAAGCTACAACTGCAGGACCATTTAAAACATCGATAGCAATTTTTCTTGATTTAAAATATGATTTAGATAAATCTTTAACCTCATTAACCCATTTTTGTAATTGTGCTTCTGATTGATCACCGTTACTAAAATAATCCCAGGTTATTGCTGGCCTAATTTCATCTATAAGATTTAATCCTTCAGATAACTTTTCACAATTAAAATATTCATAAAGAATTATTGGACCATTAACTGGTACAAAACAATATCTGGTAAGATTATGCATATTATAAACACTCATGTTTAAAGTATCTAAAGCATATCGAACATTTACTGGATCAAATAAAATACAAGCTTCTAAATTATTTTTTTCTAATTCTTTTCTTACTCTATCTAATCGGTATGATCTTAATTTATCAAAATCAATTTCATCTTCTCTTAATCTTTTTTTAGTTATAAAACTTTGTCTAGGTTTAAATTCTGGAGCTATTTTTCTACTAAACCTCATATTACCCTATATAATCCTAACCATGCATTAACATCTTTGCTTGCAATATAATCAGATTTAAAAAATTCTATTTTTTCCCATTTCTTACTATCTATTAGTATATCAATTTTTTTATCAAAACCATACTCTTCGTGAATACCTTCGTTTATAGTAAAACAAATTAATCCACCTGGTTTTGTTATTCTTATAAACTCATCTAAAGCGTTTGGTTTTACATGGCCAAATGTAAACGTACCAACACACATCACTCCACCATAAAAATTATCCTCAGCTTCTATTGGTTGGTTTAAATCAACTTTAACTAATTTTTGATAAAGATCTTTTGGAACTGTATCTAATAAAGTTTGAGATAAATCTGCTCCATGAAAATTTTTAAAACCATGTTTTTTTAACTCAACTCCAACTAGACCTGTTCCACAGCCTGCATCAAAGATTAGCGTATCTTTATTATTTTCGTGCTTATTGAAAGTTGCTACGGTTTCCTTTGGGCCTGTGTAGTTCCAATCAACCATGTCTTTATTATATTTATCTTTGTCTCCCCACTCATCGTAGTACTTCATAACTTCATCTGTGGTTTTAAGTTTATAAATTGGAATTTTATTTCCTACGTCTTTTTGAGCCATTAGCTTCTCATTTTTTGACCACTTGGATCGTAAAGTGGTTCTTTAATAATTGAACAATTAAATAAATCTCCATTTATCTCTACTTGAATTTTATTTTCAGATTTAATGTTTTTTTGATCAACAAAAGTAAACGCTACACTTTTGTTTACAAAATGAGCAAACCCACCTGAAGTTACATAGCCAATACTTTGATCTCCATTCAAGACGGCTTCATTATTTGTTACATCAATTTCATTTGTTTCAACAATTAATGGTACGAGTTTATTTGAAGAATTTTCCTTTTGTGCACTTTCTTTACCAATAAAATCTTTGTCCCAATTTATAAAAGCATCTAAGCCTGTCTCTTTTGCAGTAAAATCAGGTCTATAATCTAAAGTCCAAGCTCCCCAATTTTTCTCCAACCTCATTGACATTAATGCTCTTCCGCCAAAAGGTTTAATATTAAATTCTTTTCCAGCTTCCATTAATTCTTCATAAAGTTTTAGTTGATAGTGAGGTGCTACATAAATTTCATAACCGAGTTCGCCAGTAAATGAAATTCTATTTATTATAGCTGGAACTCCACCAACAAACATTCTTCTAGAATCTCTAAATTTAAATTTTTCATTTGAAACATCATCTCTTACAATTTTTTCCAAAACTTTCCTTGAATTTGGTCCTGCAATAGACAAACCATGATACTCATCAGATCTATTAGAATAACTTAAATTAAATTTATCTATGTGACTCTCAAACCAACGTCTATGCATTTCTTGAGCAGCTCCAGAACCAAATACCATAAATTCATTTTCATCTAAACAAGCAACCGTTAAATCACCACATAATTTTCCTCTATACGACAACATTGGAGATAAAGATATTCTTCCTGGTTTTGGAAGTCTTCCAGCCATTATGTGATCTAAAAATTTTCTAGCATCAGGACCTTTGAATTCGTGTTTTGAAAAGTTGGCAACTTCGATTAAACCAACATTTTCTCTTACATTAATAACTTCTTTTGAAACATAGTCATGTGATCTTGATCTTTTAATAGTAGGTTCTTCATGAGCATCTTCTTTATTGTTCGCAAACCACAAAACATTTTCTAATCCAAAGCTATCTCCCATAACAGCACCTTGATTTACAAAACGATCATACAGTGCAGTAGTTTTTTGTTTTCTTCCCTTTGGTAAAGTTTCGTTTGGAAAAGTCATAATAAATCTTCGCTCATAATTTTCTGAGGATTTAATGGTTCCATATTGAGGTGATGCATAATCTCCAAATCTTGCAACATCCATTGCCCAAACATCAATTGATGGTTCTCCGTCAATAATCCATTCTGCTATACATTTTCCAACACCACCGCCTTGGCAAAATCCAGCCATAACACCAACAGCAACCCAATAATTTTTCATTCCTGGTACTGGACCAATAAGAGGGCTTCCATCAGGACCAAAAGTAAAAGGTCCATTAACTATATTTTTTATTCCTGCCCGCTCTAATGCTGGCATTCTCTCAAACCCAATTGCCAATCTATCTTCAATGTTATCTAACTTTGGCTCAAGTAACTCATGTCCAAAATTCATTGGTGTGCCTTCAACTTTCCAAGGAGTTGATTTTGGCTCATAAGTTCCAAGC
Organism: uncultured Pelagibacteraceae bacterium; assembly: GCA_902598485.1. GTDB lineage: Bacteria > Pseudomonadota > Alphaproteobacteria > Pelagibacterales > Pelagibacteraceae > Pelagibacter. The sequence continues at coordinate 75,872 of CACKBU010000004.1, forward strand.
AACATTCCTTTTCCTTCTTGTCTAAAGTAAATATTTCCTTCAAAATCTGTTCCAATTGGTAATCTTTGGTCACCCATTGCTTCAATTTCTGGAATAGGTTCAGTGATCAAATAATGATGCTCCATTGGTTGAACTGGAAGATTAAGCCCAGCTAGTTGACCAACTTCTCTTGCCCACAGACCACCTGCATTTATTACTATTTCAGCATTTATATTTCCTTTTTCGGTAAACACATCCCAAGTTCCATCTTCTTTTTGTTTCGTATCTTTTACGACAGTGTGAGTATAATATTTTCCACCATGAACTTTTGCAGCTTTTGCAAAAGCATAAGTAACTCCTGATGGATCAACTTCACCATCAATCGGATCCCATAATGCTAGCAAGTATCTAGACGGATCAATTAACGGATGTTTCTTTTTTACTTCTTCTAAAGAAATAAATTCTTGATCAAGACCCATATATCTTGCTTTTGATCTTTCTCTCTTTAAATAATCAGCCCACACTTCATTTGAAGCTAAATAAAAACCTCCACTAGGTTTAAATCCTACAGAATGACCTGACTCTTTTTCTATTTCTTTATACAAGCCTATTGTATAAGCCATCATCCTAGAGATATTAGGGTCAGATGAAATAACGTGAACATTTCCCGCTGCGTGCCAAGACGATCCTGAGGTAAGTTCGTTTCTCTCAAGTAAAATGCAATCCTTTAATCCAAATTTAGATAAATGGTAAAGAATAGAACAACCCACCACACCACCACCTATGATTACAACTTTGGCATTTTTCTCCATAAATTTATTTATAACCTTTCTTTTTCAAAATTTACAATATTGTCTTCAAAATAAATATTTTTTAATTTGGACAATCTCTTTTGAAGAATATTTATATTTTTTTTAGTAAATGAAACTTTTTTTTGCTCTATTTCAGAAACTTGTCCCACATAGTTAATTGCATTCCAGACAGAAAAAATATTATTTAGTGAGAATTCCTTCAAATTGATAGATAAATTATTGAAAGTATATTTTAGTTTTTCTAGTTTTATTTTAAATTTATCTTTTTCTATATTTTTTTTTATTTGAGATATTAATTTTTTGGGTTCTGAATTTTTATAAAAACCATTCCTTGGATAGTAATATTTGAGAAATGATCCTGTAAAATCCTTTCCTGATGAGTATATAAGGAACATTTTTCCTTTAAAATTTAGCAAAGATAAAAGAGGTTTAATAACATTTTTTACAGTCTGAGCTAAAGGAGACCGAAGCTTAAAACATTGAGATGCAATAATAAAATCATATTTTTTTGGAATTTCACTTATATTTCTGGGTATAAAGTCTTTTAATTTTTTTTTTTGATCTTTTCTGTAAATAGTCAAAAAAATTTTTGACTTGGGTTTAATTGAACCATTTTTGTTATTAAAAGATAATTTCCAATTTTTTCTAATATAAGGACTTAAACTCATTAAGATCTTAGTAAAATCAATACCTTTTTTTCCAACTAATTCTAATTTTTCAAATTTTACATTGTCAGATGTAGAGTTATTTAGATCTTTATAGCTACAATTAGTAATATTAAAAATTAAAGTTTTATGTTCAGCAAATCTATCCCCTAAAAAACTTAGAAGCACATTAATATCATCGATACTTATTTCTTTACCTACAATAAATATAGGTTTATTTGGCAGATATTTATGCAGGCCTGACAAAAAAGTAGATATAATTGTTCCCTCACCAGTACCCGCGTCTAATACGTTAAAAATTGGTGACCGAGTACTGATTTTTTCTATTTTTTTAAATAAATAAAAAGCAATTTTTGATTTTTCATTAGTTGAGTTTACAAATGATAAATATTTGTCTCTAGAATCAAAAAAAGTTTTTCTCTTCATATTTATTATTAGTATTTGATCTCCTTATTTACTTTTTTAAGAGATTTATCTGTTCCATGGTGAAAATGTTTGCTCATATCTGGCATATATTTCATTGAAATTGGTTTTTTACCAATTGCAACAGACATTTCTCTGACGTGATGAGCTTCAGCACCACAACATATACCAATGAAATTTATTTTATTTTTTATACAATCTTTTGCAAACTCTGCCATTTCAAATCTGTTACAAAACAAATTATCTAAAGCAACTGGGAATGCGTTGCCACCAGGGATACAATCACAACCATGATCAGTAATATTTAAAAAACCAGGTTCTTCTTCTGTAGTTCTGTAAGGAACTGGAAGCCCTGATACATGACATGAAACTTTGTCTCTAACTTTTTTTAAAAGTTTCATTGTCATCTCGGGTCCTCTGTAACAATTTAACCCAACAACATCAGCGCCTAGATCTTCCATCATTTTACATGCGTCTTCAGCACTGTGTCCTTCTCTAGTTTTATCCCCTCTAGGAATTGCAAAATTGCATACCGCAATAAGTCCAGCATCCTTAATTGCTTTTAATGCAATTTTCATTTCATCAGTCCAGCTTATTGTTTCAGCAATAACAAAGTCAACATCAGCTTCTTTTGCCCAAGCAACTTGCTCTTCGTACATTTGTTGACACTGCTTATGAGTATTTGGATCACCTGGATCAAATACGTTTGTATTTGCCACATCTCCACAAACCATCAAATCTAAATCTTTAAATTCAGCTGCAGCATCTTTTGCAATTTTAAGAGCACCTTTTTGCATTGGTTCTAACAAGTGTTCTTTGCCAATTATTCTTAGTTTTTCTCTATGACCATAATAAGTAAATGCCTGAACAACATCTGAACCAGCTCTGATAAATTCTCGATGTAATTGAGTTACTACCTCAGGATGTTCCATAACAACCTCAGGAACAAATGGACCTGCTGAAAGATAACCTCTTCTTTCCATTGCAAAAAGGTATCCTTCTGCACACATTATTGGACCTTCATTTAGTCTTGTAATAAGATCTTTTTTCATAATTTACCCTCTCATTTAGTTAAATTGGTTGCAACCCACTTATGAAACATCAAAGTAGGAGTATCCATCACAGGTGAAAAATTTCCACCATTGTAAGCCGGGGAACTTCGACCCTTTTGCATTCCTTCTATTGCGGTTACATCTTCGTTCATAACTTCTTGCCAAAATGCAAAATTTTTTTCTCTTATACCTTTAAACTCATCGCTCGAAGCGCTTTCATCTCCGATATAATATAATTCAAAATGTTCTTTTGTCTGATTGTTTGAAATTGGTTCTAACCAAAATGCATAAAAATGATCTATATGAATTCCCAACATTACATTTGGGTATAATGATACATATTCAGATTTTTCAGATACTTCACTTGGCCAATTTGGAAAACATTTAAATTTTATATTCCCATCAAACTGTTGTGAATATTTATCACTCCCTTGTCCTGAAAAATTAAAATTTTCATCCTCTATGTGGTAGTGATCTGAAATATTTGAAACTCTATTCAGCTCTGGATGTATCCAGGGCAAATGATAGCTTTCGCAATAATTCTCAATAGCAAATTTCCAATTACTATTTACTGTCATATTAAAGTAACCATTGTCAGAAGCATGTCTTATTAATTGTTGATCTTTTTTAGAAATAAACTTAGACCATCTGTCCTCTAGAGGTTTTATAAAATCTTTAAACGGTTTTGCATTAGAATTAATATTAATAAAAATTAAATCCATCCAAATATTTGATTTAATTTCTTTTAAGTTACCCTTGTTTTTATCGAACCCTTCAACCTCATGTTTTCCTAGTCCTCCTATATGTGGAGTAACAGTTAATTTTCCATTAAAATCATAGGACCAAGAATGATAAGGGCATCTTATTACATTTTTTAATTTACATTCCTGATCAACTAATTTGAAACCTCTATGACTACAAACATTATGAAAAACTTTTACTTCATTCTCTTTGTTTCTAACTATTAGTATTGGTATTCCTAAAAGATTAAAAGGTTTTGCATCGCCTGGATTTGGTACAGAACTTGCAACCCCAATCATCGTCCAATTATTTTTAAATATTTTTTCTTTCTCAAACTCTAAATAATCATTATTCAAATAACATTCATTAGGTAATCCATGAGCTTTCTCTATAGGATTTTTAACAACTTCTATTTTATTGGGATCTAAGATGTCTGATAATTTTTTATTTATATTCATAAACCTCCTTTTTTTAATTAATTAAAAAATTAATCGAGGCTTAAAATTATCTTTCTCTAATTATGATTTGTTGAAAAACAGTTTTGCAATTTAAAATATAAACAAATTCTTTGAAAAAAAAATTTGCAGAAAAAATCATACTAAAATTTTAAACAAAAATTTTGTTCAGTTAAAGACAATTTTACTGCAACCAATAGTTGAATTAAATTTGCATTATTAGCCTCGATATGTTCAATTTAACTTTTAAATGAATCAAATGTTGGGAGATATAATGAAGATTAAAAGAATACTTCTTTCACTAGCTGTTGTGTTTGGTCTTACTTCTTTTGGAAGTGTTGCAAATGCAGCTTGTGGAAATATAACGATTGCTAATATGAACTGGGCTTCAGCAAACTTTATGGCTGAAGTTGATAAGATCATATTAGAAGAAGGTTATGGATGTTCAGTAGAATTAGTACCAGGTGCTACAATGCCTACGTTTACATCTATGCAAGAAAAAGGTGAGCCAGATGTTGCTCCAGAATTTTGGGCAAACGCTGCTATCATTGCTTTGAATAAAGCTGTTGACGAAGGAAAAATGCACTCACTTAATAAAGCGCCGATTACTGGTTTGGGTGAAGGATGGTGGGTATTACCTCACACACTTAAAAAACATCCTGAGCTAACAACTGCTGAAGCAATTTTAGCAAGACCAGATCTGTTTCCTCATCCAGAAGATCCATCAAAAGGTGGTTTTCATATTTGTCCTCCAGGTTGGAACTGTGAGCTAAGTAATAGAAATCTTTACAAAGCTTTTGACATGGAAGCAAAAGGTTGGGCTATTGTTGAAACAGGTTCAGCTGCAGGATTAGATGGTTCAATTGCTAAAGCTGCTGAGCGAGGTGAAAACTGGTTTGGTTACTATTGGTCACCAACAGCTATCATTGGTAAATATGATATGAGAGCTGTAGATATGGGAGCTTGGGGTGGAAAAGATAACTGGGATAAATGTATAGTTTTACCAGAACAAGAATGTGGAGACCCTAAAGCAACTTCATGGACAAAATCTGAAGTTTACACAATCGTAACTGACAATTTCAAAAATACAGCTGGAAGTGCAGGTATGGAATACTTTAAGAAGAGAACATACCCAGGTCCAGTTATGAACGGTATGTTAGTTTGGATGGGTGAAAACCAAGCAGAAGGTGCTGATGCTGCAATTGAATTCCTTAAAACTCAAGAGAGCGTTTGGAGTAAATGGGTTTCAAGTGATGCTGCAAAAAAAATCAAAAAAGCACTTTAATTAAAAATATTATCAAACCCGCTTCGGCGGGTTTGATTTAATAAAAATTATGGACTTCTTTAATAAAATTCCTGTAATGGATAGAACGGCTCTTAGAGAGCTTAAAAAAGGAATTGACTCTAGTTTCAAAGAATTTTCAAGAGCTTATGGAGATGGGATTGAGGGTTTTTTTGATCCACTGTTACATTTTTTAATTTGGTTAGAAAAATTATTAGTAAACAGTCCATGGCCTTTAGTAATTGGTGTATTTGCTTTATTAGCTTGGATTGGATCAAGAAGTATTAAGCTTGTAATTGGTACAGTGGTTTGTTTCTTGGTAATTGGCTACTTTGGAATGTGGAAAAATTGTATGGCTACAGTTGCAATCATTTCCGTTTCTACATTAGTTTGCATTGTTGTGGGAATTCCAATTGGAGTGTTAATGTCAAAATCAGCAAGAGCAGAAAAAGCAATTTTACCTGTTTTAGATATGATGCAAACTATTCCAAGCTTTGTATATTTAATTCCAATCATTATGCTTCTTGGTATTGGTAAAGTGCCTGGTTTGCTTGCTGTATGTATTTATGCTCTCCCCCCTATTGTAAGATTAACAAATCTTGGGATTAGAGAAGTTGATAAAGAAACTTTAGAAGCCAGCGAAGCTTTTGGGGCTACACCAATGCAAAAATTAAGATCTGTTCAAATCCCACTTTCTCTACCAACTATTTTTGCTGGGATTAACCAAACGATTATGATGGCTTTAGCAATGGTAGTGATTGCATCAATGATAGGTGTAAAAGGCTTGGGAGTCCCGATTTTACAGGCTATTTCCAACCAATATTTAGCTCTTGGAATGATGAATGGTTTAGCAATCGTAGCTCTTGCAATTATCTTTGATAGAGTAACTCAACAGTACGGACAAAGAATTCAAAAGCACAGAGGTCAGTTAAAAAAGTAAATTAGTCTCAATCGAATTTTCTAGACTCATATATCAAAATAAATAAAGATCTTCCCTATGAATTTTTCATTGGAAATAGGTCCTAAAACAGAGGTTGATACAGTTCCAGCGTTGTCTGACATTTATATAACAATGCTACCTGGGGGTGATTATAGAGAAACTGCTGATAAAGCAGTAGAACTTGTAAAAAAAGGATTTAACCCCGTACCTCATTTTCCTGCTAGATCAATGCATGATGAAAAAGAACTTAAAGATTATGTTTCTAGATGCAAAGATGGAGGGGTAAAGCAAGCCTTGATTATTGGAGGTGGAAGAGAGCCTGCAGGTAAATTTGATAGTTCATTTCAACTTTTGGAGACAGGTTATTTTGAAAAAATGAAAATAGGAATTGCTGGACATCCAGAGGGGAGTCCTGATATATCCGATTCAGATTTAGAAAAAGCTATGATAGATAAAAAGCCTTATGCTGACTACATCGTAACTCAATGGTTGCTAGATCCTCAGCCTATTATAGATTTTATTTCTAAGCAAAGCGTACCAGTGCATGTGGGAATTACTGGACCTTTAAAAATATCTAGCTTAATTAAATTTGCTAATATTGTAGGGGCAAAAAATTCCATTAACTTTCTTAAATCTAATTTTACTAAGGCATTAGATTTATTGAAACCTAAAGACCCTAATGATTTAATTGGGAAAGTTAAATCGCATACTGATAACTTCCACATTTATACATTCGGCGGCTTGAAGGAAACTAACAAGTGGTTGAAGGAGAATAGTTATGTCTAAAGAATTTGACTATACTAAAGTACAACATGTTACTTCTGTTGATCAATCAGATAGAGAAGTACCATACAATTTAAGACAGAGTGGGCCAACAAAAGTTGAATTATTAATTTCAACAAGGGTAAGAAAATCACCTTATTGGCATTTATCAATGCAGGCAGGTTGTTGGAGAGCAACTGTATACAATCGTATTTATCACCCAAGAGGTTATGTAAAACCTGAAGATGGTGGAGCAATGGTTGAATATGATGCAATCGTAAACCATGTTACAATGTGGAATGTAGCTGTTGAAAGACAAATTAGAGTTAAAGGTCCGGATGCAGAAAAATTTACTGATTACGTTATAACTAGAGATGCAACAAAAATTTCTCCTATGAGAGCAAGATATGTAATATTATGTAATGCTTACGGAGGAGTTTTAAACGATCCAATTCTTTTAAGAATTTCAAAAAATGAATTTTGGTTTTCGTTATCAGACTCTGATATTGGAATGTATTTACAAGGTGTAAATGCAGATGGAAAATTTAATTGTACAATTGAGGAAATAGATGCATGTCCAGTACAAATTCAAGGTCCTAAATCAAAAGCTTTAATGCAAGACCTTTGTGGTGACCAAGTTGATTTTGATAATATGCCTTTCTATGGATTAGCAGAAGCAACAGTTGGTGGAAGAAGTTGTGTAATTTCTCAATCTGGTTTTTCAGGAGAAGCTGGTTACGAGATATATTTAAGAAATGCAACTTTATATGCTGAAGATATGTGGAACGCAGTATTAGATGCAGGAAAAAAACATAAATTGATGGTGATTGCACCTGCACACCATAGAAGAATACAAGCAGGTATTCTTTCCTGGGGGCAAGACATGGATCAACAACATAATCCATTTCAATGTAATTTAGGCTATCAAGTTTCATTATCTGGTAAAGGTGAATGGAATAAAAAAGCTGATTATGTTGGTAAAGCTGCTCTAGAGAAAATGGGAGCGGATATTAAAGCTGGAAAAAAACCATATAAACTTCAATTAGTTGGAATGGAGTTGGGCGGTAAACCAATTGATGATTATGCGCCAGACTTTTGGCTTGTATCACCAGAAAGTGGTGGAGATCCAGTTGGATTTCTTACTTCACCGTGGTGGCATCCTGAGAAGAAAACCAATATTGCTATGGGATACGTTCCATTTGATGGAACTTTAAACCCTAATGGATTTCCAAAAAATAAAGTTGGAACTAAGTTTAAAGTTCATCTTCCAGAAAAATACTCAGATACTCCAGGTACACCTGTAGATGCTGTAGTTGTGGATATTCCATTCAAAGAGTCTTTCAACGCAAATACTAGAGAAGTTGTAAAAGGCTAAAATTTACTATTGGGGAGCTAATTTCAGCTCCCCTTTTCAATTTTAATGACCAAAAGTTTTTTAATAGCAGTTTGCATTATCATTGCTATTGCTTTAATAATATTTCCATTAATTGTTTCTTATAAGGCTCAAATAAATAAAAATAAAAAAAATTAATGTTTGCTGAATTTTTAAATATAATTTTTAAGTCAATAAAATTAGACAAAACTCTTTATTCAGATAATAAAAATTTTGGAGAAGCATCAATATACTTTGCTGGTATTATAATGATACTAGATGGTATCGCTGGAGCAGTAGCAGCGAATACGATTATTAAGACAGCTATCGCGATGTCTGGTCTAACTGCAATAGTTACTTGGCTAATATGGGCGATATTTATTTTTGTAATTGGAGTTAAATTATTTCCTGATAAGCAAACCAAAGTTTCATTCAAAAAAGTTTTAACAGCTGTTGGATTTGCACATGCCCCTGGTTTATTAAGATTTTTTGCGGTCACACCAGATTTAATGATACCAATAATTTTTCTTACCCAATTTTGGATTTTTGCAGGTTTAATAATTTCAACTAAACAAATATTGAGTTTAAAATCTAATTTTAAATCTTTTGGGATTGTACTTTTGTCTTTTTTAATAATTGCATTTTTATCTATCTCATTTGTGATGAGTAGAATGAATATGCTTCCAGTTAGTCAAATTAGTTAAAGCGGAAAAATAGTCTTAGATACTCTACAAGATTTACATAATTTAAACCCAGTAAGAATTAAATTTTGAGTGACACTTTCGTCTTCCTCTTTGCATTCATCGCAAATATTATTTAATTCTTCAGTATCTGTATTAATATATTTTTCACCAATTTTATCAGTCATTATCAGTCAAACCAGCACCTGCCGCACCTTCTTTTAAACTGTCGCTTTCTTCGACAAAAGTTTCTTCAGATAACTTGTATAAATTATTCCATTCATCGTCTGTAAAGTTGTCTTCATTTTCAAGTAGATTTACCTCAATTGTATTCACTAATTTTGGAAATTCTTTTTCAATAAAATTTGAACTAATATTTACATTTAAATTTAGTAAAATTTTTTTTTCATCCATTTTTACATAAATTTTTTTTCCAATAATTTCTGATGAACGACTTATAAAGGAAATAAAAATTATTGGATAAGCAACATTTTTGAATTCAATTTTTTTTAAATTTTCTAAAATATTTATTTGATCTAAAAAACTAACACCTAAAGTAATTGGACAGTAAGGATTTTTTGATGAAGAGTTATTTTCACTAATTAAATTTAAATTTTCAAATTTACTTTTGTTTTTTTTATTAAAATATTCATTAAGGTGCTTAATACCCGGTAAACTAAATAGCTCTAACAACCTTATACTTTTTCCTGTTTCCTCAGAAACTCCCCAAGAATATCCTGCTGCCTTTGAAGCTCTTTTAACAGTAGTTTCAATTTCACTCAGTGATTTCATTATTAAATATTAGTTTTATATACCCACTGCTCGTCATAACTTTTTAACTCATTTGGAAGTGGAGCACCTTGGAACATACAAATTCTTAACCATTTGTCAGATCGTGGATCAAATTTTAATGCCCCAAAAAAAGATAATTTAAGTCTTAGCATATCAATTGGCATTAAATCTTTACCAATTGTATTATCTTGTATTTCTGAATAAGGAAATTTTTCTACAATGAACGCTCTTCTTACAACATGTCTTAACTCAGAATTTGATGTTAAAAACTCAGCAATAGTTAAACTATTTTTTGAGACTAATAATTTGTCATAAAGTTTTTTTATATCTCTTGCTATTGCTAAAGGTTGTTCTAATTCTGATCCATGTTCTTCAAAACGATCCGCCAATCTAGGTTCTTCTTTATTTTTTGAAATAAACCAAAAGTTTTTATTATTTTCTTTTTCTTCAAAATTAATATCTAGAATATTAGGATACTTTGCTTCAATGATATTACGCAATTCTTCAACTTTTCTATGAGTTGGAATATTAAAATATTTTTCTTCGTCTGAACTCATTTCTTTTACTAAAGGATTTATAATATCGTTATAAGGTTCCATCATTATTGACACTATGTATTCAATACATTCCTCGCAAGTATTATCCTCTAACCATTGATAGATTTTGTTAAAAGGATATTCACTCCTAAAATTAAAATCTTTATCTATAAAATTTAAGAATTTTTCAACATCCTTTAATAATGAAGAAATTTTTTTTTGCTGATATTCGCTATCAGTATTCCAGCTTGTAATATTTTTTAATGATTTTTTTACACAATCAATAAACAAATCACTATCTTGACTTTCTACATCTTTGATTTCTCTAATTTTCTTAAGTGCTTTTTCTCTACTTAAAATCCAATTATTTAATAGAGTTGGATGATTGACTATAAATGGAGCCATACCCAAGCCTGTGGAATTACCTATTCCCAAGTTTTTACAAATATTATCATCTAGCTTAACAGCTTTTTTAGAATTTTTATGATAAGCAACATGATTAACTTGATCAAAAGTAAATTGTCTTACCAAATAAACTAACATCATTTCTAATCTAAATGGACCATTTATTTCTTCACGATTTTTAATTCTAAATCGATCTGCAAGACCAAATTTGCCTGAGCCATATACTGCTGTAGTCCTATATAAATAGCCAACTTTTGATAATAAGTTTAAATCTGGCTGCTTGCCTTTGCTCAAACTTTCAACTACATGATTATAAATTCTTACTGATTTGTTTGCTCTCGATAAAGTTAATTCTTTATAAGAAAGTCTACCAACTTCTTGTTTTGGAACTTCATTTTTTAATCTTTCAATGTCTTTTTTTGTAGGAACTCCATCATGTAATGTAAAAGCTGCATCCCATTTTGTTGCAATAACTCTGTCTGATCTTTCTTCATCTTTGATTTCATTTGCAAAACAAATTAAAGAATAAACTCTTTTATTTTTTTTAAATGAATAAACAGCTTCTCCAAAACCATTTTCATTTAAATTAAATAAATCTCTTTTATATTCCCACTCTTTAAATTCATTAAGAAAACTTCTTAAAAAAGATAATTTTGATTGATGAAAAGATCCTAGCCTTGATAATTTCATTATCTTATTCGGGTCTCTTAATTCAACTTTCATAATTAAATAGTTTTATAAAAATTGTACCAGTTATTTCCAAGTATTCCATGTGTCTCGGTATCTGAAAAACCTACTTTTTTTAGACCTTTTTCAATATTTGAGAACCCTCTTGCATCAAGAAACCAGTCAGGTTGTTTAGGAAAACCTGGTTTATTTTTCGAACCTTCACCATAATTTTTACTTTTAGACCAAGAACCATTTCTCATCCATTCAACAACAGTATCTGGATGATCTAAACAAAGATCTGATCCTATTCCTATTTTTTTTACATCCATTATTTCAGCTGTTTTTGCTACCATTTCACAAAAACTATCTAGACTACAATTTGTGTTATCTTTTAAGTGATGAGGGTATAATGATAAACCCAACATACCACCACTATCACTCAAAATTTTTAATAAATCTGAGGATTTATTTCTTTTAGCTGGATGCCAAAAAGAAGGATTAGCATGAGTAACTGCTATCGGTTTTTCACTGAATTCAATTGCATCTAGAGTGCTTTTTTCTGCAGAATGTGACATGTCTACCACGAGGCCAACTCTATTCATTTCTCTTATAACCTCACGTCCAAAATTTGTAACTCCGCTATCTACTTTTTCATAACAACCTGTTGCTAGCAAAGACTGGTTATTATAAGTAAGTTGCATAAATCTGCATCCCAATTGATGAACCTTTTCAACAAGATTTATGTCATCTTCAATTGGTGAACAGTTTTGAAAACCAAAAAATATTGCAGTTTTGTTTTCTTTATTAGCTTTATCAATATCTTGGAAATTCTTACCAAGAAAAATTAAATCAGAATTTTCATGAAATAATTTTTCCCATTTTTTAATTTCAAGTTGTAATTCATCAAAATCTTCATGGTAGACAATGGTAACATGGACAGCATCTAATCCGGCAGATCTATTGATCTCAAAGATTTTCCTAGACCAATTACAATATTGAAGATTATCAATTTTATAATTCATAGTATGCTTAACTCTAATCAATATGTATTTTAAATACTATTAATTTTATTGAAATTTTAAGTTAATTTTGAAATAAACAGATTGATCAATTTTCATGAAAAAAAATAGTAAATTAAAAGTTTCAATCATAATGGGAAGTCAATCTGACTATAAAGTAATGAAACTAGCCGAAAAAACCCTAAAAAGAATTGGAGTTTCATTTGAAACAAAAATTATATCTGCTCACAGAACACCACAAAGAATGTATGAATATGCTGCAAAAGTTGAGCAAAATAATATAGGAGTAATTATTGCGGGTGCCGGAGGATCTGCTCATCTTCCAGGTATGGTATCAGCACTTACACGTGTGCCAGTACTAGGTGTTCCTGTTGAAAGTAAAAAACTTAAAGGTTTGGATAGTTTATTATCAATTGTACAAATGCCTAAAGGAATTCCTGTAGGAACGCTTGCTATAGGAGAGGACGGCGCTATTAATGCTGCTTTATTAGCAGCAGCAATAATTGCTAATAATAATTCAAATGTTCGAAAAAAACTTAAAAATTTTAGAACATCGCAAACTAAATCTGTAAAGAAATCTCCAAAATAAAATGTCAGAAATTACTCTTGGTATCATTGGGGGTGGTCAACTTGGAAGTATGCTTGCAATAGCAGCTAAAAAATTAAATGTTAAAACTGTTGTTTTTTGTGATGACACAGATGCGCCAGCACAAAATTTTTGCGATCAATTTGTTACAGGAAGTTATGATAATAAAGAAAAAATATCAGAATTTATGAATCAAGTTGATTTAGTAACTTATGAATTTGAAAATATTCCATTTGAAACATTAAATGAAATAAACAAATTTAAACCTGTTTTGCCTAAGCCATCAGTTAACAGATTAATTCAACATCGATTGGCTGAAAAAGATTTTGTTAATAAATTAAATATTAGAACAACAAGATATGTTTCAATTGAAAAAAAATCTGACATTGATGCTTTAGAGGATTTTTTACCAGGTATTCTCAAAACAACAACGCTAGGATACGATGGCAAAGGTCAATATCCAATTAAATCAAGTAATGAACTTGATTCTTTGAATATTGATTTTTCAAAAGGATATATTCTTGAAAAACTTGTTAAATTAAAAAAAGAAATTTCAATTATAATTACAAGATTTAGTAACAATAAATATGAAATTTATGAACCAATAGAAAACTCTCACGAAGATCAAATTTTAAAATATTCAAAAATACCTGCTGAAATTAATGAAAAGATTTTTAATCAATCTAAAGATTGGGCAATGCTAATTGCTGAAGAGCTTAAGTATGTTGGAACTTTATGTGTAGAATTTTTTATTGACAGAAATGATAATCTTTATGTTAATGAAATTGCACCGAGAGTACATAACTCAGGACATTTAACAATAAATGCTTTTAATGTAAGTCAATTTGAAAATCATGTAAGAGCTGTATGTGGTTTAGAACAAATTCCTTTAAAAAAAATATCTAATGCAAAAATGATGAATTTGCTTGGCGATCAAATTACTCATTATAGAAATATTCAAAAGTTTAATGAAAATGAATTTTTCTTTGATTATTTAAAAAAAGATATAAAAGAAAAGAGAAAAATGGGTCATATCACAACTTTAGTATAAATGTTAAAATCGATAGAAGGCAATTTTGATAATCCAGAAGTTAATGAGCTTCTAACCAAACATTTTGTTGAGCTTAGAGCTGCCTCTCCAGAGGGAAGTGCTCACGTACTAGATATTCCTGGTTTAAAAGTGCCGTCAATTAAATTTTGGAGCTTGTGGGATGATAAAAAACTGATTGGTTGTGGTGCTTTAAAATTTTTGGATAAAGAACATGGAGAATTTAAATCTATAAGAATTCACGATAATTTTAGGATGCAAGGTCAAGGGATTAATGTAATTAATCATTTAATTAATGAAGCTAGAAAGCTTAAAATAAAAAGATTAAGTATTGAAACAGGAGCAGGTGATTTTTTTATACCAGCAAGAAAACTGTTCAAAAAAACTGGTTTCACTGTGTGCGAACCTTTTGCACACTATAAAGAAGACATTAATTCTGTTTATTTAACTATGCTTATTGATGATATTTAAAATATTATTTTAATAGTTGATCTATTTTGTTGACAAAACCCAATAAAATCTAAAGAAAGCCAATATTACTTAATTTTAAGTAATAATTATATAAAACAAAAAAGTAAGAAGAAAAATATGAGTCTACAAGGTAAAGTTAAATGGTTCAATCCAACCAAAGGTTTTGGTTTTATTGAAAGAGAAGATAAAGAAAAAGATGTGTTTGTACATGTTTCAGCAGTAAGAGATGCTGGTATGAACGGTTTAGATGAGGGTCAAGCTTTGACTTTCGATGTTGAAGATGGTCCTAAAGGTCCTTCAGCAGTTAACTTAAAAACTGCATAATTTCACACTTCCTATTGGCTGAAAATTTTATTTGTAATAACAAACTCAATATTCAGCCAATACCTTAATTAATAACAATCTTTAAACACAATTATTAATTATAGAATTAAATTAAAAAATTAATAAATTAATGAAAAAAAATTATGATTGGAATTTTAGGTGGAATGGGAACTCAAGCTGGTCTTGATTTTTGCAACAAGCTTGCAGTTTTAAATAGAGGAAAAATAGACCAAGAGTATCCATTATTTATACTTTATAATAAATCAAATATTCCTGGTAGACCTGAATCTATTGGCTCTCAAACTAAAAATCTTTCCAACAAATCTACAAATAAAAAAAGTAAAGCAAAATATAATAAAGTTTTAAAGAGTTTGCTCAAAGGTTGTAAGCTTCTGGAAAAGAATGAATGTAAATTTATAGTTATACCTTGTAATACAGCTCATTATTGGTTCGATGATTTGCAGAATAAAATTAATATTCCAATAATCAATATGCCAAAAGAAGTTTTCAAATTTACAAAAAAAAAATGTAAGAAAAACTCCAAAGTTGGTCTATTAGCAACCGAGGGTACTCTTAAAACTGGAGTTTATAAAAAATTTTTTGAAAAAGATTATCAATTAATTGAGCCATCTCAAAAATTACAAAAAATGTCAGTTAATAAAGCAATTAAATTAGTTAAAATGGGTAATGTAAAGGCTGCAGCAAAAGCAATTAAACCTGCAATTGATTCCTTAATTAAAATGAATTGTAAAAAAATCATTTTAGGTTGTACAGAGCTCCCTATTGCAATTTTTGCATTTAAATCATTTAAAAATGTTAAATCCTCAAAAGTTTTCTTAGATCCTAACTTAATTTTGGCTCATTCAGCTATGGTTAAGCATAAAAACTAGTTTATGTCTAACAAGACAGAAAAGCCATATGTGTTGAGAGCTGCTGAATTTGTTTATTCAAATATAATAGAAATTAAAAAACAAAATCCTGAAATCAATAATATACAAGCTTTTGAAATTTTTATGACTTCTAAGGAATATGACATTTTAAGTTCTGGAGAATTTCATGATAAATGGTTTTTAGAACTTAAGAATAATAAATTTATTGACCAAATAACTAAAAAAGAAATAAATCAAGAAACTTTAAGACTTTTAGAACTACAAAAAGATTCTATGGTAAAATTTTTAATGAAGATACCTAAGCTTTATTATACTAAGAGTCATTTTCCACTAGAAATTTCACAAAGAGCTTTTGATCACTTGTGGAGGGTTTGTGAAAGCTATGAAATGTGGTGCAAAGAAACTAAACAAGAAAACTTAATATATCTTAATATTATTGAGTAATATTATTTATATTAAGTATTGACCTAGTAACCTCTATTCGCTTTTTAAGCAATTTTTGTAAATTTTGATTATCTAATTTTTGTCTAGTCATTTTAATTCTTGTTTCAACTAATTGTCTTAAATCTTCATCAAATGAATTTTTTTTTATTTTTATATCTGTTTCTTCGATCAACGTTTCTTTAATTAAAGCTAAAGAATTCTTTCCAGTTTCTTTTTCTATACGTTGATTAACTATAAATTGTGCACTAGCTTTATAGATATTACCTGAAGTAAGAGCAGTTACACCTGGACCAACAAATGAAAGAATGGGCACAAAGCCTGTCAATAAGAAGAAAGACAGTATAACTGTTAAAATTCGAAACAATTTAAACTTCATAGTTGGAACTTAAGTGATTTGGTATTTCATTTCCACTTCTAATTTGTTCATAATAGGTACCGATTTGTTTGATTTTATTTGATTTATTTGTTTATTAGACAAGATGATTAGAATATTTCCTTTCATATTTATACTTCTATGGTCTTCCGCTTTCATAACAACCAAACCCATCATAGACAATAGTGATCCATTTGCTGCTCTAGCTTTTAGATTTGCATTAGTTGCTTTCGGTTTTTTTTTATTTTCAATTTATTCAAAACAAAAAATTCTTGTAAGCAAAAGAAACTTTTTAGAGTCTTTTTTTAGCGGTGTCTTGTTTCATGGTTTTTATCTTGGTGGTGTCTTTTACTCAATATCAATAGGTATGCCCACAGCAATAGCAGCGTTAATTGTAACCCTTCAACCAGTTCTCACAAATGCATTAAGTGGTCCAATTTTAAATGAGAAAGTATCTATAAAACAATGGATAGGTGTTTTGTTAGGATTTGCTGGTGCAGGGCTTGTATTAGGTTTTGATGTTGGTTCTAAAATACCAGCAACAGGATTGATCGCAACAATAATAGCTTTATTAGCAATTACATTTTCAACTTTATGGCAAAAAAAATTAAGCAACAACTTACCATTGTCTGTAAGTAATATGAATCAAGCTATTGGTGGATGTATATTTCATTTATCAATAATTATTTTATTTGTAGATCCGTATATTGATTTCTCACAAACTTTTATTATTGCAATGAGCCATCAAATATTTTTGGTGTCATTTGGTGCATTTACAATATTAATGTTTTTAATCAAACATAACTCAGCAAGTAAAACTGTTTCTATATTTTTTTTAATTCCGGCAACTTCTGCTTTTATGGCATGGCTTTTTTTAAATGAAGGTTTAACTAGTTTAGATTTAATTGGATTTCTAATTACTTCTATAGGTGTTTATATTGCAACAAGAGATTGAAAAATTAAAATTTATAAAGACTCGAAGCCAAACTCTAGAGATGCGTCTGTGATAGAATGATATAAAGATTCGCCAAAACTTCTTAAAGCAAATAACCTTACTTTATTTGGATTTTCACCCAACTTATCTACAGTAAAAGCTATTCCATTGTAAGTTGAGTTAATTGAATTATTTTTATCTAATGTATCAAAATTAAATGGACATCCTTTTTTCAAAACTTCTATCGTATTATTTCCTTCGATTTCAATAATAGCTCTAGAATGAGATAAATCTGTTACAGCAAAATCTGTATCTTTAAAATTATTTAACACATTTTTAATTAAATCTTTTTTTGTTGATACTAAAAGCCAGTTTTTTGGTCCATTCCACATAATCCTTGTAGTTTCGTTAAATACTACAGTTAAAGGTTCATTTTTTAATTTTAAACCATCAATATCAATACCCTCAAATGAAACTGAAGAATTTTTGTACTGAACTATTTGAACAATTAATAAATTTTTAATTTCAGATATTTTAAGTAAATCATTTTCATTTTTATCTTCATAATCTCCGAATTGCCCTTTTGTATGAACATTTGATAAAGCTGAAATTAATATCATGATCTAACTCTTTCACCTTTCGGGTCTACGTAATGTGATGAAACTATCTCAACTGGAATTACTTTATTTTTAAGTGGCGACATCGCAAAAAGCTTTTGACCAATCATATTTTTTCCATCTTTTAAAATTGCCAAAGAAAAAGGATTGTCATATTCAACACTCCAACATGATGCAGAGATATGACCTAACTTTGGATTTGGTAATGCTGCTTTATCATCTTTAACTAAATGTGAGCCTTCTGGTATACTTGTTTGTTTGTCTAATGGAACTACTCCTACAATTCTTTGTCTATCTTCAGTAGTAAATGCAGATCGTTGTAGTGATCTTTTTCCAATAAAATCTTTCTTTTTACTAACAAGACCTTCTAAAGCGTTATCGTATGGAATTGTTCTACCATCAAGTTCTGATCCAGCAACATGTCCCATTTCAATTCTAAGAGTTGATAATGCCTCTGTTCCATATGGTTGAATTTTAAATTCTTCACCAACTTCCATTATTTTATCCCACATAAAATTTCCATAATCAGACTCAACATTTACTTCATAAGCAAGCTCACCTGAAAACGAAATTCTAAATATTCTTGCTTTAACACCAAATAAATCTCCCTCCATATAGCCCATGAAAGGTAAACTTTCATTTGATACATCAGAATTTGGAAATAATTTTTTTAATAAATCTCTAGATTTAGGTCCAGCGATAGCTGCTCCAGCCCACTGTTCTGTAGTTGAGACTACATTCACATTTAATTCAGGCCAAACGAGTTGCAAATAATATTCTAAATGCGAAAGAACGTTTGCTGCTTGAGCTGTAGTAGTGGTCATATGATAATGATTTTCAGAAATTCTTGTAGTTGTTCCGTCATCCATTACAATTCCATCTTCTCTTAACATTACACCGTATCTTGCTTTACCAATTGGTAGCTTCAACCATGCATTTGTATAAACTCTATTTAATAACTCCGCTGCATCTGGTCCTTTAATATCTATTTTACCTAATGTAGTTACATCGCAAACACCTACATTTGTTCTTACATTTTTTGCTTCTCTTTTTGATCCCTCAAATAAATTTTCATTTCCTCTTTTATAATACCTAGGTCTTAACCAAACACCCGCATCAACAAAAACTGCATTATTTTTTTCATGCCATGAATGCATTGGAGATTTTCTTGTTGGTTTTGAATGTTTTCCAACCTCTCTTCCAACTATTGCGCCAATAGAAATAGGAGTATAAGGGGGTCTGAAAGTTGTATGACCTACTGCAGGAACAACTTTATTTTCAATTTCGGATACTAATTGCAATCCATTTAAATTACTTGTTTTTCCTTGATCTGTTGCCATTCCTAAAGTGGTATATCTTTTAACGTGTTCAATTGATCGATACCCTTCTCTTAAAGCTATTTCTATATCAGATACTGCTACATCATTTTGGAAATCTAAAAACCTTTTATAATTTTTACCTTTCGGCAATGGAACGCACCAGAACTTATCATGTTGAGAAGATTTCTTTTCAACAACATTTGGAATAGCTATCTCGTTATCATTTTCAGTAATTTTTTTTGATAATTCACTTCCTGCTGTAAATGAAGTTTTTAAAGTTTCCTCCAGTGTAAATACTCCATTAGCTGCACCTAGAGTAATTTCATTTTGTTTTGATTGCCCTGGTACAAATGCATCAATTTCCTCTTTAAACTTCGTTTTATTTCCTGATTGTGAGGCTAAATGAATGGTTGGTGTCCAAAAACCTGAAACACAAATACAATCACATTCTATATTTTCTATTTTACCAAGTTGTTTTTTGTCTTCAGAAATAGATGCAATATCTGCAGATTTTACTTTTTTATATCCTTGTGCTGCAACAACAACATATGAATTTTTAATGTTAATTCCTAAATTTTTTGCTTCGTCAATTACTTCTGACTCAGGATTTTTCCTTGAGTCTAAAACAACTGGATCTACTCCATACTTTTTAAATTCAATTGCTGTTTCGTATCCACTGTCATTATTTGTAAACACTAGTGGTTTTCTTCCAACTAAAACACCATATACTTTTAAATATTCTTTAGCAGCTGAAGAGAGCATAACTCCTGGTGTATCATTATTTCCAAAAACTATTGGTCTTTCAATTGATCCTGAAGAAATCAAAACTTCTTTTGCACGAATGTACCATAGTCTTTTATTAGGATGATATTTTTTAGTTGTAGGTAAATGATCGCTAACTTTTTCCGACATAACAAGCATGTTGTGATCATAATATCCAAAAATTTGAGATCTATTTTTTACAACAACATTTGGCATTGTTTTTAGTTCTGCAATTATCCCGTCAGCCCAATCTTTTCCTGATTGATTGCCAATATTGACATCACTGGTTAGTAAAGATCCGCCAAATCTTGGTTTATCTTCAGCCAGAATAACTTTGGCTCCATTTTTTGCTGCAGCATATGCACTAGCTAATCCTGAGGGTCCTGAGCCTGCAATTAATAAATCACAATATTCGTATTTATGTTCATATCTTTCTTTATCATGTTTAATTGAAGCTACACCTAAACCAGCTGCTTTTCTAATAAATGGCTCATAAATTCGATACCAAAAACTTTTAGGCCACATAAAAGTTTTGTAATAAAAACCTGCTGGTAAAAAAATTCTCAAAAAATTATTGATTGCACCTATATCAAAATTAACACTTGGCCAACAATTAACACTTTTTGCCTCTAAACCC
>CACKBU010000005.1 GCA_902598485.1 uncultured Pelagibacteraceae bacterium
GTTACATACAAATTGAGATTATTGCCATCTGGAATAGTTAGAAAAGGTAAAATATCTATTATTGGCAACGGAGTTGTCGTAGATCCATGGGCTTTATTAGAGGAAATAGAAGAAATAAAATCTAAAGGGGTAGAAGTAAATGTAAATAATTTTATTATTTCGGAGTCCGCAAATTTAATTTTGCCTTTTCATAGAGAAATGGATGAGATTAGAGAGGATGCAGCAGGAAAAAGCAAAATAGGAACTACACGACGTGGAATTGGACCAGCATATGAAGATAAAGTTGGAAGAAGATCTATAAGAGTTATGGATCTAAGATCTGAAAAAAATTTAGATCAAAGACTCAACTCTGTACTAGTTCATCATAATGCAATTAGAAAAGGCCTAGGGAAAAAAATTTTTGAAAAAGATCAGCTTAAATCTGATTTGCTTAAAATAGCACCCAAAATATTAGAATTTTCTCAGCCAGTTTGGCTAAAGATTGATCAATTTAAAAAACAAAAAAAGAGAATTTTATTCGAAGGAGCACAAGGTATTTTACTTGATGTAGATCATGGAACTTATCCTTTTGTAACCTCATCTAATACTGTTGCTTCAAGTGCTGCAACAGGAACTGGTTGTGGTCCTAATTCGATAAATTATGTTCTTGGAATTACAAAAGCTTACACAACAAGAGTTGGAGAAGGCCCTTTTCCAACAGAGTTAACAGATGATATCGGTGAAATTTTAGGAACACGTGGAAAAGAATTTGGAACTGTTACAAGTAGAAAAAGAAGATGCGGATGGTTTGATGGTGTTTTAGTGAGACAAACTATTAAAGTTTCAGGGATTGATGGTATCGCTTTAACAAAATTAGATGTACTTGATGAATTAGATGAAATTAAAATGTGTGTTGCTTACGATCTTAATGGCGAAAGATTAGATTATCTACCCGCTGCTGTAGAAGACCAGATAAAAATAAAACCAATTTATGAAACTTTTCCAGGTTGGAAAGTTTCTACAAGTGGAGTCAAAAATATGGACTCATTACCTGAAAATGCAAAAAAATATATTTTTGCTGTTGAAGATTTTATTGGTGCAAAAGTTTCAAGTATCTCAACTAGTCCAGAAAGAGATGATACTATTTTAATTGAAAACCCTTTCGAAGTTTAGTTTGCGGGTAAAAGATTTTTTGATTTGGCTAATAGAAGCATATGCTTTTGGAGTTTTTCAAATGCTTTATTTTCTATTTGTCTAACTCTTTCTCTACTAATCTTATATTTTTTACTTAAATCTTCTAGTGTAGTTGGGTCGTCATTTAGTCTTCTTGAGTATAGAATTTCTCTTTCTCTATCGTTAAGAACTTTAATAGAGTCTTTCAATAAATCTTTTCTTTGCTCCATCTCCTCGTGGTGAGCAAATTTTAAATCATGATCAAGTTCTTTATCAACCAACCAGTCTTGCCATTCATCGCCATCTTCCCCAACTTGAGCATTTAGCGAGAACTCTTTTCCAGAAAGTCTTCTATTCATAGAAACGACTTCTTCTTTACTTACATCGAGCTTATTAGCTATATGATCAACGTGTTCATCTCTTAAATCTCCCTCAGTTTCTGGAGAAATTTGATTTTTAATTTTCTTTAAATTAAAAAATAATTTTTTTTGAGCAGTAGTAGTTCCAATTTTGACAAGGCTCCAAGATCTTAAAATATATTCTTGAATAGAAGCCTTAATCCACCACATTGCATAAGTTGCCAATCTAAAACCTTTTTCTGGTTCAAATTTCTTGACAGCTTGCATAAGACCTACATTTCCCTCTGAAATCATTTCATTAATAGGCAAACCATATCCTTTGTAGCCCATAGCAATCTTTGCAACTAATCTTAAATGACTAGTAACTAGTTTTTCTGCAGCTTTAATATTACCAGTCGTTTTCCAATTTTTTGCTAGCATATATTCTTCTTCTGCAGCTAACATCGGAAATTTTTTAATCTGCTCTAAATATGCAGATAGTCCACCTTCATTAGAAAGGGTTGGCAGATTGTTACTCATTATTGTGCTCATAAAGGTGTTTATTTAATTAATTATATCTAATTTTCAATAATTTATTCTTCAGTGTTTCTAAGCATTTTTAGAATATTATTTAGATCTTGTGGCAAAAGTGAGGAAAAAATCATCTCTTTCTTAGTTCGTGGATGTATAAATCCTAAAGTTTTTGCATGCAGAAATTGTCTACTTAATTTAGTAATTGAATTTTGGATATCTAAATCAATATTTTTTAACTTTTTATATTTTTTTTTATATTTGTCATCTCCAACTAGGCTATTACCTTTATAATTCATATGAACTCTTATCTGATGTGTTCTTCCTGTTTCTAATTTACATTCAACTAAACTTAAGGTTGGTGTTTTCTGATTTTCAAAAATTTCAAGTGTTTTATAATTTGTTATAGCTTTCTTACCTTTAGAACTACTAACTTCCATAAGTTGTCTATTTTTTGAACTACGAGTTATAAATGTCTCAATTCTTCCTGAGGAGGGTCTTAATTTTCCCCATATTAAAAGTTGGTACTCTCTTATAATTGTATGATCACTAAATTGTTTTGATAAATTTTCATGAGTTTCATTGTTTTTTGCAATTACAACTAAACCTGATGTGTTTTTATCAATTCTATGAACAATACCAGGTCTTAACTCGTCACCTATATTTGATAAAGAGTCCTTGTCATAATGCATCAATGCATTAACAATTGTCTTGTCATAATTTCCAGCTCCTGGATGCATGATTATTCCGGCAGGTTTATTAATTACTAATAGATCATCATCTTCATGTATTATTTCTAATTTAAATTCGTAAGGTTTAAGGGATGCTATTTCAGGCTCTGGAATCTTAAGATTTATAGTATCACCAACCGAGACTTTTTTTGACGGACTTTTAATTATTTCATTGTTTAGTGTTAACTTTTCTTTTAAAATTAAATTTTTAATCCTAGTTCTACTAATTAATTCCTCTCTTTTGTTAATTAAAACATCAACCCTTAAATTCTTCTCATTCTCTTTGACTATAAAATTAATGTTTTTTTCCATAAAATATAATATTAATACTATATGCGCTTGTAGCTCAACTGGATAGAGCGCCTGACTTCGGATCAGGAGGTTCTGGGTTCGACTCCTAGCAGGCGCACCAATTTACTCTCCCATGTTTATCAAAGTTCCTTTTTCTCTTGCTTTATCGAAAGAGTAATAAAATACGGATATTGATAAAATTAAATAAAACCCATTAAGATAGACTGCATTTATTATATTTTCATAATTGACTGTTCCATTAACTAAAATATTTCTAGTCTCCTCAAAAATATATACTAATGGCAATGCGAAAGCGATTGATTGGAAGATTCCTGGCAGTGTTTCAACTGGATAGTATATACAGCCAAAAGGTGCTAACAAAAACATGGTAGACCATGCAATATTTTCAAAAGATGGACCAAATCTTAATAATCCTGCTGACACAAGTAGACCAAGCGTAATTCCAAATAAATATAAACTTAAGAAAAGAAAAGCCAAAGGAAGACCAAGTTTTAACAATGAAATTCCAAACAATGGAGAAGTCAACAATATTGCTGGTATTAAACCAATTAAAGCTCTAATTAAAGCTGTTAAAACTAAAGAGATAATTATCTCACTAATTTTCATAGGAGCAATAAATAGGTTTGTAAAGTTTCTGCTCCAAATTTCCTCCAAAAATAACATATTAAAGCCAATACTGGTTCTAAATAAAAAATCATAAAGAATTGCACATGAAAGAATAACTCCTACCGCACCACTGTAGTAAGTGCTATGAGCTGCAAAAAAATTAGAAATAAATCCCCAGAGAGTAATTTGAATTGAAGGCCAATAAATTAAATCTAATATTCTTGGAAATGATCTAGTTATTAAATAAAAGTGTCTTAAAAAAAGACCATAAATTCTCATTAAATTCATTTTTATTTTCTCGCAATTTCTAAAAATACTTCTTCTAAATTTCTTCTTCCATACTTTGTTATTAACTCTTCAGGAGTTCCTCTATCCACTATTAAACCATCTTTCATCATTAAAACAGAACTACATAATCTTTTTACTTCTTCCATATTATGAGAGGCAAGCAAAACTGATATTTTTTTTTCCTTTTTGTATTCTTCTAAAAACGATCTTACAAAATCACCAGTTTCAGGATCTAATGAGGCAGTGGGTTCATCCAACAAAAGTACCGTTGGATCATTTATTAAAGCTTTAGCAAGACTTACCCTGTTTTTTTGTCCAGAAGAAAGTTCTCCTGTAATTTTGTTTAAAAGGTCTTTTAATCTAAGTTTATTTGCAAGGTGATCTATTCGGTCATTTAAATTTTGAATATTATATAATTTTCCATAAACAATTAAATTTTGTTTAACTTTAAGTTTTTTAGGTAATTCAATATATGGTGAAATAAAATTCATTTTGTGAAGAAGTGAGATTTTGTTTTTTTCAATATTTTCTCCGTTGATTAAAACCTCACCACTACTTGGTTTTAATAATCCTAAAATCATTCCAATAGTTGTAGTTTTTCCACATCCATTAGGTCCCAATAGACCAACCATTTCATTTTCATTAATTTTAAAATTTATATTAGTTACTGCTACTTTATCTTTATATTTTTTTGATAGATTTATTACTTCAATAGAATTTGTCATTAATATTTAGAGGCTCTCTTTAATCTATCATTAATTGTTTTGCCAAGACCTTTGTTTGTTATCTTTTCGACTGCAATCTTTTTATAACCATCGTTTTTAATTTTTCTTAAAGTTGAATATAAATTCTTTGCAGCTTCATCTATATTTTTCATTTTGGATAAATAATAATAGTTTTTTAATTTTGATTTTCTTTTTTTAATTAATAAATAAGCCTCATCTTTTTTTGGTTTTTTAACATTAACTCTTAAAGGTATACCAGGTGAGTAATGCAGTGGAAATAAACCAGGTGATAATTTTTTTTTTGAATTTGTATTAATTAATAATTTTTTTTTTAAAACATTTTCAATTTTTTTAGTATCTAGGCCCCCATATCTTAAAAGTGATGGTTTTTCTAAAAGATTTAATATTGTGGACTCAACTCCAATTTTACTTTTTCCTCCATTTAAAATATATTTAATTTTTGAACCAAATTCTTCTTTTACATCAGATGGTTTAACCGAGCTTAATCTTGATGATATATTTGCACTAGGCGCGGCTACTGGATAATCTAAATTTTTTAATAAATTTCTGAACAATTTATGTTTAGGAAAACGTACAGCAATACTTTTTTTATTATTGGTGACAAATTTAGATATTTTTGAGTTATTTTTTAATTTCAATACATAAGTTATTGGACCTGGAGAAAATTTTTTGTAAAGTTTTACTAAATTATCATTGATGTCACAGTCCTCCCTAAGTCTTTGAATATTATAATAATGGACAATAAGTGGATTGTTTAAAGGTCTTTTTTTAAGACTAAATATTTTCTTAACAGCATTATTTGAGTACGCGTTTGCAGCTAGTCCATAAACAGTTTCTGTTGGTACTGCAACACAATGATTATTATCTAAATATTTTTTTGCTTTTTTGATATTTGATTGAATAGATTTCATGTATTAATAATTATTATTATATGAAAGATAAAATATTACCACTTGATTATGATCACTGCTCAGTTGAGGAGCTTACAGAAAAAGCAAATAAGATTATAGAGTCTCTAGAGAAGGAAAACGATTTAAATAATTCAGTTGACAGTTATCAAGAACTTTTAAAATTAAATAATATTATTGAAAAGAAATTTCATAAAAATTTTAAATCTATTGGAGAAGAGACAAATAAAAAGATTAAAGAGATAACTAAAAAAAATGAAAAAACAGCTTAATAAAATAGCTAAAGATACAAATATATTTCTTAAAAAATATATTAATTCACAGAAATATTCTCAGTTAATGTCACCCATGAAATATGGTTTATTTCCAGGTGGAAAAAAAATAAGATCTAAAATCTTAATTGACTTAGGGTCATTATTTTCAATTGATTATAAAACATTGATAATAGTTGGGTCAGCTGTTGAATGTATTCATGCTTATTCACTTATTCATGACGATCTTCCTTGCATGGATGATGATAAAATAAGAAGGGGAAAGCCTTCAACTCATATTAAATTTGGTGAGTCTACAGCAGTTCTAGCAGGAAATTCATTACTAACTTTAGCATTTGAAATTTTATCAAGTCCCAAATTGAAATTAAATGAAAAGATAAAAATTAACTTAATCAAAAAATTATCAGAATGTTCAGGTCATTTAGGAATAGCTGGTGGTCAATATTTAGATTTGAGCTATGAGAAAAAGAAAATATCAAGGAATAAAATATTAGATATGGAAATAAAGAAAACAGGAATGTTATTTAGTTTTTGTTGTGCGGCTCCAGCAATAATAAAAAAAAAAAAAACCCGAGAAATTAAATTTTTTGAAAATATTGGATCAAAAATTGGTCTTTTATTCCAAATAGCTGATGATTTAATTGATTTGAAAAGCAAATCTAAGGAAGCTGGGAAAAAAACAGGAAAAGATAAAAAAAAAGGTAAGGCAACACTTATAAATTTAATAGGCTATGATGACTCAATTAAGTATTGTGATAAGATAATAAAAGATATTAATAAGAATTTAAGAAAGTATGGTTTAAAATCTGAAAAAATAAATGAAACATTGGACTATATATTGAATAGAAAAAAATGAAAAAAAATTATCAATTTTTAAATGATATCAACTTTCCATCTGATTTAAGAAAAGTTTCTGAAGATAATTTACAAAAAGTAGCAGATGAGGTGAGGGAGGAAATGATAAGTGCTGTTTCAGAAACAGGAGGTCACCTTGGTGCTGGTTTAGGAGTAGTTGAATTGACAGTCGCACTTCATTATGTTTTTGACACACCAAATGATAAATTAATATGGGATGTTGGTCATCAATCTTACCCTCATAAAATTTTAACTGGAAGAAAAGATAAGATTAGAACTTTACGACAGGGTGATGGTTTATCAGGTTTTACAAAAAGATCTGAAAGTGAGTATGACCCATTTGGAGCAGCCCACAGTTCAACATCTATTTCATCAGCATTAGGAATTGCTGAGGCAAATAAATTAGAAAACAAGTCTTCTAATGTAATAGCCGTCATAGGCGATGGAGCAATTAGTGCAGGTATGGCTTACGAAGCTATGAATAATGCTGGAGCATCTAAGACAAAAATGATTGTTATTTTAAATGATAACGACATGTCAATTGCAAAACCAGTTGGAGCAATGAGAACTTACTTGGCAAAATTATTTACGGGTAAAATATATTTTAGTCTTAGGGAAACTTTAAAATTAATTACATCTGCATTTTCAAAAAGATTTAGTGCCAAAGCAGGGAAAGCAGAGGATTTTTTTCGTTCAGCAGTTACTGGAGGTACATTGTTTAGTTCACTTGGTTTTTATTATGCTGGTCCTATAGATGGTCATGATTTATCAAGCCTAGTTCCAATTTTAAAAAACGCAAAAGAATCAAGACATGAGGGTCCTATAATGATTCATATCAAAACTCAAAAAGGAAAAGGTTATTCTTATGCAGAAAAAGCAAATGACCATTATCATGGAGTGTCAAAATTTAATGTTGAGACTGGCGAACAAGTAAAGAGTAAATCAAATCTTCCAGCTTATACAAAAGTATTTGCAAACACGTTAGTAAAACATGCCAAAAAAGACAGCAAAATTGTAGGAATAACAGCAGCGATGCCAGGAGGGACTGGCATGGATGTTTTTGGCAAGGAGTTTCCAAATAGAATGTTTGATGTAGGAATAGCAGAACAACATGCCGTAACTTTTGCAGCCGGTCTAGCAACCGAAGGATACAAACCTTATGCTGCAATTTATTCTACATTTTTACAGAGAGCATATGATCAAGTTGTTCACGATGTTGCCATACAAAGTTTACCAGTTAGATTTGCGATAGATAGAGCAGGATTAGTTGGTGCTGATGGATCAACACATGCTGGTTCATTTGATATAACTTATTTATCAACTTTGCCTAACTTTGTAGTAATGGCAGCAAGTGACGAAGCTGAACTAGTTAAGATGATTAATACTTCAGTAGATATAAATGACAGACCTTCTGCAATCAGATATCCAAGAGGAACTGGAGTAGGTGTTGATCTCCCATCAATAGATGAAAAAATTGAAATTGGTAAAGGTAGAGTCCTTCAACAAGGGACACAAGCTTGTCTATTAAACCTCGGAACTCGACTTGAAGAGTGCAAGTTAGCCGTAGAGGAATTAAAGGCAAAAGGAGTTTCAACAACTTTGATAGATGCTAGATTTGCAAAGCCTTTAGACGAGGAACTTATACTAAAATCTGCTAAGGAACATGAGCTTATGATAACTGTTGAAGAAGGATCTATAGGTGGTTTCGGTTCTCATGTTAAAAATTTATTAGCTGAAAGAGGAGTATTTGACAAAGGTTTAAAATTTAGATCAATGACTTTACCAGATGCATTTATTGAACAAGATGATCCAAAAAAAATGTACGATAAAGCTGGATTAAACAGTTCTCAAATTTCTAAGAAAATTGCTGATATTTTGTTTCAAAAGGAGACAATAAGAGTTGTGAAAAATTAATTTAAACTAACTACACTGGGCTTTATTCATTAAGTAGTGGTCAAGTAAAACACAGTTCATCATTGCTTCACCAATTGGAACAGCTCTAATTCCAACACAAGGATCGTGTCTACCTTTAACAGATATTGAAGTATTTTTTCCAAATTTATTTATAGTTTTTCTACTAGTTAAAATTGACGATGTTGGTTTGACAGCAAAAGATGCAATAATTTCTTGTCCTGTAGAAATTCCACCAAGAATTCCACCCGCTTTATTTGAATTGAATTTTAACTTATTTCCTTTTGAAGAAATTTCATCTGAATTTTGTTCTCCACTTAATTGTGCTGAGTTCATTCCTGCACCAATATTTACACCTTTAACTGCATTAATACTCATTAGACCTGAAGCTATGTCAGTATCCAATTTTGAATAAATTGGAGCACCTAAACCAACTGGGATACCTCTTGCTCTTATTTCAATCACTGCTCCACATGAGGATCCTGATTTTCTTACACCAAGTAAATATTTTTCCCATAATTTAATCATTGATTTATCAGGACAAAAAAATGGATTTCTTGAAATTACTTTATCGTTCCATTGATTTGTATCACATCCAATAATTCCTAGCTGAGTTACAGCACCAATTACTTTAAATTTTTTACCTAATTTTTTTTGAAGTACTACTTTTGCTATTGCGCCAGCCGCAACTCGTGCTGCAGTTTCTCTAGCAGAGGATCTGCCACCACCTCTATAGTCTCTAATTCCATATTTTTTAAAATAAGTAAAATCTGCATGACCCGGTCTGAACTTATCTTTAATATTACTATAATCTTTGGATCTCATATCTTTATTGTAGATAATGAGAGAAATAGGTGTTCCTGTAGTTTTACCCTCAAATACACCTGACAATATTTGAACTTTATCATCCTCTTTTCGCTGAGTTGTAAATTTAGATTGTCCTGGTTTTCTTTTATCTAATTCTATTTGAATATCTTGCTCTTTAAGATTTATGTTTGGAGGACAACCATCAACAATACAACCAATTGCAGGCCCATGAGACTCTCCCCAAGTTGTGAAACGAAATAGCTTTCCAAAAGTATTAAATGACATTATTTATATTATATAGATTATTTTGTTTAAATTATGAATCAAAAAAACTCTTTAGGTCTTAATAGTTGCTTTCTTGATATAGACGATCCAATTCAATTATTTCATGAATGGATGGAGGAAGCAAAGAAAACTGAGCCAAATGATCCAAACGCTGTTGCTTTGGCCACGTCAAATAAAAATAATATTCCTTCAGCAAGAATGGTTTTACTTAAAGATTTCAACATAGATGGATTTGTATTTTATACAAATTTAAATAGTCAAAAAGGGAATGAATTAAAAGAAAATCCATATGCTGCGATGTGTTTCCATTGGAAAAGTCTCCTTAGACAAATAAGAATTAATGGAAAGGTGTCATTAGTTTCTGATCAGGTTGCAGACCAATATTATTCATCTAGAGCGTATGAAAGTCGAATAGGAGCATGGGCTTCTAAGCAAAGTGAAGAATTAAATTCGCGAGAACAATTGTTAAAATCGATACAAGATTATAAAAAAAAATATAGCAACAAATCAGATGTACCAAGACCAAGTCACTGGTCTGGATGGATTTTATCTCCGGATAGTATTGAATTTTGGCTAGATGGTGAGAACAGAATCCACGAGAGATTAAAATACGAGAAAGATAACTCCGGAAACTGGATAAAGTCTTTGCTAAGTCCTTAAAAATTTCTTGATAAACTAAATGATGTTAATCTTTTAAGAATATTTTTTTCTTCAGAATCTTTAAATACACTTAGAGAATTTGAGGCTAAATTTATGTAGTGCTGTGCTTTTTGATAGCATTCCTTAAGTATTTTATACTTATTTATAAGAGTAATAATTTTATTAAAGTCATCTTTTGTTCTTAATTCTTTTTTAAACATATTTGATAAAATTGTCTTTTCATCATTTCCTGATTTTTGAAAAAGTAAAATTATTGGTAACGTAATTTTTCCCTCAAAAAAATCTTGACCAATTTTTTTACCAAATAGTTTGAGCTCAGCATTATAGTCAAGTGTGTCGTCTGCTATTTGAAATGTTAATCCCAAGTTTCTTCCATAAAATTCTAAAGCATCTTTTTCTTTATTTTGCGCATCAGATAAAATTGCACCAACTTTAGTTGCTGCTGCAAATAACTCAGCAGTTTTAGCTGAGATTATTTTTAAATATGTTTCTTCCAGCATATCAACTTCACCTTTGTGTTGAAGTTGCAGAACTTCTCCTTGAGCAATTTTAGATGAAGTGGACGATAATAATTTTAAAACTTCTAGGTTTCCGTCATCTACCATCATTTCAAAACATCTGCTCAATAGATAATCTCCAATTAAAACTGACGAATGATTACCCCAAACTTTGTTTACAGTTTCTTTTCCTCTTCTAACAGTACCTTCATCAATAACATCGTCATGCATCAACGTTGCGCTATGAATTAATTCAACACACGCAGCTAAATTTATATCTCTAGAGCCTTTAGAGTAACCACATAATTTTGCACTACCCAACGTTAGTAAAGCCCTTAGTCTTTTTCCTCCAGTTTCTATGTGATAATCTGTCATTTTTTGAACCAGCTGTACGTCACTAGATAATTTTGATTTTATTTTTTCTTCAGTTAAAACCAGTTTTTCTTCAACCGAGTCCTTAAGCTGAAAATATGAATCATTTATCTGATTTTTAAGCTGTACAACTGTTCCCATAGCATTTTTAAATTAGTATAATTTGTTTATATATATTACTTATCAATTGACGCACCAGTTTCTTCAATTATAAGTAGTCTTTATATTCAATAAATAATTCTGTAAGACTTACCTATGTTCTCTTTTTTTAAAAAGAAAAAAATTGTTGCTCACTTAAAACTAAGTGGAGTTATTGGTAATGCTGGAAAATTTAAACAAGGTATTGATTTTGCAGGTCAAGAAGAGCTAATTAAAAAGGCTTTTTCTCTGAAAAAAGCGGCATGTGTTGCTATATCAATCAATTCTCCGGGAGGATCACCAGTTCAATCTCATTTAATCTACAGTTTTATTAAACAACAAGCAAAAAAGCACAAAAAAAAAGTTATTGTATTTGCTGAAGACGTCGCAGCTTCTGGAGGTTATTTGATTTCTTGTGCTGGGGACGAAATTTATGCAAATTCAAGTTCAATAATTGGATCGATAGGAGTGATATATTCTTCTTTTGGATTTACTGAGTTGATAAAAAAAATTGGAGTTGAAAGAAGAG
The DNA here is from genome assembly GCA_902598485.1 of uncultured Pelagibacteraceae bacterium. Classification (GTDB taxonomy): domain Bacteria; phylum Pseudomonadota; class Alphaproteobacteria; order Pelagibacterales; family Pelagibacteraceae; genus Pelagibacter. Next base: position 11,939 of record CACKBU010000005.1, read on the forward strand.
TTCATACTGCTGGTAAAAACAAAAGCACACTTGATCCATTTTTAGAAGAAAAAAATGAGGATATTGAAAGATTAAAAAATATTCAGTTGGATCTTCATAAAGACTTTATAGATGTTGTTGAAAAAAGCAGAGGATCAAAATTAAACAAATCCGATGTAGAACTTTTTTCAGGTGAGTTTTGGTCAGGTAGTAAAGCAAAAAATTTAGGATTGATTGACGGAATAGGTAACGCACATGAAATATTAAAAGATAAGTTTGGTGAAGATGTAATTATTAAAAGATTTGAAAAATCAAAAGGATGGTTAAGTCAAAAACTTTCTTCATCCAGTAATCAAGTAGATCAAATAGCAAGTATTTTAGATGAAAGATCAATTTGGCAAAGATATGGTTTCTAAAGCAAAAAAAGAAAAAAAAAAAATTCAAACATTCCAAGATACAATTTTAAATCTTCAGAAATTTTGGAGTAAAAAAGGATGCATTATTCTTCAGCCTTATGATATGGAGGTTGGTGCAGGAACTTTTCATCCAGCTACTACTCTTAGATCACTTGGAACTAAACCATGGAAAGCAGCTTACGTACAACCATCAAGGAGACCTACAGATGGAAGATATGGAGATAATCCAAACAGGTTGCAACACTATTATCAATTTCAAGTTTTAATTAAACCTTCCCCTGAAAATATAAAAAAACTTTATTTAAATAGTTTATCTTCTATAGGAATAGATCATAATGATCATGATATAAGGTTTGTTGAAGATGATTGGGAAAGTCCAACATTAGGCGCTGCAGGATTGGGATGGGAAGTATGGTGTGATGGAATGGAAATTACTCAATTCACCTATTTTCAACAAATGGCTGGATTTGATTGTAAACCTGTATCAGTTGAAATCACTTATGGTTTAGAAAGAATTTGTATGTTTACTCAAAAAGAAAAAAACGTTTATGATTTATTGTGGAATGATAAAGGTGTAAAATATCACGAAGTATTTCATCAAGCCGAAAAAGAATTTTCAGCGTATAATTTTGAACACGCAAATGTGGAAACACTTTTGAAAATGTTTGAAATGCATGAGTCCGAGGCAAAAGATTTGGTACAAAAAAAAGTTTCCTTACCAGCATATGATCAATGTTTAAAAGCCAGTCATGTGTTTAATATTTTAGATGCAAGAGGTGCAATCAGTGTTGCACAAAGAGCAGGTTATATCGCTAGAATAAGAGATATTACAAAATCTGCGGCAGGCGCTTGGTTAGATAGTCAAAAATAATGTCAGAGTTTTTTTTAGAGTTATTTAGTGAAGAAATACCTTCAAATCTTCAACAAAATTTAAGGGTAGATTTACTTAAAAGTTTTAATGATTTATTTTTAGAAAAATCAATTTTATTTAAAAAAAGCTCATCATACTCAACACCTAACAGACTAGTGTTATTGTTTGAAGGTGTTCAAAAAAAAGTTGTACTAAAATCTGAGGAGATTAAAGGTCCAAATATTAAGTCACCAGAGGTAGCACTCGAAGGGTTTGTTAGGTCAAATAAAATCTTAAAAAACGATCTCTATCAAAAAAAAATTGATAAAGGAGAATTTTATTTTTTCAAGACAAAATCAAAAAAATTGCACACACATGAATTGCTAGAGGAATTTATCCCAATATTATTAAATAAAATTCAATGGAAAAAATCAATGTTTTGGGGAACTTTTGACCTAAATTGGGGGAGACCATTAAAATCAATTCTAGCTGTATTTGATAAAAAAAAATTAAATTTTAATTTTCATCACCTAACATCTTCTAACTCAACTTTTATTGATAAAGAATTTGAGGAAAATAAAAAGTCGTTCTTAGAATTTAAAAATTATAAAAGTTTTTTTAAAAAAATTAATATTATAATTGATCACAATGAAAGAAAGAAGTTAATAGAAAAAAAAATTAATAATATATTAATAAATAAAAATATTAAGATTCAAGAAAATCCTAAATTACTTGATGAGGTTGTAGATTTAACAGATCAACCAAATATCCTTCTCTGTGAATTTGATAAGAAATTTTTAAATATTCCAAAAGAAATATTAATTATTACCATGCAATACCATCAAAAATATTTCCCTATATTTGATAATAAAGAAAATATTACTAATCAGTTTTTAGTGGTTGCAAACAAAAAAGATAAAAAGGGATTAATTAAATTAGGAAATGAAAGAGTAGTTGAAGCAAGATTAAGTGATGCAGAATTTTTTTGGAAAAAAGATAAATCTCAAAATATGGTCAAAAAAGTTACTGATTTAAAATCAATGAATTATTTTAGAGGATTAGGTAGTTATTTTGATAAAGCTCAAAGAATGAGAAAATTGGGTGGAATGATATCTGATGAACTTTTAATCAGTAAAGAAAAAGTTGAATTATCAGCATCAATTTGTAAAGTTGATTTATTATCAGAGCTAGTGGGTGAATTCCCAGAACTACAAGGCGTGATGGGAGGTTATTTTGCTATCGCACAAGGTTTTGATAAAGATTTGGCTTTGGCCATAAGTGAGCAATATTTACCTACAGGTTCAGGCTCAAGGGTTCCAAAAAAACCATTTAGTATAGCCCTTTCTTTAGCTGATAAGATAGATACTTTAGTTGGTTTTTTTGGTTTAAATCAAAAACCAACAAGTTCTAAAGATCCATATGCTCTAAGAAGATTAGCATTAGGAGTAATAAGAATTATTGTTGAAAATAAAAAAGATTTTAAAATAAAAGATTTAATTAATTATTCTTTAAGCCTGTATTTAGATCAAGGTTTTGAAATTGATAATCAATCTTTACAAAATGAGTTATCAGAATTTTTAATGGATAGATTAAAATATCATATGAAGGAAGAAAATATTAGAAATGATATAGTTCAAGCATCAACCAATTCTTTTAACTTAGATCAATCTGTTATTATTTTTAATAAAGCTAAACATTTAAATAAAATTATTAACAAACCAGATGGTTTAGATATTATTGCAAGCTATAAAAGAGCCTCAAACATTTTAGACGTTGAATTAAAAAATAATAAAATAGAATTATCAAATACAACTGATCCTAGTATTTTTAAAACTGATGTAGAAAAAAACCTATTTAAAAAAATAAGTGAATTAAGGAAATATTTTTCTGGCATTAATAAAGATGAAAATTATGTTGAAACATTGTACAACTTAGCTAGTGTAAAAAGAGAGGTTTTTGACTTTTTTGACAATGTAATTGTGAACGAAGATGATCTGGTCATAAAGAAGAATAGGCTGGAACTAATCCAAATGATGTGTAAAACGTTCAACAATTATGTTAATTTTTCTCAAATCGACTCCCATTAATGAAAAAACTTACATTAAACTTTAATTCTAAGGATAGTAAAAAAATTAAAAATCCTAAAAATTTTTTAGGAGGGAAAGGTGCTAATCTTTCTGAAATGGGAAGAATGGGTCTTCCAGTACCTCCTGGTTTTATAATATCAACAAAAGTTTGTGAGATTTTTTATAAAGATAAAAAAAAATTAAATAAAAATTTAATTTCTCAGATTAAAAAAGAATTAAAAGTAATCGAAAAAGATGTTTCTAAGAAATTTGGGGACTTAAAAAATCCACTTTTATTATCTGTACGTTCTGGCGCAAGAGTATCAATGCCAGGTATGATGGATACTATTTTAAATCTGGGTCTAAACGATAAAACAGTTAAAGCTTTAGCAATTAAAACTACAAATGGAAGATTCGCTAAAGACAGTTATAGAAGATTTATTCAAATGTACGCTAATGTGGTAATGGGTGTAGAAGGTTATCATTTTGAGGAATTAATTGAAAATTATAAACTTACGAAAGGTGTTTTGTTAGATACGGATTTAGACGAAAATGATTGGGATGGATTAATTGAAGATTTTAAAAGAACAGTAAGAGAAAAAGCAAAAAAAGATTTTCCTCAAGATGTTTATGAACAATTGTTAGGAGCAATAAGTGCAGTATTTTTATCATGGGAAAGTAATAGAGCAAAAGTTTATAGAAAATTAAATCAAATCCCGGCTGAGTGGGGGACCGCTGTAAATGTTCAATCAATGGTTTTTGGAAATATGGGTGATGATTGTGCAACAGGAGTTGTATTTACAAGAAATCCATCAGATGGATCAAATGAAATATATGGTGAGTATTTAATTAATGCGCAAGGCGAAGATGTTGTAGCTGGAATAAGGACTCCTCAATACATAACAAAAAAGGCTAGAAGAGATGCCAAAGTAAAAGAATTATCAATGGAAGAATCTATGCCTAAAGTCTTTAAAGAACTTAAAACAATTTTGAAAAAATTAGAGACGCATTATAAAGATATGCAAGACGTAGAGTTTACAGTTGAAAATAGTAAACTATGGATGCTTCAAACAAGATCAGGAAAAAGAACAGCAAAATCAGCAGTGAAGATCGCAGTAGATATGGTTAAAGAAAAATTAATTTCTAAAAAGGAAGCTGTATTAAGAATTGACCCAAATTCTTTAGACACACTTTTGCACCCTACTTTGGATGAAAAAAGTTCAATTAATGTGATAGCAAATGGATTGCCAGCATCACCAGGTGCAGCCAGTGGTAAAGTTGTATTTACATCAGAAGAGGCTGAAAGATTAACCTCAATGATGCAAGATACAATTTTGGTTAGAGTAGAGACCTCTCCAGAAGATATACAAGGAATGCATGCTGCTAAAGGAATTTTGACTGCCAGAGGAGGAATGACAAGTCATGCAGCTGTTGTTGCAAGAGGCATGGGTAGACCATGTGTATCAGGATCAAGTGAAATTGATATAAACTATGAAAATAAATCTTTTAAAACTTCTTCAATGGAGATTAAAGAAGGAGACATAATCACCATTGATGGATCAACTGGAAGAATTATTGCTGGAAGTGTTTCTACTGTGAGACCTGAAATATCTGGTGATTTTTCCAAGTTAATGTCTTGGGCAGATAACTTCAGGAAATTAAAAGTAAGAACAAATTCTGAGACCCCAAAAGATACTAAAACAGCAAAAGATTTTGGTGCAGAGGGTATTGGATTATGCAGAACTGAACATATGTTTTTTGATGAAAAACGAATTTTGTCTGTAAGAGAAATGATATTATCTAAAACAAAAGAAGATAGAGCTATAGCATTAGAAAAACTTTTACCATATCAAAGAAAAGATTTTATTGATATTTTTAAAATTATGAGTGGATTACCAGTCACAGTAAGATTGTTGGACCCACCTTTACATGAATTTTTGCCTCGTACTGAAAAGGAAATAAATGAAGTTGCAACTTTAGTTGATCTTCCAGTTAAAGAGGTTGAGTCAAGAATTGAAGAGCTACATGAGCAAAATCCTATGCTTGGTCATAGAGGATGTCGTTTAGGAATATCTTTTCCTGAAATTTATGAAATGCAATGTAGAGCAATATTTGAAGCTTTAGCTCACTTAAAAAAAAGTAAAATTAAATCTGCATTTCCAGAAATAATGATTCCTTTAATCTCTACAGAGGCTGAGATAAAAATAATGAAAAACTTAGTAATCAGAACTGCAAGTAAAGTTCAAAAAGAGAATAAATTGAAAATAAAATTTTTAGTAGGTACGATGATTGAATTACCTAGAGCAGCAATAAAAGCTAAAGAAATTGCAAAACATGCAGAATTTTTTAGTTTTGGAACAAATGATTTAACGCAAACTACTTTTGGAATTAGCAGAGATGATAGTGGAAAATTTTTAAATGATTATTTAGAAAATAAAATATTTTCGGTTGATCCTTTTGTTTCAATAGACGAAGGTGTTTCCGACTTAGTTCAGATAGCAGTAGAAAGAGGAAGAAAACAAAATAAAAATTTAAAGCTGGGAATCTGTGGAGAACATGGTGGAGACCCTCACAGCATATCGTTTTGTTCTAGAGTAGGATTGAATTATGTTTCCTGTTCACCTTTTAGAGTTCCAATTGCCAGATTAGCTGCAGCACAAGCCGAACTTAAAAAAAATTAAATTTTTCTTTTTCTCCACATTAAAAAAGACAATAAATAAAATAACAACAAAATTGTGAAAAAATTCCATTCAACTATATTATTAAATTCAGACCCAGGATTAAATATAATAAATATTGTTAAAAAAATTAAAACTATAATAAATATTAAAATTATAAAATACTTTTTAAATTCTAAAAAAAAACTATTTATGTAGAAGGAAAAATTTTTTTTATTTTTATACAAATTAATTGTTAAATTAATTTGCGCAAATACTTCAAAAAAAATAAATAATATTAATATTAATCTTCTTATCTTCTCATAATAAGTTAATTCTAATTTCAGACCCAAAAAAAATACATGAAGAATAAGGAAAAAACTAGAAAGTATTCCTGCGTAAAAAAAAATATTGTTTCTCTCTTTTTTTTGAATTTTATTAAAAATACTATTGTATAGGGTCCAATAAAAAATCATAAATACAGAAGCAGTAAATAATAAAGTTTTAAAAAAATAATTTGTTGGGAATCTTTTTGCAATATTACTGATAGATACATGACCATCTATATAGGGATTTACTATTTTATTATGTCCTTGTGAGAATTTTTCATTTTCTTTTAACTTAGATATAAATTCAAAAACCGTTTTAAAGTATGGATAGTATTTATAAAATTCATAATTTAATATACAAGAAGCATCTAGTTTTTCTCCTATTACATTCTTTCCAGTTCTTTTATCAAAAGTTAGAAAAAATTTTACTTCTTTGTTACCAATAAAATTATTATTCTCAAAAAAATTCATATTGAATATGTCTTGGTCATATCGATTGCCTAAATAGTTTATATGTCTAATAAAATACTCTTTTGTACAATTATCTAAATTTTTAGATTTTTTTTTAAGAAGAGAAGCATCTTTACAATAGTTATTGGAAGATGTGCACTCTAGTGTTTTAATTACTGATGTGTCTTTAAAAGGATAAGAAGGAAAAGTTATATTGTAGGATAATAAAAAATTTGAAATAAATAAAATACCTACTACTGATGTAAAGGTTGTAAAAAAAAGCCAGAAACTAACAAATTTTAATTTTAAAATTGACATAATCTGAGCAAAAAAAGTAGGTTAAATTTAACAATTTTTTTCATAAAATTTTCATATTAAAAGGGGCGTTCTGTTGCCAGGTGCCCCAAACCCCGTTTGCTTAATTAACTTAGTTAATTAGGCAGCAAGTGCATAACTTTCGTTAGCAATTATAAATTAGCCCGTTACGGTGGAACAATCCCGAACGAAAGAATAGCCTTTAGTCACCCGTCGAATCTATTTCACCCCCATAAGTTGTAATGGTGGAGGTGGTGGGTACTGCCCCCACGTCCGCAATGGTTATTACGAAATTCGTTTATCGTCGTAGTTGGAAAACCAACTTTATTAATATAAAAGTAATTACAACAGATTCAATAACAATCATGAAATTAACTAAAGAACAACAAGATGAGATAAAAAATCAACAATCTCAAAGCAATCAAACAAAGAGAGTTACTGCTCCTGAACTTGAAAAAATCTTATATGAGGCAATCCCAGCTTTAGACCATGGTTTTGTTAGAGTTGTTGATTATATGGGTGACGATACATCAATAGTTCAATCAGCTAGAGTATCTTATGGAAAAGGTACAAAACAAGTTTCAACCGACAAAGGTTTAATTAAATATTTGATGAGGCACTGGCACAGTACTCCATTTGAAATGTGTGAAATTAAATATCATGTTAAACTTCCGATATTTATTGCAAGACAATGGATTAGACACAGAACTGCAAATGTTAATGAATATTCTGCAAGATATTCAATTTTAGATAAAGAATTTTATTTGCCATCACAAGAAAATTTAGCTGCTCAATCAACAAGTAATAGACAGGGTAGAGGAGATGTATTGGAAGGAAAACAGGCAGAGGAAGTTTTAGAACTTTTAAAAAGTGATGCAGAGAGAACTTATGATAACTATGAAACTATGCTTAATGAAAGATTTGATGGATCAACTATTGACGAAAATAAAAAAGGTTTAGCGAGAGAACTTGCAAGAATGAATTTAACACTTAATACTTATACTCAATGGTATTGGAAAACTGATTTATTAAACTTAATGAATTTTTTAAGATTAAGAGCCGATAGTCATGCTCAATATGAAATTAGAGTTTATGCAGACATAATGCTGGATACTGTAAAAAAATGGGTTCCCACAACTTATGATGCTTTTATGGATTATAGAGTTGGTGGCACTGAGGTTTCTGCAAAAGGAAAGTTAATTATTCAAAAACTTATTAAAGGTCAGAATGTAGATGTTGAAAATTCTGGCCTTTCTAAAAGAGAGTGGAATGAATTAATGACTGCTTTTGATCTTAAAGATAAGTTGATTTAATTTTTTCAGCAAAATTTAAATATATTTTAGAAATCTCATGCCCAGGGCTAGCTTCAACAATTGGCTTTCCTTCATCACCAGTTTTACCCACTTCAGGATTAATTGGAATTTCACCTAAAAAATCTTTTTGAAATTCCTCTGCAGTTTTTTTAACTCCACCTTCTCCAAAAATTTTATATTTTTTTCCATCATCACCTATGAAAAAACTCATGTTATCAACTAAACCTAAAATCTTAACTCCAAGTTTATCAAACATTTTAATTCCTCTCTTAACGTCTAAAAGAGCTACTTCTTGAGGTGTACTTACAATTATTGCACCATCCATTTTGATTTCTTGAGAAAATGTAAGTTGAGTATCGCCAGTTCCCGGAGGCATATCAACTATAATAAAATCTAAATCTTTCCAATTTACTTTCTGAGTAAAAGTTTTAATTGCGCTAGTAACCATAGGACCACGCCATATCATCGGAGTTTGTTGATCAGCTAAAAAACCAATAGACATACACTGAATGTCATATTTTGTAATTGGATCTAATTTTTGACCATCACTTTTTGGTTTTTCATTAATATTAAACATTTTAGGAATTGATGGACCATAAATATCTGCATCTAAAAGACCAACTTTGCACCCAACTTTTTTCAAAGCTAAAGCAAGATTCGTAGCAAATGTAGATTTTCCTACACCACCTTTTGCACTAGAGATTGCAATTGTAAACTTAGTTCCAAGAATAGGATTTTTCGTGAATTTTTTAGGCTCTAACTTACTTCTCATTGCGGCACTAAGTTCAGGTTTTTTATAAGTCATGAAAGTATCATTACTTGTTTTTTGCAATAAAGACACTATATACTTTTACATATGTCAGACGATTTTAAAGGTCAAAGTCCTTGGGGCGCACCTCCTGGTGGAGGAGGTAGTGGTAATGGATCAGGTAGAGGTCCAACACCACCAAACGTCGATGAATTAATTAGAGATCTTCAAGATAAAATTAAAAGATTTTTACCTGGTGGAAAAACTTCTGGTGGAAAATCAATAAGCCTAATTTTATTAGTTTTAGTTTTTATATGGTTAGCGAGTGGACTTTATAGGGTGCTACCAGATGAACAAGGTGTTGTATTAAGATTTGGTAAGTTTGTAAAAACTACGCAGCCTGGTTTGAACTATCATATCCCATTTCCAGTTGAGACTGTTCAAACACCGAAAGTCACTAAGGTTAATCGAATGGATATAGGATTTAGATCTGAGAGAGATAGTGGTTTCTCTACAGGCGGCGGTGTTGCTGATGTACCACAAGAAAGCCTGATGTTAACTGGAGATGAAAATATTGTTAATATAGACTTTTCAGTATTTTGGGTGATTAAAGATGCTGGTAATTTTTTATTCAAAATTCAAGATCCAGAGGGCACAGTTAAAGCAGCTGCTGAAACTGCAATGAGGGAAGTGATAGCAAAGAGTGATATCCAACCAATTTTAACAGAAGGTAGATCTAAAATTGAGGTTGAGACACAAAATATAATACAAAGTATTTTAGATGACTATGAAAGTGGAATTCAAATTACACAAGTTCAAACACAAAAGGCTGACCCACCTGATCAAGTAATTGATGCATTTAGAGATGTACAGGCTGCAAGAGCAGATATGGAAAGATCAAAAAATGAGGCCGAAGCTTATGCAAATGATGTTATTCCAAGAGCACGGGGAGAAGCGCAAAAAATTTTACAAGCAGCAGAAGCATACAAGAAAGAAGTTGTTGCAAAAGCAGAGGGTGAAGCAAGTAGATTTATAGCTATATACAACGAGTACAAAAATGCAAAAGCAGTTACTCAAGAAAGAATGTATTTAGAAACTATGGAGAAAGTTTTAGCAGATATTGATAAAGTAATTATTGAAAAAAATGCAGGTTCAGGTGTAGTTCCGTACTTACCTTTGCCCGAGCTAAAAAAGAAAGCGACAAATTAAAATGAAAGCTGGAAAAATATTAGCAGGAGTATTAGTTGCAATTGGTGTTGTAGCTTTTTTATCAGTAATTATAGTTAAAGAGGTTAACCAAGCAATCATTCTTCAATTTGGTGATCCAAAAAGAATTATAATGAAACCAGGTTTAAATTTTAAAATTCCATTTATTCAAAACGTTGTTTATTTAGATAAAAGAATTTTAAATTTAGATGCTCCTCCTGAAGAGGTTATTGCATCAGATCAGAAACGTTTGATTGTAGACGCATTTGCAAGATTTCAGATTGTAGATCCTTTGAAGTTTTATATTTCAGTTGGAAATGAAAGAGTTGCGAGATCAAGATTATCGACAATTATAAATTCAAGAATTAGAAATGTATTAGGTCAAGAGGAATTACAAACTTTATTATCTAAAGATAGATCTAAACAGATGGCATTAATTAAAGAAGGTGTTAATAACGAAGCGCAAAATTTTGGAATTAACATTGTTGATGTTAGAATTAAAAGAGCAGACTTACCTCAAGCTAACAGTGATGCAATTTACAGAAGAATGCAGACTGAAAGGGAAAGAGAAGCAAAAGAATTTAGAGCAAAAGGTGCTGAGATGGCTGTAACTATTACATCAACAGCTGATAAAGAAGTTACTGTAATCTTAGCAGATGCTCAAAAACAATCTGAGATCATGAAGGGGGAAGGTGATGGACAAAGAAATAAAATATTTGCTGACGCCTTTGGTCAAGATCCAGAATTTTTTGCTTTCTACAGAGCTATGCAGGCATATGAAAAAGCTCTTATTGGTGGTGAAACTTCTTTGATTTTGTCACCTGATAGTGAATTTTTTAAATTTTTTGGAAATATAAAACCTGAAATCCAACAATAATTCTTAAATGCGTGAGCTAGTTATAGCTTTTGGTCTTTTCTTGTTTATTGAGGGAATTTTGTACGCCTTATTTCCAGCAAAAATGAAAAGTATGTTGAAAAAATTAGAACTTGTTAAAGATAGTCAGCTTAGATCAGGTGGACTTATTTTTACATTGATAGGTTTTATAATTATTTATTTTATTAAAAGTTAATATGAATAAGATTAAACTTATATTCTTAACCCTGGTTATATCATTTAGCTTTTCGTTAAATGTAAACTCTAAACCAGTTCCTGCTTCCTTTGCAGATCTTGCAGAAAAATTAATGCCATCTGTGGTAAATATTTCTACTACAACTACTGTAGTGACAAACACCAATCCTTTTCCTTTCCAATTTCCTCCGGGCTCTCCTTTTGAGGATATGTTTAAAGAATTTGGAACACCTCAGGAAAGACAATCAGCTGCTTTAGGTTCTGGGTTTATAATAGACGAGAAAGGAATTGTGGTTACAAATAATCATGTTATCCAAAATGCTGATGATATTATTGTTAGAGTAAATGGTGACCAAGAATTTAAAGCTAAAGTTTTAGGTGCTGACCCTCTAATGGACATTGCTGTATTACAATTAGAAACAGATGAAAAGTTTATTCCGGTTGCATTTGGTGACTCTGATAAAGCAAGAATTGGAGACTGGGTTTTAGCAATTGGAAATCCGTTTGGTTTAGGTGGAACAGTAACTGCTGGAATTATATCAGCAAGAAATCGATCAATTGGTTTATCAAGATATGAAGATTTTATACAAACTGATGCATCTATAAATTCTGGAAATTCTGGTGGGCCTTTGTTTGATATGGAAGGAAATGTAATTGGAATTAACACAGCAATTCTTGGACGTAATGGCTCGATTGGAATTGGATTTTCTATACCATCGAACAGTGCTCAAATTGTAATTAAACAATTGATAGAATTTGGCGAAACAAAAAGAGGATGGTTAGGAGTTAGAATTCAAGATGTAACAAAAGAAATTGCTGAAGTTGAAAAATTAGAAAAAGCACGAGGGGCATTAGTTGCAAGTGTTGCTGAAAACAGTCCTTCAGAAAAAGCAGGAATACTAGCTGGTGATATTATTTTAGAATTTAATGGAGAAAAAATAAATCAAATGAAAGAACTTCCAGCGATCGTTGCACGTACAGAAGTTGGAAAAAAAGTTGAAGTTAAAATCTGGAGAGACAAAAAAGAGATTATTAAAAATGTTATTTTAGGAAGACTAGAAACTTCAGATGATTTTAAAATAAGTAAAAATCAAAAAACTGAAAAACAAAATAATAATGAAGAGATCATTGAGACTTTAAGAATAGCAGTAAGACCATTGACTAAAGAAGATATTAAAAACAGAAAATTACCAAACCAAACTACAGGACTTGTTATTACTAAAATTGCAAATAATAGTCCTTTAGCAAATTCGATAGGACTTAATAGTATAATTATTGAAGCTCAAAAGAAAAAAATTAGATCGGCCAATGATTTAAGAGATATTACTAAAGAAGTTTTAAATTCAAATCAAAAAACTATTTTACTTGCAATTTATAATAATCAAAATCAACGAAGATATATCGGTGTTAAGTTAGACTGATCATGGATTTAAAATCCAAGATTATATTAATCTCAGGTCCCACAGCTTCAGGTAAATCTAGTTTTGCAATTAAAGTTGCAAAAAAAGTTAATGGAGAAATTATTAATGCAGATAGCATGCAAGTATACAAACAACTCAAAATTTTATCAGCTAGACCAGATCCAAAAAAATATCATAAAATAAAACATCATTTGTATGGTTTTCATAATGTTACAAAAAACTTCTCTACAGGTAATTGGCTTAAGTTAGTAATTAAAAAAATCAGGGAAGTTCAAAAAAGAAAAAAAACCCCAATTCTTGTTGGAGGTACAGGTTTATACTTTAAAGCTTTAACTGATGGTTTAGTTAAAATACCAAATATTTCATTAAAATTAAGAACTAAAATTAGAGATTTACAAAAAAAACTTGGACAAAAGAAGTTTTATGAAAGACTGTTAAAATTGGATCCATCCTCAATAGGAAAGATAAACCCCACAGACACTCAAAGATCCATCAGAGCTTATGAAGTAAAAAAGTTTACAAAAAAATCTCTAACTGATTGGTTTAAAAACACAAAATCTCAATTCGTGGAAGATGATTTTTTTAAAGTTTATATTGATTTTCCTAGACAAGAATTAATTGAGCGTATCAATTTAAGAACAAGAGAGATGATAGAAAATGGAGCGATAAAAGAAGTAAAAGATTTCATAAAGTTAAGAGTTAGAAAAGATAAAAGTGCCAACAAGGCCATCGGAGTTAATGAAATTAGAGAATATTTAAAAAAACAAAAAAATTTGAATGATACTAGAGATAAAATAGCCATAAAAACTAGACAATACGCCAAAAGACAAAGTACTTGGGCTAGACGTAACATGATCAGTTGGATGAAATTGAAGCCACAAGACATGAATAATTTTTTGAAAAAAATTTAAAATTTTCATTCTTAAACTTGACCAATGAGCACAACTTCAGCTAGATTGCCTAATGCCAAAATTATTAACTGGAGCAGAAATTGTATTCAAATGTCTTGAAGACCAAAAGGTAGAACATATCTTTGGTTATCCAGGTGGTGCAGTGTTACCGATTTATGATGAATTAAAAAATCATCCTTCTATAAAACATATTTTAGTTAGACACGAACAAGGGGCTGGTCACGCAGCAGAAGGTTATGCTAGATCATCAGGAAAACCAGGCGTAGTTTTAGTTACTTCAGGTCCTGGAGCAACCAATGTTGTTACAGCTTTAACTGATGCTTATATGGACTCAGTTCCATTGGTTTGTATTTCTGGTCAAGTTCCAACGCATTTAATTGGAACAGATGCTTTTCAGGAATGTGACACCACGGGAATTACAAGACCTTGTACGAAACATAATTGGTTAGTTAAAGATATAAATGATCTTTCAAAAGTTATGCATGAAGCTTTTAGAGTTGCAACAACTGGAAGACCTGGACCGGTTTTGATTGATATTCCAAAAGATATTCAGTTTGCAAAAACAAAATATAAAAAACCAAATAAAGAAAAAAAATTAAATGGAAAATCCCATAATAAATTTTCTCAAGATCAAATTGATGAATTAGTAAAATTATTAAGCAAAGCTAAAAAACCAATAATTTATAGTGGTGGAGGAGTAATTAATTCAGGACCAAAAGCAAGTCAGGCTTTAAGAGAATTTGTTGAGTTAACTGGTTTTCCTATAACTTCAACACTTCAAGGATTGGGCGCATACCCTGGTGATGATAGTCAATTTTTAGGAATGCTTGGAATGCATGGTACTTATGAAGCAAATAATGCTATGCATGATTGTGATCTTTTAATTAATATCGGTGCAAGGTTTGATGATCGTATTACTGGAAAAATTGATGAGTTTTCACCAAATTCAACAAAGGTTCATATTGATATAGATCCATCATCAATTAATAAAATTATCAAAGTAGATCTTGCAATAGTTGGAGACGTTACGAGTGTAATCAGTAAAATTAATAAAACAATTTCTAAAAGAAAAAATGGTCATAGCAAGTCAAATAAATCAAATATAGCTAAGTGGTGGGAGCAAATTGGAAAATGGAGAGAAAAAGACTCTCTTAATTTTGTAAATAGTGATGAAAGCATAAAACCTCAACATGCTGTTCAAAGACTATATGAATTAACTAAGAATAAAGATACTTATGTTACTACCGAGGTTGGACAACATCAAATGTGGGCTGCTCAGCATTACAAATTTAATAAACCAAATAGATGGATGACATCTGGCGGTTTAGGAACTATGGGATATGGATTACCAGCAGCAGTCGGCGTTCAAATTGCTCATCCTGAAAAATTAGTAATTGATATTGCTGGAGAAGCTTCAGTTTTAATGACCATGCAAGAAATGTCTACTGCGGTTCAATATAATCTTCCTATAAAAATATTTATTTTAAATAATCAATATATGGGAATGGTTAGACAATGGCAGGAATTGTTGCATGAAAAAAATTATTCTGAAAGTTATTCTGAAGCATTACCGGATTTCATGAAAATGGCAGAAGCTTATGGATGTAAAGGAATTAAAGCAGACAATCCAGATGATCTTGATGATAAAATTCAAGAAATGATCGATTATGATGGACCAGTTATATTTGATTGTCATGTGGATCCTAACGAGAATTGCTTCCCAATGATACCATCTGGAAAACCTCATAACCAAATGATCTTGGGCCCAAATGATCAAGAGGAAAATAAAATCAAAGGAAAAGGCAAAGCCTTAGTATAATCATAATGCCGAAATCAAAGTCAGCTTACAGCATACCTACGAAGAAACAAAAACCAGATACATATATTTTTGTAGTATGGGTAGATAATGAGGCTGGAGTTTTGGCAAGAGTAGTTGGCTTATTTTCTGGTCGAGGTTACAACATCGAGTCGTTAGCTGTTGCAGAGGTTGATGCGGTTAAAAATATTTCAAGAATAACAATTGTTACCACTGGAACACCTCAAGTAATTGATCAAATAAGACTCCAATTAACAAAGTTAGTGCCTGTTCATAAAGTTGCTGAATTTAAAAGAGAGGATAAAGGTGTAATTTTTAAAGAAATGGCTTTATTTAAAGTTGTAGGAAAAAGAAATAAAATTGAAAAATGCTTAAATGCTTGTAAAAAATTTAATCCCATAATATTAGATGAAACAAAAACTTCAGCAGTAATTCAAATAACTGCTCTAAGAAGAGAAATTGATAAAATGAATAAAAAATTAAAGCCCTTAGGACTTATTAGTACTTCCAGAACTGGGGCAGTAGCAATGACTAGGGGTGCTAAAATATTTAATTAATTTAAAAGGAGAGATGATATGAAAATGTTTTATGAAAAAGATGCAGATGTTAACCTAATTAAAAGCAAAAAAGTTGCTATCTTCGGTTATGGAAGCCAAGGGCACGCTCACGCATTAAATTTAAAAGATAGTGGAGTAAAAGATATTGTTGTAGCATTAAGAGAAGGTTCATCGAGTGCAGCTAAAGCAGAATCAAAAGGATTAAAGGTAATGAATTTATCTGATGCTGCAGAGTGGGCTGATGTAGTAATGATTCTTACACCAGATGAACTACAAGCGGAAATTTATAAAAATCATATTGAACAACGAGTAAGAGAGGGCACAAGTATCGCTTTTGCTCATGGTTTAAATGTTCATTACGATTTAATTAAAGCCAGGAAAGATCTAGATGTTTTTATGGTTGCTCCCAAAGGACCTGGTCACTTAGTTAGAAGTGAATATGAAAAAGGAGGTGGAGTGCCTTGTTTATTTGCTGTTCATCAAGATGGTTCAGGAAAGGCAAGAGACTTAGCTTTATCTTATGCTTCAGCAGTTGGTGGAGGAAGATCAGGAATTATTGAAACTACATTCAAAGACGAAGTTGAAACAGATTTATTTGGTGAACAAACAGTACTTTGTGGAGGTTTGGTTGAGCTAATTAAAAATGGTTATGAAACTTTAGTTGAAGCTGGATATGAACCAGAGATGGCATATTTTGAAACAGTTCATGAAGTTAAATTAATTGTTGATTTAATTTATGAAGGTGGAATTGCGAATATGAATTATTCTATTTCGAATACGGCTGAATATGGCGAATATCAATCTGGCCCTAGAGTAGTTAATAAAGAAGAGACCAAAAAAAGAATGAAAGAAGTTTTGGCTGAAATTCAATCTGGAAAGTTTACTAAAGAATGGATGGATGAATGCAAAAATGGTCAAAAAAACTTCCTTGCTACTAGAGCTAAATTAGCTGAGCATCCAGTTGAAAAAGTTGGTGCAGAATTAAGAGCCATGATGCCTTGGATAGGTAAGAAAAAATTAGTTGATAGCGATAAAAGTTAAATTTTATCTGTAAATTATTGCTACTATAATTCAATTATTTCACTTATACTTTTTTAAATAAATTTAAAAAACGAGGGGA
The DNA here is from genome assembly GCA_902598485.1 of uncultured Pelagibacteraceae bacterium. GTDB lineage: Bacteria > Pseudomonadota > Alphaproteobacteria > Pelagibacterales > Pelagibacteraceae > Pelagibacter. The sequence goes on from CACKBU010000005.1 coordinate 29,162, forward strand.
ATAATGAAGACTAAAAATATAGTAAGAATACTATTGTCATTAGTTCTAGTATTCGGATTTTCTTCAGCATGGGCAAAAACTATTAAATGGTCTATGCAAGGAGACAGTTTAACACTAGATCCACATGCGCAAAATGAGGGTCCAACTACTCAAGTATCTAGACAAGTTTATGAAGCTCTAGTTCAAAGAGGCTTGGACATGAAAATAGGACCTGCTTTAGCAACAAAATGGAAAGCTACTGATCCAAATACTTGGATTTTTACTTTAAGAGAAGATGCTAAGTTTTCAGACGGTTCTGGAATGACATCTGCAGATGTTGTTTTTAGTATATTAAGAGCTAAGCAAAGAACATCTGACTTTAAAGAATACATCAGCACTGTTGCTAATGTTGAAGCGGTTGGAGATTACTCTGTTAAAATAACTACAAGTAAACCTAACCCTATTCTTTTAAACCAATTGTCTAACATTTTTATAATGTCTAAAGCTTGGTCAGAGAAAAACTTTGCAATGTCTCCGCAAAATTGGGATGCAGGACAAGAAACTTTCTCTGCTACAAATGCTATGGGAACTGGTCCTTTTAAAATAACTTTAAGAGAGCCTAACACCAAGACAGTTTTTAAAAGAAATAAACATTGGTGGGGTGAAATGAAGGACAAAAAAGTAACTCAAATTGAATTAATGCCTATTAAAAATGCAGCTACAAGAGTAGCAGCTTTATTATCTGGTGAAATCGATATAGTTACTGATGCTCCTGTTCAAGACTTAAAAAGAATTGGATCTTCTTCAGGTCATAAAGTTGAAAGTACAGCTCAAATGAGAACAATTTTCTTAGGTATGGATCAAGCAGTTGACAAATTAAGAACTGGAAATACAGGTGATAATCCATTTAAGAAAAAAGAAGTAAGACAAGCTCTTTATCAAGCAATTGATATTGAAGCGATCAAGAAAAAAGTTATGAGAGGTTTAAGTGAACCAGCAGGAATTATAACTTTCCCAGGTGTAAATGGATATACAGCTGATCTTGATAAAAGATTACCTTACGATGTTAATGCTGCAAAAAAACTTTTAGCTGATGCAGGTTATCCTAATGGTTTTGACGTTGAACTTAGATGTCCTAATGACAGATATGTAAACGATGAAGCAATTTGTACTGCAGTTGTTGGAATGTTGGGTAAAATTGGAGTTAACGTAAACTTATTTGCTCAAACTAAAAGTAAACACTTCAAAGAGCTTAAAGATGATCAAGGTGATTTCTATATGCTAGGATGGGGTGTTCCAACTTTAGATAGTCACTATGTTTTCCATTACTTATATGAAACTGGTGCTAGCTGGAACAAAGTTAACTTTAGTAATGCAGATGTTGATGCTGCAATTAGAGTTATGGAAGGTGAAGTTGATTTAGATAAGAGAAATGCTGCAATTGCAAAAGCTTGGAAAATAGTAAAAGATGATATTTCTTATCTTCCTTTACATCACCAAGTAATTTCTTGGGCATCTAAAAGCAACGTTAATGTTCCTATCAGACCGAATAACGAACCGTTATTCAGAACTGCTAGTTTTAACTAATTAAAAATTATTACAAGCCCTTTAAAAATTTAAAGGGCTTGTAAGTTTAAACCTTCACAAATTGATAAAATATTTTTTTAAAAGGCTGTTTCAATCTGCTTTGGTGATGTTGGTTGTCGCCTTTGTGTCTTTCTCTTTATTTAATTTTGTTGGAGATCCAATTAATAACATGGTTGGAGAAGAGACATCTGATGAGGAAAGAGCAGAATTAAGAGAAACATTAGGTTTGATGGATCCAATTCATGTTCAATTTTCAAGATTTATAGTTAATGCTTCTAAGGGTGAGTTTGGAATTTCATATCAATTAAGAAGACCTGTTTCAGAATTAATAGTGGAAAGATTACCTGCAACTATTGAACTTGTGGTTATTTCAGCTCTAATTGCACTAATAACCGGTACATTGTTAGGAGTTTATACAGGCATAAATAGAAAAGGTTTTTTAAGTGATTTTGTCTTAGCCATCTCCTTGCTGGGAGTTTCACTCCCCACATTTGTTATTGGTATATTATTTATATATTTGTTTGCAGTAATCTTAGGAATATTACCTTCTTTTGGAAGAGGAGAAGTTGTTGATTTAGGTTTTTGGACTACAGGTTTTTTAACAGTCTCAGGACTGAAAGCAATTATACTTCCTTCAGTAACATTAAGCCTTTTCCAAATGACTTATATCATCAGACTTGTACGAGCAGAGATGATGGAAATACTACAAACAGATTATATTAAATTTGCACGTGCTCGAGGCATTAGTGAAAATAGTATTAAATACAAACATGCATTAAAAAATGGATTGATACCTGTAATAACTATAGCAGGAATAAATATTGGAACTTTAATTGCGTTTTCAATTATTACTGAAACTGTTTTTCAGTGGCCTGGAATGGGCTTCTTATTTATTCAAGCAGTTCAATTCGTTGATATACCAATCATGTCGGCTTATTTAGTTTTTATAGCTTTTGTTTTCGTAATGATTAATTTTATAGTTGATATTCTTTATTATCTAATTGATCCAAGAATAAGAGTTAAAGGAGATACTGCAAGTGGATAACAAATCTTTAAGTACCTGGGAAAGAATAAAAGATAGTGATGTTTATCACAGCTTTATTAAATCTCCTACCGCAATTGTCTCATCTACAATTTTGTTTATAATTTTTTTCTGCTCTTTCTTTGTTGAGTTGATAACACCTTACAATCCTTTTGACCCTTCGTCTCTATCACTTATGGATGCATTCACACCGCCATCATGGACAGAAGATGGTTTAGCTAAATTTATTTTAGGTACCGATGGACAAGGAAGAGATATGCTATCTACAATTTTGTATGGATGTAGGATTTCTTTAATTGTAGGTTTTTCTGCAATAATTTTTAGTTTAATCCTTGGAGTTGGATTGGGATTAACAGCTGGATTTTTTGGAGGAAAATATGAAATGATAGTAATGAGGTTAACTGATGTTCAGTTAACAGTACCAAGTATTTTGATGGCTTTGTTAGTAGACGGAATAGCAAGAGGATTAATCTCAAGAGAAATGCATGATGAAATGGCAATTTATGTATTAATATTTGCAATCGGAATTTCAGAATGGCCACAATTTGCGAGAGTTTCTAGAGCTGCAACTTTGGTGGAAAAAAATAAAGATTATGTTTCGGCATCAACAATAATCGGGGTTTCAAATATAATTATTATGTTTAAACATATTTTACCAAATATTTTAAGACCAGTATTAGTAATTGGAACTATTGGCTTAGCTCTTGCTATTTTAGCTGAGTCTACATTAAGTTTTTTAGGAGTTGGTGTCCCTCCAACAACACCTTCTTTAGGGACATTGATACGACTTGGTAATGACTTTTTATTTTCAGGAGAATGGTGGATTACTTTTTTTCCAGCAATTTTCTTGGTTATTTTAGCATTTTCAATAAATTTATTAGGGGATTGGATGAGAGATACTTTAAATCCAAAATTAAAAAAATGACATTTTTAAAAATAAATAATCTTAGTGTTGATTATCAAATGAGAAAAGAAACAGTTTACGCTGCTAAGAATGTAAATATTGAGGTTAACAAAGGAGAAATTTTAGGTTTAGTTGGAGAATCTGGCTCAGGAAAAAGTACAGTAGGAAATGCTATTATAAATTTAATTGATGAACCGGGTAAGGTTTCAAATGGCTCAGTTATTTTAGGAGATCTTAATATTCATGAAAATTCTGACAGTATTGTTAAATATAGGGGAAATAAAATTGGATTGATATTCCAAGATCCTCAAACTTCACTTAATCCAATTCTTACAGTGGGAGAACAGTTAATTGAAACAATTCAAACTCATCTTAAATTAAGCAAGGAAGAAGCAAAAAATAAATCAATAAATTTATTAAAAGAAGTTGGTATAAAAGATGCAGAGACAAGATTTGATAATTATCCTCACCAATTCTCAGGTGGAATGAGACAGCGAGTAGTAATTTCTTTAGCTCTATGTTGTGAGCCAGAATTGTTAATTGCAGATGAACCAACAACAGCATTAGATGTATCAATTCAATCTCAGATTTTAGAACTAATTAAAAAATTAACAAAAGAAAGAAACCTTGCAGTCATCTTAATTACTCATGATATGGGGGTTATAGCTGAGACTGCAGACCGAGTTGCAGTTATGAAAAGTGGCAATTTAGTTGAAATTGGTGAAACAAAAAAAATATTAACTACACCACAAGAAAATTATACTAAAAGTTTAGTAAGTTCAGTTCCACCAACTAACAAAAAAATTTCAAGATTTGTAATAGTTGAAAAAGAAAATAGTGATAAAAAAGAAAATAATATCAAAATATTAAACAGATGGACAAAAAAAGGAATAATAGATCAAGATTTAGTACAGATAAAAAATCTTAGTAAAAGTTTTGACGATAATTTTTTTACAGAAAGTTCTAAGAACTCTGTGATGGCTGTTAATGATGTTTCATTTGAAATAAAAGAAGGCGAGTCTTTCGGCTTAGTAGGAGAAAGTGGAAGTGGAAAATCTACAATTGCAAAAATGATTGTAAATTTATTTAAACCTACTTCTGGAGATATCTTTTTTGACAATGTTTGTATCACAAAAATAAAACAAAGATCTGAATTAATGAAATTTAGGAAACAAATTCAAATGATATTTCAAGATCCTTATTCTTCACTAAATGGAAGATTAAAAGTAAAAGACATAATTGCAGAACCAATTACACTTCATAACCCATCTATATCTACTTTAGATTTAAATAATTATATTTATGATTTACTGGAGTCTGTAGAATTAACTCAAAAATCTGCAGATCGATATCCGCATGAATTTTCAGGAGGACAGAGACAGAGAATATCAATTGCAAGAGCACTTGCCACACAACCAAGACTTTTAGTTTGTGACGAACCTACCTCTGCTCTGGACGTAAGTATCCAAGCGCAAATATTAAATTTACTTAAAGATCTTCAAGAACAATTAAATTTAACAATTTTATTTATTAGTCACGACTTACCCGTTGTTAGACAAATGTGTGATAGAATTGGTGTCTTAAAAGATGGCAAATTATGTGAAGTTACAAAAACTGAGGATTTATTTTTAAAACCAACACATGAATATACAAAAGAGCTTTTACGGTTAATGCCTAAAATTGAGTCTATTTATAATTAATTTTTAGTAAGCCTAAAATGGTCCATTAAAAAATGATAATTTTATTAATTATTTTGCAATCTCTCTCATAGATTGTATTATAGATTTTCTAAAAATTTTAGTTATGAGCAATAAAGATAGAGTCTTTATATTTGATACTACTATGCGTGATGGTGAACAATCGCCAGGTGCATCTATGAGTTTAGAGGAAAAAATTCAAATCGCCAGAGTGTTTGATGAATTAGGTATCGATATTATTGAAGCAGGTTTTCCTATAGCTTCACCGGGAGATTTTGAGGCAGTTTCAGAAGTAAGTAAAATTTTAAAAAATTCTATTCCCGCGGGACTTTCAAGACACTCAGTAAAAGATATTGATAGAGCTTATGAAGCTCTTAAACATGCACCAAGATTTAGAATACATACATTTATTTCTACAAGTCCATTACATATGAAGCATAAATTAAATATGTCTCCAGAAGATGTTTATGAGTCAATTGGAAAACATGTTGCTTATGCAAGAAAGTTTACTGATGACGTTGAATGGTCGTGTGAAGATGGAACGAGGACTGATATGGACTACATGTGTAAAACTGTAGAACTTGCAATTAAAAATGGTGCTAAAACAATTAATATTCCTGATACAGTTGGTTACACAATACCATCTGAGTTTACTACAATTATAGAAACTTTATTAAATAAAGTTCCAAATATTGATAAAGCAATTTTATCAACTCATTGTCATAATGATTTAGGTTTAGCAGTAGCTAACTCGTTAGCTGGAGTTCAAGCTGGAGCAAGACAAATTGAATGTACAATAAATGGATTAGGAGAAAGAGCAGGAAATGCTGCTCTTGAGGAAGTTGTTATGGCAATTAAAACAAGACCTGATTTAATGCCATATGAAACTGGAATTAACACAACACTTTTAAGCAAAGCTTCAAAAATTGTTTCAAACGCAACAGGATTTCCTGTTCAATATAATAAAGCAATCGTTGGAAAAAATGCTTTTGCTCATGAAGCAGGAATTCATCAAGATGGAATGTTAAAAAATAGACAAACATATGAGATAATGACTCCTGAAAGTGTAGGGGTTAAACAAACATCATTAGTGATGGGAAAGCATTCTGGTAGACATGCATTTAAAGATAAGTTAAACAGTTTAGGCTATCCAGATTTAACTGACGATGTAGTAGGAAATGCATTTGCAAAATTCAAAGTCTTAGCAGATAAGAAAAAACATGTTTACGATGAAGATATTATTGCCTTAGTTGATGATAGTTTAATCGTAGATAATAAAGTAAATGCAATAACTCTTAAATCTTTAAAAGTTTTTGCTGGAACTGGAGAACCACAAAAAGCAGAAATGACCTTGGATGTTTATGGTGATATTAAAAATGCAACAGAAACTGGAGATGGTCCAGTGGATGCAATATTTAAATGCATTAAAACTTTGTATCCTCACGATGTTAACTTACAGCTTTATCAAGTTCATGCAGTTACAGAAGGAACAGACGCACAAGCAACAGTAAGTGTTAAAATTGAGGAGAAAGGTAAAACAACTGTGGGCCAAGCAGCTGATACAGATACTTTGGTTGCATCAGCAAATGCTTACATAAATGCATTAAACAAAATGATAATCAAACGAGATAAAACAGCTCCTATGGAGCAAGAAAGTCAGAAAGTAAGAGGGATATAATGGGGTTATTTAGCAGAGTTAAAAAAATATGGAGCCAAGATATGGCAATTGATCTTGGAACAGCAAATACACTTGTAGTTTTAAAGGGTCAAGGTGTAGTTCTTAACGAACCTTCAGTTGTTGCAATAGTTGATCAAGGTGGAAAGAAAAATGTATTAGCTGTTGGGGATGAAGCTAAAACAATGCTTGGAAGAACTCCTGGTAACATTAGTGCAATTAGACCTTTAAGAGATGGTGTTATCGCAGATTTTATAGTCACTGAAGAAATGATCAAACATTTTATTAAAAAAGTTCACAAAGGAAGTACATTTGCTAACCCCAGAATTCTAATTTGTGTACCAACCGGTTCAACACCAGTTGAAAGAAAAGCAATTCAAGATAGCGCTCTTGCAGCGGGCGCAAGAAGAGTTCAGTTAATTGAAGAACCAATTGCAGCAGCTATTGGAGCAAATCTACCAATTTCTGAAGCAACTGGTTCAATGATTGTAGATATTGGCGGTGGTACGAGTGAAATCGCAGTCATGTCTTTAGGTGGATTAGTTTACTCTAAATCTTTAAGAGTTGCAGGTGACTCTATGGATACAGCAATCGTAGATTATATGAGAAAAGAATATAATTTATTAATTGGAGATACTACCGCTGAAAAAATAAAAAAGGAAATGGGAACAGCTGTCCCAACTGGAACAAATACTTACCCAGTTAAAGGAAGAGATTTAAGATCAGGAACTCCGAAAGAGGTTAATATTACAGAAGAAGATACTGCTGAAGCACTAAACGATATTATGAAACAAATGGTTGGTGCAATTAAAGATGCATTAGAAAATACTCCACCTGAGTTGTCAGCTGATTTAGTTGATATGGGTTTAACTTTAACAGGTGGCGGTGCTTTGTTAAAAAATATCGATAAAAGGTTTTCTAAAGAAACAGGTTTACCAGTCCATATAGCAGATGATCCATTATCTTGTGTGGCTGTTGGCACAGGTAAAGCTTTGGATCAAGAAGAAACTTTTTCTACTATGTTATCTGAATATTAAGAAAAATGGCTACTGGCAGAGATGATTTTGTAATTGCCATTAGGTCAGCTTTCTTAAAAAAAAAAGATAAACAAAAATTTTCTTTACTTACTTTAATTGTTTTATCAATTTTTGTAATTGTCCTAAGTAATTTTAATTTTAAAGCAATACAATTTGTTAAATTAGGAATTAATGAAGTAATCTATAGATCATCTCATATTGCATCAATCCCAGAAAATAAATTAAAAGAAATAACTTCAAAATTCAAATCACATATGGATTTGTATGAAAGTCATCAAAAAGAATTAATTAAAATAGAAAATTCTGAACAACTTAAATTACAAAATGAGTATTTAACTACAGAAAATGAAAAGCTTAGAGAGTTACTTGATGAAAGTATAAATTCACAAGAAATATTTGCCAGAGTTTTAATTGATAAAGAGAGCCCATATTTAAAATCAGTAGTATTAAATAAAGGCACAAAAGATAAAGTAAAAATTGGAATGGCTGTTATTGATGATGTTTATCTAGTTGGCCAAATAATCGAAGTAAATTATACTAATTCAAGGGCATTACTATTGTCTGATCTTAATAGTAAAATACCATCTGTATTAGAGCCAGATGATATACAAGCTGTAATTTCAGGCACAGGAAGTGACTTTGGAAAAATTGAACATACTCAACAAGAATTAATTGAAGATTTTAAAAATAAAGAAATTATTGCTTATACCTCTGGTCTTGGAGGCTTGTTTAAGCCTGGTATACCAATTGGAAAAATTGATAATGCATCAGAGGAGAAAATTAATTTTTTTTCTGATTTTACACAACTCAACTATGTAAAAATAGTTTCCTATAAAATAGGCGGAGAAGAATAATGTCATCACTCAATAAAAGTTCTTTTTTAAAAATATTCTTATCCTATTTACCATTTATAATGTTATTTTTTTCTGTATTTAATGAATTTGATTTTAATTACTTAAAACTTGATTATTTTGCCTTTAATTTTGTTCATCTATTAATTTTCTTTTGGACTTTAAGAAATCCTGACCAATTAGGTTATTTAGCAATTTTCTTTGCAGGTATAATTAATGATGTTGTAATAGGTATACCGATAGGAATTAGTAGTTTTTGTTATCTTATTCTTTGCTCAGTAACAGCTTACATAAGAAACATTACTTTAACCCCAAACTTTATGAAGGATTGGATATCATTATTATTCACAATTTTACTAATTAATTCAATTCAAGTAATTATTTTGGATTTAGTCTTTTTAATTAAAGTCGATTACACTAATTATTTAATTAATTCAGGTTTTACTTTTTTATTTTATCCAATATTTTTTTTGTTTTTTAATTTTTTAAACGAAAGAATTTCATATCAAACAAATGATTAAATCTAATTCAGGAATAAGAAAAACAGATGTAATCAATAGACGGATGTTCATAATCGGAGCAGCAAAAGTTGTAATTTTTGTTGGTATTATTGCTCGTTTGTTTTCTTTACAGATAAATGAAAATAAAAAATATTTAACACTTTCAGACAAAAATAGAATTAGAGAGTGGAAACTCCCACCAACAAGGGGAAATATTGTTGATTATTTTGGAAATGTAATTGCAGGAAATTTAAAAGTTTATCAACTACATATAATTCCAGAGCAAGTTGAGAATTTCAATTATTTATTAGTTAGATTGAAAAATCTTTTAAATCTAAGTGACAAAAGAATTGCAAGAATAAATAAATTAAAAGGAGAGCTAAAACCGTGGGATAGTATTATTGTTTCTGAAAATTTAAGCTGGAGTCAATTTGTAAAAATTAATAATTATTTATACGATCTTGTTGGCGTTAAACCAGTAATGACAATTTCCAGAAACTATCCTTTTAATGATGTATACACACATGTTCTAGGATATGTGAGTCAACCAAATGAACAAGAAATTTTAGAAAATGAAATTATCCAAGAAAGATTTGTACCAGGAATGAAAATTGGAAAACTAGGTTTAGAGAAAAGACTTGAAAATCATTTAATTGGAACAAATGCTATTCAAAGATATGAAGTAAATGCTTACGGTAAAAGAATTAATCAACTCGAGCATCAAAAAGGTGAGCAAGGATCAAAAATACGTTTAACTGTAGACACAGAAATACAAAAAGCTTGTGGGAAATTGTTAAATGAAAAAGCAGGATCTATAAGTGTAATGGATATCTACACTGGAGATATAATAGCAATGTATTCATCTCCATCTTATAATCCAAATTTATTTTTATTCGGAATAAGTCAAGATGAGTGGCAATTAATTAGAAATAATCCATTAAAACCATTAATAAACAAAACTCTTTCGGGTCTATACTCACCAGGTTCAACAATAAAACCTATCGTTGCGCTTTCAGCTCTAGAGAACAAAGTAATAGATACAAAGTTTAAAGTTAAATGCACAGGAAAAATGGAGTTATATGGACAAACATTTCATTGTTGGAAGGAAAAGGGACATGGCTGGGTTAGCTTGAAAAATGCAATGAAACAATCTTGTGATACATATTTTTATGAGGTAGCTAGGTTATTAGGTGTTGATAGATTAAACATTACAGCTGAAAAATTTGGTTTAGGTAAAAAAGTACTTGGTGATTATTTTGATACTGAAAAAAAAGGATTATTTCCGAATACAAAATGGAAAAAAAATAATCTTGGTAAAGGCTGGGTACTAGGGGAAACCTTAATAACAGGTATTGGTCAAGGATATATACAAACAACTCCTTTACAACTTTGTATGATGACTGCACAAATTGCAAATGGAGGCTTTGCTGTAAAACCGAAAATAATAGTGGATAGTAATCCAATTTCTTATGAAGACGCAAAACAATCAATGGAAAGTGGGTTATTATTTGATACCGAATCTGAGGAATTGTTAGACAAAAAGTTATTTAAAAACCAAAAAAATATCAAAATTATTCAAGAAGCAATGTTTGCTTCAACTAACGAAAGATTTGGAACTTCTTATAAATCAAGAATTGATGATCCTAAATATCAATTTGCAGGAAAAACAGGAACAGCTCAGGTAAAAAGAATAAGTAAAAGAGAGAGGGAATTGGATTTAGAATTAGAGCAAATACCATACAAAGATAGAGATCATGCTTTGTATGTTGCTTATGGACCATATGTTAACCCACGATATGCACTTAGTATAATTGTTGAGCATGGTGGTTCAGGAAGTAAGGCGGCAGCACCAATTGCAAAAAAATTATTTAAATTAATTATCGACAGACACGATTTAAGAAATAAACAATCAAATTTTGAGAGGATTACCGTTTAAATGTTTCAGCACGATAGATTGAGTAATGAGATTACATTATTTCAAAAAATAAAAAACTTAGATTATATACTATTGATTTCTGTCATTCTTCTTTCTGTATTAAGTGTTTTTGTTATGTATTCTACAGATGGTGGTGAAATACTTTTTCATACAAAAAATCATTTTGTAAAACTTGCAGTTTTTTTCCCTTTAATGATTTTTGTAGCTTTCTTTAACATAAAATTTTGGCATAATTTTTCCTATATAATTTATTTTATAGTAATACTTCTTTTAATTTATGTTTCATTTTTTGGAATAAAGTCCTCTGGCTCACAAAGATGGATGGATCTTTATTTATTTGTTTTGCAACCTTCAGAACTTATGAAAATAGCAATCATAATGTGTCTTGCAAAATATTTTCATAGAATAAAAATAGAAAACGTTAATTCATTTACCAGTATAACAATTGTGTTATCGATTATAATAATTCCAATAATTTTTGTAATTTCTCAACCTGATCTTGGTACATCTGTATTAATTGCTTTAAGTGGATTAATTATTTTGTGGTTAGGAGGCGTGAAAATTAAATATTTTATTTACTCATTTATTACTTTCTTAATTTCACTACCATTTATAATCTCATTTCTTAAACCATATCAAAAACTAAGAATCTTAACTTTTTTAGATCCAGATAGAGATCCATTGGGTGCTGGATATCAAATTATACAGTCAAAAATAGCTGTTGGTTCAGGTGGCCTTAATGGAAAAGGGTTTTTAAAAGGAACCCAGAGCTATTTAGATTTTTTACCTGAAAAACATACAGATTTTATATTTACATTATTTTCAGAGGAGTTTGGTTTTATAGGCTCAGTTGGTCTTTTGATATTATACGCAGTAATAATTTTTAGAATTGTAAGAATAGGAGCAATTTCGAGAAGTAATTTTGCTAGACTTTTTTGTTTTGGTTATGCTTTTGCAATTTTTATTTATATAGTGGTAAACTTATCTATGGTTTTGGGTTTGCTACCTATAGTTGGTTCTCCATTACCTATAATGTCGTATGGAGGTTCTTCAATGTTAGCCACTATGATTGGTTTTGGCATAGTATTAAGTGCAAAAATCAATCATAAACAAATAATTGCATAATTTGTCACTCTGATAATTTAATATTTACTTGTATAACAATTTTATGAATAAAAATCTCAAAGTAGGAATAGTTGGAGCAGGAATTCAAGGTGTATCTAATGCTTTGTTTCTTCAAAAAAAAGGTTTCGATGTAACTATCTTTGATAGAGATAACCCAGGCAGCCAAGCCGCATCTTATGGTAATGCAGGTCACTTTTCACCTTATGCATCTCTTTCTTTAAATAGAACTGATGTTCTAGCGGATGTGCCTGCAATGTTGCTTAGTTCTTCAGGCCCCCTTGCTTTAAAATGGAATTATGTTCCTAAAATGATTCCTTGGTTTATAAAATTTATAATGAATACTTCAAAAACTAAGATGATGCATACAGCCAAAAATATGCATCAAATTTTAGATCTAGCTTTACCTGCATATGATGAATTATTTGAAGAGGTAGACTTAGAAGGTTTAGTCGAAAATAAAGGAATTCTTTATATATGGAATGACAAAGATTTAAAAAGTAGAGAATTAGAAATTAGGGTTAGAGAGGAGCTGGGTGTTGAACAACAATTAGTTACCAAAGCTGAAATACACGATCTTGAACCACATATAAAACCATTTTACCATGCGGGCGTTTATTATCCTTATGCAAGACACGCAAGAAATCCAAAAAGAATTCTTTTAAAATTATTTGATTTATTTTTGCAAAAAGGGGGAAAATTTAACAAAGTAAATATTAAAGATATTAATTTTGATGAAGAAAAACCGGTTTTTAAAACAGAAACTCAAAAATATGTTTTTGATAAAGCAGTAATAGCTTGTGGAGCTTTTTCAAAAAAATTAACAGATAATTTAGGGGAAAAAATACCCTTAGATACAGAGCGTGGATATCATGTTCATTTCAAAAATTGTGATCATTTATTAAGTCGACCTGTAATATTTTCTAACCGTGGATTTGGAATTACACCGATGGAACAAGGTTTAAGAGTTGTTGGAACTGTAGAATTCGGTGGATTAGATAATCCATTATCTAAATCAAGAATTAAAAATTTGATAAATAATGCAAAATATATGCTTGGTGATTTACCTGAACATGAGGATGAGTGGCTAGGATTTAGACCCACTTTACCAGATTTTTTACCTGTTATGGGGCCATCAAAAAATTATAAAAATATTTACTATTGTTTTGGGCATCATCATTTAGGATGGACTTTAGGTCCGATTTCTGGAAAGATTGTTTCAGGGATGATAGCGAACGAAAATACAAATTTAGATTTAAAACCTTATAGTTCGCTTAGATTTAGTTAAGTGACTAAAGATAATAATTTTTTAGCTTATTTATATCTATTTTTAACAGTAACTTTTTGGGCAGGGAATTTTGTAGTAGGTAAACTTGCAAGTTTTTATGAAGTTCCTCCTTTTTCATTAAATTTTTATCGATGGCTTTTTGCTTGGTTAATTTTAGCACCTTTTACAATTCCTGAAATATTAGAGAAAAGAAACTATATAATTAAAAACTATAAACTTTTTATTGTTTTGGGAGTTACTAGTATAACGGTATTTAATTCTATTGTTTATTATTCATTAAATTTTACTCAGGTGATTAGTGGAGTTTTAATGATTTCAACTATACCTGTGATGATCATGTTATTTTCTTCAATTTTAAAAATTGAAAAGACAAATATTTTTCAAATTGTAGGGGTAGTATTTTCTTTTGCAGGTGTAATTATGATTATAACAAAAGCAAATATAGAGATATTAAAAAATTTAGATTTTAATAAAGGGGACATAACCATGGTTATAGCAATGTTCTCATGGGCTTTATATTCTACATTGTTAAAAGGAAAAAAATATGAATTAACCCAAATATCATTACTGCAAGTAGTAATTACTTTTGGTTTAGTATTTTTAATACCAGTTTATTTTATTGAATATCAAATTGGCTTTAGAATTAATTTAGAACTACCTTTTATTTTAATTTTATCCTATGTAGTTTTGTTTCCAGGTTTGGCATCTTTTCTTTTATGGATAAAAGGAATATCTATGATTGGTGCTAATCGATCTGGTGTTTTTTTACACTTAATGCCAATTTTGAGTGCAATAATGGCGATGATTTTTTTTAGTGAAAAATTTATGTTTTATCATATTTTAGGTGCTTGTTTTATTATTACCGGAATATTGTTATCAAATAAGAAAGTTAAAAATGCTTAAAGTCGCCATATTAGATGATTATCAAAATGTTGCTCAACAGTTTGTAGATTTAGAAAAACTATCTGGGAAATATGAGTTTAAGATTTTTAGTGAACCTTTTTTAGATGAGGCTGATGCAATTGATCAGCTAGCTGATTTTGAAGCTTTATTAATAATGAGAGAAAGAACTCCAATTACAAAAAATTTAATTGATAATTTAAATGAATTAAAATTTGTTATAACAAGTGGATTACGAAACAAATCTATTGATTTAGAGGCTGCAAAGAAAAGAAAAATTTTAGTTTGTGGAACAGATATAAATTTAAACCCAACACCTGAATTGACCTGGGCACTTATTCTTGGTTTAGCTAGAAACTTTAAAGAAGAATTCGATAATATGTATCAAGGATATTGGCAAACTACTATCGGAGTAGAATTAAAAGGAAAAATCCTAGGCTTAATTGGTCTAGGCAGAGTAGGTACAGAAGTTGCAAAAATTGGAAAAGCTTTTGGTATGCAAGTAATGGCCTGGAGTGAAAATCTTAACTTAGATAAGTGTAAAGAATTAGAGGTACTACCTTGCAATAAAGAAGATTTAATTACAAATTCTGATGTTCTTTCAATTCATGTTCAAGGAGGTGAAAGATACAAAGACTGCATTACTTTAAAAGAATTAGATAAAATGAAAAAAACAGCTTTTTTAATAAACACATCTCGTGGACCTATTGTAAATGAGGATGATTTAATTATTGCTTTATCAACTAATGTAATTGCTGGTGCAGGAATTGATGTATATGAAAAAGAGCCCTTACCTGAAAATAATAAGCTTAGATTTTTACCAAATGCATTGCTTACACCACACATTGGTTATGTTACAGCTGAAAATTATAGTATTTTTTATAATCAAATGATCGAAGGATTAGAGGCTTGTGTAAATGGAAAGCCTATCAGAGTTCTAGAGTAACCATGGAGTTACCTGTTGTTAATCACGAGGATTATTTTGCTAAAATTGGTGATGATCACAAATTTCCAATTAATAAATTTGGAGAACTAGCAAACTACTTGATCCAAAACAAAATAGTAAAAAAATTTCACAAACCATCACCTTGCTCATTTGAAACATTAAGCTTCGCACATGCAAAAAATTATATTTCAGACATTAAAAATAAAACTTTAAGTAAAGAGGGAGTAAAAAAAATTGGATTTCCACTTGTTGATAGTGTTGTGCAAAGATCTTTAGTTGCTACTGGTGGAACTGTGCTAGCATCTAAACTTGCAATCAATTATGGCGTCTCATGCAATACTGCAGGTGGGAGTCACCACGCAAGTTATGATGGAGGAGCAGGTTATTGTGTATTTAATGATGTTGCGGTTGCTTCACATTATTTACTTAATAGAGGTCTAGCTAACAAAATCTTAATTGTTGATTTAGATGTTCATCAAGGAAATGGTAATTCAGAAATTTTTAAAGATAATAGAAGTGTATTTACATTCAGTATGCATTCTAAAACTAACTATCCAGCAAAAAAATCAAACAGTGATTTAGATGTGGAACTCGAGGATAATTTAGAGGATGGCGCTTATATCAAAACACTTAAACATTATTTAAAAGAGCTAAATCAAGAAAATTTTGATTTTGTTTTTTACATAGCTGGTGTTGATATTCATTTTAATGACAGATTAGGAAAATTAAAAATTTCTGATGAGGGTATTAAATTAAGAGATGAGCTAGTGGTAGAAAACTTTTTTTCTAGACGGATACCATTTTGTGGAGTTTTGGGTGGTGGTTACAACAAGGATTTCAATAAACTTGTTGAATTACATTCAATGTTACATCAATCTTGTGCTAAATATATAGGATCATGACAAAAAAAATAAATCCAAATTTAACTGCAGAACAAAAATTAATTTTATTCGAAGAGGGGACTGAGCGTGCAGGATCAAGTGAGTTAAATCATGAAAAAAGGGAAGGAAGTTTTCATTGTGCAAATTGTGGAGAAAAATTATTTGATTCGAAAACTAAATATGAGAGTGGATCAGGGTGGCCTTCTTTTTATGAGTCTCTACCAGATGTGTTTGAAACAAAAACAGATCACTATTTAGGTTATGCAAGAACTGAATATCATTGTAAAAAATGTGGCGGACATCACGGTCATATATTTGAGGATGGTCCTAAACCAACCGGAAAGAGATTTTGCAATAATGGAGTATGTTTAGTTTTTAAACCAAAGAGCTAAATTTAATGTTTGAAGATATTGATATAAAGGCAATAAAAAAAGAATTAAGAAATTTTTCAAAAAATTACATCGAAAATTTTAATAAAATAGAAAAATTTGTAAAATCTGAAATAGATGAAATTTTAACTCTTAAAAAAAAGAATAAATCTATAATTCCCGAGATAAGTTTTAATCAGATAGATCAGGAAAATATTCAAGAAATAAGCAATATTAAAAAAAGAGGCTGTGTAATTATCCGTGATGTTTTTGATGACAAAATGATACAGAATTTGAATGAGAAATTAGAGAAATACATCGATGAAAATAATTATTATGAAGATCAAAAGAAGAAAGCTGATCTAGATAAATATTTTAGTGACTTAAAGTCAGCAAAGCCTCAAATTTATGGTCTTTATTGGTCAAGAGCACAGATTGAAATTAGACACTCAGAGCAAATGGCTAAAGTGAAAAAATGGCTTAATAATCTTTGGATTTATGAAAACTCTGAATATAAAGTTTTTGATCCAAATAAAGAATTATCTTATGCAGATAGAATAAGAAGAAGAGAGCCAGGGGATGATACTTTGGGACTTTCTCCTCAT
The DNA here is from genome assembly GCA_902598485.1 of uncultured Pelagibacteraceae bacterium. Lineage (GTDB taxonomy): Bacteria > Pseudomonadota > Alphaproteobacteria > Pelagibacterales > Pelagibacteraceae > Pelagibacter. The sequence goes on from CACKBU010000005.1 coordinate 46,480, forward strand.
TGTGATGCTGGATCAATTGAAAGATGGACTGACAGTTATTATCAAAAAATTTATAGAGATATTTTTTCTGACAGGTTTGAAAAATATAATCCATTTGATGCAAAGTATAGAGATAGAACAATAGAGTTCGAGTCCCCTGCAGTTGCACATGTATTTAGAACATTTCAAGGATGGACTGCCTTAACAGAGCAAGGACCAAGTGACGGAACTTTACAATTAATACCTATTGCTAAAGGAATAGCTTATATTTTAACCAGAGCATTACTAGATGATGTTGAAGAAAATGAATTGTGCGGATCAAAACTTGGTAGAGCTTTATCGGTAAATAAAGATTATCATTCATTACTGTTAAAAGGTTTAGTTTCAATTCCAAAAATGAAGCCAGGTGACACAGTTTGGTGGCATCCAGATGTTGTTCATGCCGTTGAAGATAAGCATTCAGGAAAAAATTATTCAAATGTTATTTACGTTGGTGCAACACCTTATTGTAAAAAAAATTTGGATTATACAGTAAAACAATCAAAAAAATTTTTAGAAGGAAAGAGTCCACCAGATTTTGCAGCTGAAGATTATGAAATTAATTATAAAGATAGAGTTAAACTAAAAGATTTAAGCTCTTTAGCTAAGAAACAATTAGCTTTAGAGGAATGGAATTAATTATTCAAAAGATCCTGAAGTTTATTTTCTTTTTCTAAGGCTCTAACTTCGTCATAACCACCAATATGTTGGTCATCAAAAAAAATTTGTGGAATAGTTCTTTTACCATTAGCTTTTTTGATCATTTCATCCATTGCTCCATCAACTTTTGAAATATCAATTTCATTATAAGGCGCATTATTTCTAGCTAATAATCTTTTTGCAGCCTCACAATAATTACATAGTGGACCTGTATACATGGTAATTTTTTTCATGAGCTATAGATAGTCACCTTTTTTAATTTTACTAGCTATTTCTTTTCTAGAATATTCAAATTTTTTTCGATGTTTTATACTTTTTTGATTTACTCTTTTTCTCCATAACCTGAAAGATGAAGGTTTTAGAGATCTTCGCATAATTTTAATTACATCAGATTCTTTCTTCCCTGTTTTTTTTTCAATTTCCTCGAAAGTGATCCTATCTGCCCAGGCGGCCCAAATGATCCAATCCGGATCGTCCATTTTGGGCTCTGGATTTTTGACTCTGGTAATTGGTCTGTGACCTTTTTTTTTCATAAATCCTTTATATTTGAAAAAAATATTTAATGCATTTTTTTTAGCCTCTGATATTATGTATTAGATAGTCCTTCTTAGCCATCTTTAGCTCCCGGTTTTTAAGGACTATCTTTTTTTATGCTCCCCCTAGATTTTATACTTTATCTACAGATAATTATTTTTTTATTTATTACACCAGGAACTCCCAGGATTGTAATTATTTCTTATTCAATGAATTATGGAGTCGGAAAATGTATATGGTCTGCTTTAGGTGATGTAACAGCAAATTTGATTCAAGCAACTTTAGTTATTTTTGTCATTGGATCTTTTTTTTCAGAGAACTCAATGATACTAAAAGCGTTTAAATGGATTGGAATAATTTATTTATTATATTTAGCTTATGATATTTATAAATCTCGACCAAAAAGTATTTCAAGCGAGGGAGAAATAGAAAAAAGTAACTTATCTTTTTTTAGAGATGGTTTTTTAGTTGCAGGTACAAGTCCTAAGGCTTGGATGTTTTTTCCTTTTATTTTTCCTCAATTTATAGACTTTAATTCTAATTTATTGGTTCAATTTGTAATTTTAATTACAACTTACATCGTTTTAGATTTTTTATCTTTGATTGGTTATGCAATGCTCGCACAAAAATTAATAAAGTGGATAACTGCTAATCCAAAAACAATTAATACAATTTCTGCGAGTGTTTTAGTAATTATTGCCGCAATAATTGTTGTAACTCAACAATATTAATTAGATTTGGCCTTTATTGCCACTTGCATAAAATAAAATTTCTTTATTTAATCACTACATAATTAATTAATTAAAGAGGAAATAAAATGAGATTAAATAAAATAATTTTAAGTTTTGTTTCTGCATTAGTAATTTTATTTTCAACTTCAGTTGCATCATTTGCAAAAGTTGTTGGTGACAAAATTATTTTAGGTGCTGCGATTTCCTTAACTGGTAAATACTCATCAAATGGTGTTCATACTCAAAATGGTTATAACATGGCCGTTGACAGAATTAACAGCATGGGTGGTGTTAAAGTTGGTGGAAAGACTTATAAGTTTGACATTATTTATTACGATGATGAATCAAACCCTAAGAGAGCTGCACAGCTTGCAGAAAGATTAATTTCACAAGATGGTGTTGAGTTTATGCTTGGCCCTTACAGTTCTGGTTTAACTAAAGCGATTGCGCCAGTGACTGAAAAATATGGTGTTCCAATGGTTGAAGCAAATGGTGCATCTAGATCTTTGTTTACTAAAGGTTACAAATATCTATTTGCTGTATTAGCTCCAGCTAACTTATATCTTGATGTTGCTATCGAAACAGCAGTTGAGTTAAATGGTGGAAAACCAGTAAGAATTGCACAAGCGTTTGAACAAGATGCATTCTCACAGGACGTTAGATTAGGTATTTTAGACGCTGCAGAAAGAACTGGTTCTAAAATCATAATCGACGATAAATTGCCTAAAGAGCTAAATGATATGGCTGCTACTTTGGTTAAAGTAAAACAGATGAAACCAGATGTACTTGTTGTATCAGGCCACACAAAAGGTGCATTAACTGCGATCAGACAAATTGCTGAAATGAAAGTTGATGTTCCAATGTTAGCCATGACTCACTGTGATGCTGCTAAGCTATCTAAACAGCATGGTAAAAATTCACAGTATGCACTTTGTGCTTCTCAATGGCACAAGTCACTAACTTATAAAGATGATTTCTTTAAAGATGGAATGACTTATGCTGCAGACTTTGAGAAAGAGTTTGGATATGATCCACCTTACCAATCTGCTGAATCTTCAGCTGCTTTATTGGTATTCAAAGATGCATTTGAAAGAGCAAATTCTTTCGATCAAAAGAAAGTAAGAGATGCTCTTGCAGCTACGAATATGCAAACATTCTATGGAAATATTAAATTTGCACCTGGTGGTCAGAACGTTGACAAACCAATGGTACTTTTCCAAGTAATGTGTGATGCTTCAGGAAAATGTGAAAACAAAGTTGTTGCTCCATTAAAATGGGCATCGGCTAAGTTGATACATCCAATTCCTAAGTGGTCGGAAAGATAAAATAAAATACTAAAGCCCCCTAGTCATAGGGGGCTTTTTTTTATATAACCCAAAAATACTTTTTATGGATTTTCTTGTATTTCAATATCCTATGATAACTCTTCAAGCTTGCTTGGATGGTATTTTGCTAGGAGTTTTGTTTGCATTGATTGCATATGGAATGGCACTTCAATGGGGTGTGATGAATATAATTAACATTGCACAAGGAGATCTTGTAATTTTAGGAGGATACATTGCATACTTTATGTATCTCTATGGTATTCATCCAGCATGGGGAGTAATTGTTGCGCCAGTAATAATGTACTTTGTTGGTATAGCTATTTACAAACTCGTAATAAATAAAGTAGTAGATAGAGATCTATTTATTTCTATTTTAGCAACTTTTGGAATAAGTATTCTTTTCATGCAATTAATGAATTTTGCATTTGGTGCAGACGTTGTACTTGCAAATTCTGGTTACGGAACAACTATGTTGTTTGATAACAATGTTGTGTTACCAAATTCAAAAATATTTTCAGCGTTTATTAGCATTGTATTTGCAATTTGTTTGGTTATTTACATGAAAAAATCAAAGCTAGGGCGTGCAATTAGGGCTACAGCTCAAAATGCAAGAGCTGCAAAGATTTTAGGTGTCGATACGGAAAAAGTTTATGCCGCAACATTTGGAATAAATGCTGCTCTTTGTGGAGTTGCTGGTGCTTTGATATCTATAACTTTCACAATTCATCCTTACATGGGATTACCCTACACAATCAGATCTTTCATGATCGTAATTGTTGCAGGATTAGGAAACTTACCTGGAGTAGCAATGTCGGGAATGGGATTAGGAGTATTTGAAGAATTTGCAGATTATATACTGGGTACGGAATTTAGAATTGGTTCAGTATTTTTATTGTTGGTATTAATCCTAGTTTATAGAAGGTTTAAACTTTCAAGAAAAAGAGAATATTTAAAATAAGATTGAGATGAAAAATGAATAAGAATTTTATTTTATATATAGCAATATTAATATTTGGATTAGCTGCCCCTTTTTTATTTCCAGCCTTTAAAGTTCAGTTATCAATCCTTTGTGTTTTAATAGTTCTTGCTACTACTTGGAACATCCAAGGTGGTGAGATGGGCTATAATTCATTTGGAAATATATTATTTTATGGATTAGGAATGTACCTATGCGCTTCTGTTCAAGTTGGAATGTTTTTTCCATTAGCAGAATGGACAGAGAGTGGAGGGGAAAAAACATTTGTTCATACTCCAACACAATTTTTTCAAGGTATGGCAGTTGGACTTGTCGTAGCTGCAGTAGTTCCAACTATTATAGCTGGTTTGATAGGATATTCTATTCTTGGACTTAGAGGACATTATTTTGCAATTTGTACATTAGGTTTAGGTGTAGCTGCGGGTGAAATTTCTGGTGGAATAGAAATTATTGGAGCAGGTCAAGGCTTTACTACACCACCTTTTCCAAATGTTGGTAGCTTAGAAGCAAGGGGGGAGTTTTTCTATTTCTTAAGCTTCTTCACATTAGTGCTCACATTCATCGCGGTTCGTTCAATCTATTCTACAAGATTTAAATTAATACTTAACGCTATTAGAGATAATGAGGATAAAGCTGAAGCAATGGGTATTGAAACAATGAAGTATAAAATTATTGGTTGGATGATCTCAGCTTTCTTTTGTGGATTGGCAGGAGGAATTATGGGTGGCTTGGTTGGATACATCGATTCAACAGATGTTGCATTTGACGGAAGAGAAATGGGAGTATTCATGGTACTGATGGCAATACTTGGAGGTAAAGGAACTCTTTGGGGCCCAATTATTGGTGCAACTATATTTCATATTTTTAAAGAAGGCTTTTGGACATTTTTTTTGGGTTGGCAGTATGTTGCTCTAGGAGTTTTGATTGTTGTGATTGTAATTTATTTTCCAGAAGGAATTATGGGATGGCTTAGAGAAAAATATCCAGAGCGATTTGGTGAAGTGGTTGATGAAAAAGATCGTAAAGCACAGGTAGAACTTAAATGAGTATTTTAGAGGTAAGCAATGTAAGTAAATCTTTTGGTGGTGTTAAAGCTAACGTTGACATTTCAATGAATGTTGAAAAAGGCAAGATAGTTGGATTAATTGGGCCAAATGGTTCAGGAAAAACTACATTATTCAATTCGATTGTAGGAACTTACCCAATCGATAAAGGATCTATTAAATTCAATGGAAAAGAAGTTTCTGAGTTACCAGTTCCTGTAATTGCTAAGTTAGGATTATTGAGAACTTTTCAGCAAACAAGAATTTATGGAAAGCTTAATTGTATAGAAAATATGCTTATTAGTCATAAAGGTAGTGACGCAGATTTAATGAAAATATTTTCAAAGATCCCAAAAGAATTAACAGATAAAGCTGAAAATTTATTAAATTTTGTGGGATTATATCAAAAAAGAAAGCTAAGAGCTGGAGATTTATCTTTTGGTCAACAAAAATTACTTGAGCTTGCTATGGCATTAATGAATGAACCAGAGATGCTATTACTAGACGAGCCTACAGCTGGGATTAATCCAACACTAATAAATGGTATTATTGATAGATTAATTAAAGTTAACCAAGATTTTGGAATAACTCTTTTGGTTATTGAGCACAACATGAGAGTCATTATGCAATTAGCTGAGAATATTTTTTGTTTAGCTCATGGTAAAATGTTAGCCAATGGATCGCCAGATGAAATTAAAAATGATAAACGTGTCATTGACGCGTATTTAGGAGCTCAATAATGTCTAATCAATATGAAGTATTAGGAAAAGCTCCGACACCAGATGATTTAAAAAAATTATCTCCAAACGAAGTTCATTTAACTATAAAAAATTTAAACGCAGGTTACGGAAAAATGGAAATTTTACATAATTTTGATTTATTCGTAAATAAAGCTCAGTCTTTATGTTTAATTGGACCTAATGGTGCAGGTAAATCTACAATTCTTCATTCAATATATGGTTTTACAAATATTTTTTCTGGTCAAATTGAACTTGAAGGAAAAGAAATTACAAATCTTACCCCAGCAGAAAAGTTAAAGTCAGTCGGTATAGCTTATATATTGCAAGATAACTCTGTATTTCCGGATATGACAGTAGAAGAAAACCTATTAATGGGAGGATATATAAAAGAAAAAACAGATGAGTCATATGAAGAGGCTGAAAGAATTTTTGAAAAGTATGAAAGGTTAAGAAATAGAAGAAACCAACCAGCAAAAGTCTTATCTGGTGGTGAGAGAAGATTGCTAGAAATATCTAGAGCATTAGTTATGAAACCTTCAGTGCTTTTAGTAGACGAACCGTCAATTGGACTTGAACCCAGATATATTGAGATGGTTTTTGAAATATTAAGAGATCTTCAGCAAAATGAAAAAAAAACAATCATTCTAGTAGAACAAAATGCCAAAAAAGGATTGGAGTTTGCGGATATAGGATACGTTTTAGTATCAGGGCAAACTGCAATTGCAGGTAAAGGAGACGATTTACTTCAAAATCCTGATGTTGGTAGACTGTTCCTAGGTGGATAATGATTAATAAAAATTTTTTCTTTAAAGGATATAGATCTATATTTACTCATGATAGTCCAGCTATAGCTCTTACTTGTTGCTTTATAGCAATTGGTGCTCTCTTTAAAAATTTAGGTTTTAATATTCAGGAAAGTATTTTTTCAACTGTTTTAACTTATGCTTTACCAGGTTCATTGGTAATGGCTGAGTCAATGTTGATTGGAGCATCTTTATTAAATATTTTTCTAGCAGTTTGGTTTGTAAATGCTCGACTTTATCCAATGGCTGTATCTTTATTTCCATTAATGATGCACGAATCTCAACCTAAGTGGAAGTATTACTTTTCTTGTCATTTTATTGCTGTTTCAGCGTGGTTAATCATGAAAAGCAATTATAAGAAAATTCCAAAAGAATATAGGATTGATTATTGGATTGGAATTGGAAGTGGAACAGTAAGTGTATCTGTCATTGGAACATTTATAGGTTTTTATTTTTCAGAGTACATGAATAAAGATATGATGATTGGATTGGCAATTCTTAATCCTGTATATTTTTTATGCATGATGGTCGGAGCATCAAAAACTATACAAGTTACATTATCTGTCTTACTTGGAATAATTTTAGGACCAATTATTTATTTATTTTCACCTGAGTGGTCAATTCTTTTAGCAGGTGTCATCGGTGGAACTATAGCCTATTTAGTTGGAGAGTATAATGTCAGCTAATATCGTTTATGCAATTTTAGTTACATCTCTTGCTACATTTTTATCTAGATTTTTAGGTGCTCTTACCTCTCAAGGTATTAAGGAAACATCAAAACTTTTTAAGTGGTTTAATTGTTTAGCCTATGCAACTTTAGCAGCATTAATAGCAAGAACTATAATTTTTCCTGCTGGCGTGTTAATAGAATCTAGTTATTACAGTAGATCAATTGTTGTATTTTTATCCTTGTTTGTTTTTTTTATTTCTAAGAAAAACTTTGTTTATCCTACAATTTTCTCAGCTATTTGTATGACAATAATTAACAATTATATCTGATTAAATTGATTTATAAAATAAGGTAAAATAAAATTTAGAATGCAAAAAATTACAGGCATAGACATTCAAAAACATGATAAATCAAACAGGATTATAAAAATTAGTTTAGAAAATGATATAATAGATAAATTAATTTTCCCGTTTAATAAATTTGATTTAACAGCATTAGAGCTAAAACCATTTACAAGATTTACTTTAGCTAAAAGTTTAGATGATTTAACAAATAATAAATTAAGCAAATTAATGAACTCAATTATTAGAGATAGATCTACAGGTTGCTTTATTATTGGACCAAAAAATATAACTGCAAAAATTAATGATACATTTTTAGTTAAGTTATCAACTGCAATAGCTCATCTAATTGGTGTACCTAATCATGATGCCATGGCAGGAAAATATTATGCTCGTTTTCATGTAAAACATGAAGATAGTAGCGACTCTTATTTAAGAAAGGCATATAGGAATATGGATCTTCATACAGATGGTACATATGTGAAAGAAGTAACCGATTGGTTAATTATGACAAAAATTGATGAGCAAAATGTTGAAGGTGGTGAAACAGCTATGTTGCACCTTGATGATTGGGAGCATTGTGATGATTTATACAATGATCCAGTTGGGAGACAAAATTTTGTTTGGGGGTCACCAAAAAGTAAAAATATTGATTACAAAGTAGAGCACCCGGTTTTTTCAACTGATAAAGAGGGAAGACCAACAATATCCTACATAGATCAATTTCCAGAGCCTCAAAATATGGATCAAGGAAATTTTTTACAAAGATTATCTGATGGATTAGAGGAAAGTAAAAATAAAATAATTACAAAATTACCTGTTGGATTCTCTGTTATTGCAAATAATTATTTCTGGCTTCATGGAAGAAAACCCTTCAAAGAAAACAAGGAATTAAGCAGAGAATTACTAAGAATTAGAGGTTCTTTTTTTGTTAATTAATTCAATATAATCAATATAAAGTATCCAAAATTATGAATTTAGGTTTTATTGGTACGGGAAAAATTGCAGCTTCAGTGATTACTGGAATATGTAAATCAAAAATTTCTTATAAGAAAATAATTGTTTCACCAAGAAATAAAAAAATAGCTCATGGGCTAAAAAGAAAGTATAAAAAAATAGTTATTGCTAAGGATAATCAGCAAATTGTAGATCAGTCTAATTGGGTATTTTTATCTGTTACACCTACTGTCGGTGAAAAAATTATTAAAGATTTAAAATTTAAATCGACCCAAACTGTTGTTAGTTTTATTTCGACAATTACTTTATCTCAATTAAAGAAAGCAATTAAAGTAAGAGCAAAAATTGTGAGAGCAATACCTCTGCCTCCGATTTCGTTAAAGAAAGGTCCTGTACCTATTTGTCCCCCTAATTCAAAAGTGAAAGCGTTTTTCAATAACTTGGGCACAACTGTAGAAATTAAGAATGAAAAATCGTCTATAAATTTTTGGTCAACCTCTGGCATGATGGCGCCTTTTTATGAGGTGTTGAGAGTAATGACTGATTGGTTGGTAAAAAGAGGGGTAAAAAGAAATAATGCTCAAAAATATATTACTTCTTTATTTTTAGCTTTATCTGAAGATGCTGTAGTAAATTCAAAAGAAAATTTAAAGAATTTAGTAAAAGAGTCTCAAACGCCAAAAGGTTTAAATGAACAAGGTGTTAAAGAATTAACTAAAGCTGGATTTTATAAATCTCTAGAAAAAACTTTAAACAGTATTCACAAAAGACTAAATAAATAAATCAAATGTCTGAAAATATTTTAGAGATTAATAATTTAAGTAAATATTTTGGTGGATTAGCTGCAGTTTCAGATTGTTCAATAAAAGTTAAAAGAGGAACTATCACTGGTATCATTGGGCCAAATGGATCTGGTAAAACCACTTTATTCAATTTAATTGCTGGAAATTTAAAATCCTCTGGTGGTAATGTTGTTTTTGATGATGAAAATATTACTGATGTTCCATCTTATGAATTATTTTCTAAAGGTTTGTTAAGAACATTTCAAATTGCACATGAGTTTTCAAATTTATCTGTTTTAGAAAATTTAATGATGGTTCCAGGAAATCAATCTGGAGAAAAAATAATGACAGCATTATTCAAACCAGGTTTAGTTGCCCAAGAAGAGGCTGTGGTTAAAGAGAAAGCGAAAGAAGTTGTTGAATTTTTAAATTTAGGACATTTATCAAATGAGCTTGCTGGAAACCTTTCAGGTGGACAAAAGAAATTACTAGAACTTGGAAGAACCATGATGGTTGATGCAAAATTAGTATTATTAGATGAAGTAGGGGCTGGAGTTAACAGAACTTTGTTAAAAGATCTTGGAACTGCAATAGAAAAGTTAAATAAAGAAAAAGGTTATACTTTTTGTATGATTGAACATGATATGGATTTTATTGGAAGATTATGTGATCCAGTGATTGTAATGGCTGAGGGTTCAGTATTATTTGAAGGAAGTGTTGAAGAAGCAAAAAAAGATGAGAAAGTAATTGAAAGTTACTTAGGAAGAGGATCGAAACTTAAGGAAAATTAATTATGACAATTGTTTCTCACATTATTTTTGCTTTATTTGCAGTTGGTTTTGGAACAAGAAACTTAATTGCAAAAAAAGGGGATAATAAACACAAATTTATAGGTTGGATCTGGGTATTACTTATGTTTTATGTTGCAATTTCTTCTTATTGGATCAAAGAACTAAATGACGGAAATTATAGCTGGATACACATTTTAAGCGCTTGGACCTTGATCTCTTTGTTTCTTGCAATTTACTTTATTAAAATAAAAAAAGTTATTTTACATAAAATATTTATGGCTGGTAATTTTATTGGATTAATAGTTGCGGGTATTTTTACTTTATTACCAGGAAGATATTTACCAAATTTAATAGAAATATTTTAAATGGCATATTTTGAAGGAATAGAAATGACAGGTGGTTATGGTAATGGTCCAGATATCATTAGTTCTTGTTCTGTAAATGTAAATAAGGGTGAAATAGTTTCTATTCTAGGCCCCAATGGTGCTGGCAAATCAACTGCAATGAAAGCAATGTTGGGCTTGCTCAATTTAAAATCTGGATCAGTAAAGATTGATGGTAAGGATATTTCTAAATTATCTCCTCAAGATCGAGTTAAGCAAGGCATCTCTTTTGTCCCTCAGACTAAAAATGTTTTTGCAGGTATGACTGTTGAAGAAAATTTAGAAATGGGTGCATTTCTTGTTGAGGATGAAATCAAAAATATAATTGAGGAAATTTACGAATTGTTCCCAATTTTAAGAGAGAAAAGAAATCAGATGGTTGGTGAACTTTCTGGAGGTCAAAGACAACAAGTGGCTCTAGGTAGAGCTTTAATGATTAAACCCACAGTTTTAATGTTAGACGAGCCAACTGCAGGTGTATCACCAATTGTTATGGACGAATTATTTGATCATATTGTAAAAGTTAAAAGAACAAACGTTGCTATCTTAATGGTAGAACAAAATGCAAAACAAGCATTAAGCATTTCAGATAGAGGCTATGTATTGGTCACTGGAGAAAATCGTTATTCAGGAACTGGAAAAGAATTATTAGACGATCCAAGAGTCAGAAGCTCTTTTTTGGGAGGGTAATATGGATTTTGTAAATGCAATAATTCTTTTATTAAATTATATTTTCATTCCTGCATTAACTTATGGTTCTCAGTTAGCACTGGGTGCAATATTTGTAACACTTATTTATGGAATTTTACGATTTGCAAACTTCGCAACTGGTGACATGATGTCTTTTGGGACCATGGCAACGATTTTATTTACATGGTATTTTCAATCTTTAGGTGTTTCTTTAGGTGTTTTACCTACTGCTTTATTGGCTATTCCTTTTGGAATAATTTTCATGATATTTTACATGCTTTTAATAGATAAGTTTGTCTTTAAGTATTACAGAAATCAAAAAAGTCCCCCAGTTCAATTTGCAATGGTGAGTATTGGTGTAATGTTTGTAACACAAGCGGTGGTCAGAATTATAATTGGACCTGGTGATAGAAGATTTTTTGATGGTGAAAAATTCATTATTAAAGCTCGTGAATTTAAAGAGATGACAGGTTTAAACGAAGGACTTGCACTAAAATCAACTCAAGTAATTACTATTTTTGTAACAATAGTTTTAGTCTCTTTATTATTTTGGTTTTTAAATAGAACCAAAACTGGAAAAAGTATGAAAGCTTATTCTGATAATGAAGATCTTGCTTTGCTATCAGGTATTGATCCAAAAAAAATAGTTTTAGTTACTTGGGTTATTGCTGGTATTTTAGCTACAATTGGTGGAGCTTTGTATGGTTTAGATAAAAGTTTTAAACCATTTACTTATTTTAATAATATGCTTCCTATTTTTGCTGCTGCAATTGTTGGAGGAATTGGAAATCCATTTGGAGCTTTTTTAGGCGGATATGTAATTGCTTTTTCTGAAATATTGCTAACTTACGCATATAAAAAATTCTTTATGTACATTTTACCAGAAAGTATGGAGCCAAATAGTTTAGTTCAGTTATTATCTACAGATTATAAGTTTGCAGTCTCTTTCTCTATATTGGTAATAGTTTTAATTTATCGACCTTCGGGAATATTTAAGGGGAAAGTATTGTGAGAAAAAATCTAAATGTAATTGCAGCTTACAGCATCATGATGGTGCTTATTCTAATGGTTGGGATATTTCAGTCATGGAACATAGCGTTATCAATATTTAATCTTTGTTTGATTTCTGCTGTCATGACAATGGGTGCGAATATTCAATGGGGGTATGCTGGTTTAATTAATTTTGGAATTATGGGCTATACAGCTTTAGGTGGTTTAGCTGCAGTATTGATATCTGTCGATCCTGTTCAAGAAGCCTGGAGGGCAGGAGGTTTCGATATTCTAATGTCATTATGGCTGATAGTAGTAATGGTATTAGTTATAAGGTTTATTTTAAAAAGATTTGAAAAATCAAAAATCAGAACATACAGCATAGCTGCAATAATAATTTCAGGTATTTTACTTATTAGATTTTCTGCAGAGCCAGGCATAGAAGCTATTGAAGCAGTTGATCCTGCTAAAACTGGTTTCTTAGGAGGATTTGGATTACCAATTATATTTTCTTGGATAGTTGGAGCTCTTTTTGCAGGGGGTTTAGCATTTATAGTTGGAAAAGTTGCACTTGGTCTTAGAGCAGATTATTTAGCTATTGCTACTCTTCTTATTTCCGAAATTGTTATTGCAATTATTAAACACGAAGATTGGCTCACAAGAGGAGTTAAAAATGTTATTGGATTAAAAAGACCTGCACCTTATGAAGTAGATCTTCAAACAACTGATTGGTTTATTAAATTAGTTGAAAAGTTTAATGCAGGAAAATTAAGTGTAATTGATAATTTAGCTGATAGACAAGCTGCTTTAAACCAACTTGTTATTGAAGGTTCATCAGTATTTGTCAAACTGTGTTATTCAGGATTATTCTTAGTAGTAGTAATTATTCTTTTAATTTTAACTCAAAAAGCTCTTTATTCTCCTTGGGGAAGAATGATGAGAGCAATTAGAGATAATGAGGAAGCTGCAAATGCAATGGGTAAAAATGTTGTTAAGCAACATTTATTAATTTTTATTTTAGGCTCTGCAATTGTTGGAATTGCGGGCGCAATGCTAGTTACACAAGATGGTTTATTTACTCCAGGAAGTTATAGACCTATGAGATATACTTTTTTGATTTGGGTGATGGTAATTGTTGGAGGAAGTGGAAATAATTTTGGGGCAATTTTAGGAGGATTTGTTGTTTGGTTCTTATGGATTGAAGCTGCACCAATATCATTATTTTTAATAAACTTTTTCACTGCTGGAATTCCTGAAACAAATGCACTTAAAGCTCATTTAATTGAAAGCGTTCCTTATTTTAGATTTTTACTGATGGGATTAGGATTGTTGTTTATCATGAGGTATCGACCTAAAGGTATACTTCCTGAAAAAATAGAAATAAAGTAAACATAATGAAATATATTATATTAGGTGCTGCTGCTGCTTGGGCTTTGTATATGGCTGATAAGTATTTATTCTTTTAATGAATAAAAATCTTTCTTTACTTATATTAAGCCAGATTTTCGCTTTTACAGCTGCACCGGTCACCGTTTTTTTAAGCGGCATAATTGGTTCAAAATTTAGTCCAATAAAATCTTTAGCTACTCTTCCAATGGCTTTGTCAGTTGTTGGAATTGCTCTATTCGCTTTTTTTGCTGCAAAGCTAATGAGTATAATTGGACGAAAATTAGGTTTTATTTTTGCATCAATAGGTACATGTTTTGCATCTCTTTTAACTGCGTACTCAATAATAATAGAAAGTTTTGTCTTATATAATTTAGGATGCTTTTTAATTGGTGGAGGAATAGCTTTTAGCCATCAATATCGTTTTGCAGCAGTGGAGGTTGTGGATAAGGATTATGCACCAAAAGCAATTTCTATCATTTTGTTAGCAGGAATAGGTTCGGCGTTTATTGGTCCAAACATTGCAAACATTTCTAAAGGACTTATCTCAAATCATATGTATGCTGGTTCTTATCTTGCACTCGCTATTTTATCTATCTCATCAACAATATTTTTAATTTTTTATCAGGAACCAAAAACGATATCTAGTAATCAATATAAAACTGGAAGAAGTTTTTTTGAGCTTATCTCTCAACCTAGATTTCTACAGGCGCTCGTAGCTTCAGCTTTTGCCTATGCTGTAATGACTTTTTTAATGACAGCAACTCCTATAAGTATGCATCTGATGGAGAAAATAAGTTTAAGCAAGACTGGATTTGTTATTCAGCTTCATATAGCAGCGATGTTTTTACCTTCACTGGTTACAGGAAATTTAATTAAAAGATTTGGTCATAGTAAAATAATGTATCTGGGAGTTTTATTGTTTTTAGTCACAATTATTACCAGTTTATTTGAACAGAATTATATTAACTATATGGTTGCACTTATTTTCCTGGGGCTAGGGTGGAATTTTTTATTTATATCAGGAACGAGCTTACTTGTTTTGTGTTACAGAGAGGAGGAAAAATTTAGAGCTCAAGGGTATAATGATTTAATTGTTTATTCTATACAAGCATTAGCCAGTTTGTCTGCTGGAGTATTTCTTAACTTAACTAGCTGGAAAACTATGAATTTAATATGTTTGATTTTTCTTATTATCATAGCTCTATCTACTATAAGAGCTGATTTAAAAAAAAACCCCAGTAATTAAATTACTGGGGTTTTTTGAATTAAGATAAAAAATTATCTTTGTTTTTTAGTTTTGAATTTTCCGCCTTTAACTTCTTGTTCTAAGAAAGAACCTTCGGCTTCACCAACTTCAGTAAAAGTTACTCCAGTAGCACCTTCGTAATTAATCTTTTTACCTTTTGCTAGTAAGTCTAAACCTTTCTTAAGTTCACCTGGATAAATTTTAGTTCCAGGAGCATTAGCAACATCCATTACATTTTTTGCAATTGATGCTCTGTCAGCAGAGTTACCTGCTTGCATTGCAAGAACGATTAAAGCAGCTGCATCGTAAGATTCACCTGTGTAAGGACCAGAAGCTTCTACACCCCCAGCTTTTGCAACTTCAGCAAATATACCTGCACCTTTACCAGTAGAACCTGGTAATGATCCAAATGATTTACTTAAATCTTTTCCGAATGCATCAACTAAAGATTGACCAATCATACCATCTGATAAAATAAATCTATCAAACGCACCAGAGTCTAAAGAAGCTTGAATAATTCCTTTTCCTCCTTGGTCAAGATAACCAATAACTGCTACAGCATCACCACCAGCAGAAGCAAGAGTTGCTACTTCAGATGAGTAATCTGCTTTTCCATCTTCGTGAGCAGTTACAGTTGTAACTTTGATACCATGAGCCTCAACTGCTGCTTTGTAAACATCAGCCAAACCTTTACCATAGTCATTGTTAGTATAAGTGATTGCAACACTTTTTACTTTTCTGTCTTTAGTTATATCAGCTAAAATTTGACCACCTCTAGCATCTGATGGAGCAGTTCTAAAGAAATACCCTTTGTCATCTAGAGTTGTTAATCCTGGAGAAGTGGCTGAAGGTGAAATCATTACTACACCATTTGGTACAGCAACGTTAGTTGCAATAGCACCAGTTACACCTGAACAGTCTGCTCCCATAATTGCAGCTACACCACCTGAAATTAATCCTTCAGCTGCAGCTGTTGCCGCTGCTGAATCAACACAAGTTGAGTCTGCTCTTACTGGCTCAATTTTTTTTCCACCTAATAGTGAACCTGAGTCAGAAGCTTCTTTAAACGCAAGCTCTGCAGATGCAGCCATAGCTGGAGTTAGAGATTCAATAGGACCAGTGAATCCTAAGATGATCCCCATTTTAATCGAATGTCCGTCTGCCATTACATTTGAACCAAAACTTGATACAAACATAAATATAGCGATAAATAGTTTTCTCATTATCTTCCTCTTTATTGTTAACAATTTATAAAATCCAATTTAAGTATGAATACAATCAATATTCAATGACAAAATTTTCCTATTTAGATGGGTAAATTGGTACAGATTATCTTATTGAGAAGGGGTCTAGCGAGGGTTCGTCTGATGTGTAGAACCAAGTTGTTTTTACTCTTGTGTAGTCTTTAATTGAGTCAATTCCTGCTTCTTTTCCATATCCACTATCCTTGATACCCCCAAATGGAGCTGAAGGTGAAATTAATCTATAAGTATTTACAAATGTTATTCCTGCTCGGATAGCATTAGATACCCTCATTCCTCTTGCGAGATCACTAGTATAAACACCTGAAGAAAGACCATATTGATTATCATTCATTAATTCTATTACCTCTTTTTCAGTATCAAATTTCATTACTGATAATACTGGGCCAAAAAGTTCATTCTCAGCAGCTGGCAGATTATGATTTTCACATTCAATTATTGTTGGTGGGAAATAATAACCTTTATTTGAAAAAGGATGTCTTTTACCACCGCATTTAATTTTTCCACCTTGTTCAACAGTTAATTTAATATTTTTTTCTATTACTTCTAATTGTTTAAAGTTACTTAAGGGACCCATTTCAGTATCAGAGTCCATAGGAGCGCCTATTTTAATTTTTTCTGCTCTTGATGCTAACTTATCTAAAAATTCCTTATAAATTCCTTTTTGTAAGTATAACCTTGAACCTGCTATACAACTTTGACCACTTGCTCCAAATATTCCAGCAGTTATTCCATTAATTGCATTTTCTTGTTTAGCATCATCAAAAACAGCTACAGGACTTTTTCCACCTAACTCTAAACTCACCTCAGATAAATTTTCTGCAGAGTTTCTAATTATATGTCTTGCAGTTTCAGGACCTCCTGTAAAAGCTACTTTCTCAACTAAGTTGTGAGTAGTTAAAGCTTTACCACAAGGATCTCCAAAACCAGAAACTACATTTACAACACCTTTTGGTATTCCAGTTTCTTCAACTAACTTTGCAAACTCAAACATAGTTGCTGGTGCTAATTCAGAACATTTAATTACTACTGTATTACCCATAGCTAAAGCAGGAGCAACTTTTGTTGCAGTTAAAAACATTTGAGAATTCCAAGGAATGATAGCTGCAATAACACCTATTGGAATTCTTGTTGTGATCGCTTGAATATTTGGTTTATCTATTGGAAGAACTGTCCCTTCAACTTTGTCAGCTAAACCTGCATAGTAATCGTAATATTCTGCAATGTATTTTGCTTGTTGATAAGTTTCTCTGTAGAGTTTTCCTGTATCAATGGTTTCAATCTTTCCTAATAATTCAGAATTTTCTCTAAGTTTATTTCCGATTGCTCTTAAATATTTTGCTCTATCTCTTGCAATCATTTTTGGCCATTCACCTTCAAAAGCTTTTTGTGCAGCTTTTACAGCTCTATCCACATCATTTGCGCTAGCTTCAGGTACTACAGCCCAAGGCTTATTGTTTTCTGGATTTAAAGTTTCAAAAGTTTTTTTTGTATCAGAGTCTACCCACTGACCATCTATATACATTTGATATTTTTTTAATTCAGGCATTATTTATATGTTTCATTATTGCATTATTTACTTCGTCTGCATATTCAATAGTGCATAGATGTTTTCCATTTTTGATTTCAACATATGTTGAATTTTCTATATCTTTATTTAAATTTTTAGACATATCAGGTGTAGATCCTGGATCATCCGATCCTGTTATTATTAAAGTATTTGTTTTTATATTTTTTATATTTTCAAGATTGTCCTTATAGTTTGCAAATACCTCATAAGATTTAATAAAATTTTCTTGATCAATTCCTTTCTTGTTAAGAATTTTCATAAACTCATCATATAACTCAGGATTTTGTTCAAGGTATTTATCTGAAAACCATCTCTTCATTGCCATTTGAGATATTGGCATATTTTTTTTTGCCAAATTCACTCTATCAATTACATTTTGTCTTTCCTCTGCTGTCCTTTGATATGTAGTGGATATTAGAGTTAAAGAATTTAAATAATTTTCATATTTTGAAGCAAATTCAATTGCAATCAAAGATCCGATAGAAAAACCAATTAAATTAAATTTTTCTATCTTTAGGTTTTTTACTAAATTTGATAATTGACTAGTAAAATTTTCCATTGATAAATTTGGCTTTTTAAAAGGTGTTTTTCCATGTCCCAACAGATCATAAGTTATAAATGAATTGTTCTTAAAAAATTCAATTTGTGGTTTCCACATTTGTTGATTTAAACCAACACCATGAATAAAGATTATTGGTAAAGAATTTTTGTTGTTAAAATAATAATGATTTTGATCGTTATCAAAATTGTAAGACATCAATTAGTTATCGATACCCATCTCTTTCATATCTTGATATCTATCACCCGTTCTTGCATGAGCTCGTCCAGTTGGAGCGCCTCCAATTGCAACAACTATTTCATCTTCATTAGGTGCATCATGAATTGTAAATTCATGCGTTAGATAAAAAGGTCTTAATCCAGCATCAGTTTTATGCATCATTGGAATTGAAATTTTTGCTCCCGCAGGACCTCTAGTGTTAGTAAAACTTAAATAAGAAGTTCCACCAACGGCATCTCTAAATTTATTTCCAAATCTTAAAGTATGAATAAATGCAGATGCATGTTCTATTTCACCATTTAATCCAACCATCGCAGATTTCCCATAAGCTAAAATTTTTTCACCTGATCCAATTTCTTTTGTTAATTCTGGCACTAAAAGATCTCCTAATTGAGGTGCAAGATCTAGTATTTCTGGTTTTAAATCTTCTACAAAACCTTTTCCAGCCCAAGGATTTTCTATAACAGCTGCAACCGAAACTAGCAGAACAGGCTCTTTAGCTTTTTTTCCACCTTCAATAAAAGTTTTATCTACAAATTTAGCAAATTTTCTAAGTTTTAAATCCATTTATTAGCTAGCTCTTTGAATGTTCGTATCTATTGGTTTTATATTTGGAATAACTTCTTCTGTAAATAATTTGATGCTTCTCATGCAGTCTTCGTGTTTAATTCCTGGAAAGTTAGACCAGACTTGTAAATTTTGAAGATTTAATTCTTGTTGAAGTTCTTTTATTTTTTCTATTACAAACTCAGGTGTTCCAAATAAAAGATTTCTTTTATGAAGAAATTCATAATTTAATAAATCTAGCTTATTTTTCGTCTCTGGTAATTTTTCATCAGGGTCCATATGATTTCCTAAACCTCTCCAATGACAAACCCATCTCATATAATTTACAATATGTTCTCCAGCCATTTTTTCAGCCTCTTCCATAGTTTCTGCAACAAACATATCTCTAACCAAACTAATACCTTCCCCTAGTGGTACATCTCTATTTTCAGCTTTAGATTTTGCCTCTTTAAAAATTTCAAATCTTTTTTTCAAAGCTTTTACAGTTGGTATCCACATAATTGTATTAAGCCCATTTTCTGCTGCCCACTGAATTGATCTTTCTCCATCAACTACTTGAGAAATTGGTGGGAAAGGTTTTTGATAAGGTTTTGGTAATACAGATATTTGTTTTAATTCGTTTGTTTTTAAATCTACAATATTTTTTTTTGGAGGACTCATATCGTGTTGCCAAATGAAATTAGGAGATGGATAAGTATAGAATTCGCCCTGGTGAGAGAAGAAATCTTCAGACCATGCTTTTTTCATTATGTCCAATGTTTCAGAAAATAGTCTAAAATTTTTTGCTTGGTCTTTTAAGTCAGCTTCTTTGTTCATGTTAATAGCTTCTCTACCATAAACTCCTCTACCAATACCCACTTCAACTCTTCCTTTTGACATTTGGTCAAGGGTAGCAATATCTTCTGCAAGTCTTATAGGATTATGAAATGTAATTACGTTACAAGCTTGTCCTAAACGAATATTTTTAGTTCTTGCAGCAGCATCAGTGCACATCATTAGTGGATTGGTACACGACTCCATTCCTTCATGATTAAAATGATGTTCGGTATACCAAATAGAATTCCAATTATTTTGATCACAATATTCAGTGATCTCTCTAGCTTCATCTAAAAGTTGGGTATAAGGTTTTTTATCCCAATTAGTAGTGTTACAAAAATATCCAAAGTTCATAAAGCCTCCTTTAAAAATTAATTTAAAGACGACCGATCCCACTTTCGTAAATTTTTGAATTTAACGACGAGTTATGTATCGCTTTATATTTAAACCTTATTATTACTAACGTTGATATTCAATAAATTTCTTTAAGGATTTGTTAAGAAATTTCTCATAAATTGGACCATTATTTTTGAATTTGCTACCATTTAAAAATGATTGGTTCATTTTGAAATCATAGGAAGGTTCAAAGAAAAAAGGAACAGAGAGTCTCTTACTTTTATTCCACAAAACTCTGTGATTAGTTGCTTTAAATCTTCCTTTGCTTAGAAACTCCAAAGCTTTACCAGTGTTTACTACTAAAGCTTTTTTGTTAAATGGTACATCATACCATTTTTTATTTTTTCTATTTTGTACCTGCAATCCACCTTTTCTATCTTGATAGAGAACTGTGAATATACCACTATCAACATGCGTTTCACATCCAAGAGCAACCCCATCTTGTTTAGATATTTCTACCGGTTTTGTCTGATTAGGATAATAATTAAATCTTAATGTGCTTAATGTTTTTAATCTTGAAAAAGCTACACTAGAAATATCAGGATTTTTTTTATTAAGTTTTATTACACTTTTAAATAAGGTTTCACTCAATCTATAAATATTATCAAAATATTTGTTTAAAATATTTATTGAACTTTTTTTAAAACACTCATCTAGTTTAAGAAATTCTATGTATTGATTATTTAGATTTGAAGAATATTTTTTAGTTACTTTTAAATCACCTATATCCAAACCTTCTTTTCCGTTTACATCATTAGGAAAATATCCTCTGTAAAGATTTTTATTTTTTTTATTCCATTTTTTAGGTGATAATTTTCTTTTCTTACTGTCTGGTAAATTAAAAAATTTATTCCCAACTTCGCATGTTTTTTTAATTTCTTTTAGATTAATTCCATGTCCAGTAATTTGAAAAAATCCTACATTGACACAAGCTTTTTCAATTTCTTTAATTGTTTTAAATGCATTTTGAGTTTCAAAATTATTTTTTATTAAAGAAGAAATATTAATTGTTGGTATAAAATTCTTGCTCATCTTCTAACTGGTGTTTCTGTTGCAATAAATTGATCTCTAACTCTCTCTCTCATGTAAATATAAATTCCAGCTGCTATAATACACGCAACACCAATAAACGTTCTAGTCGTTGGTACCTCATTAAATAAAAAGTAGCCAGGTATCATAGACATAATTATTAATGAGTACTCAAACAAAGAAACAACGGAAGGTGATGCAACTATATACGCTGAAAAAATACAAACAAAAGCTATTGATGCAGCAAAACCAAAAAATAAAATAAATTTCCATGTATATTCAATATTTGAAAACCATTCTCTAAAGATGAATTGTATTGTTGGATCAAAGTTTGGATTATTAAGCTGACCACTACCCATAAAAATATATAAAATTATACACAGCAATATTGCAATTAGATAAAAGTAATATAGTTGGGTGTTAACATCATCTTTATCGGATGTATATTTAGTGATTGTCATAGAAGCGGCATAACAAAATGCACAAAAAACTGGTAAAAGACTTCGATATTCAAAGTCTGAAAAATTTGGATCTAAGACTATAAAAACGCCAATAAAACCAAAAACAATTGCTGACCACCTTCTAATACCAATAGTTTCTTTTAAAAATAACTTTGCAAATATTGATACAAAAAAAGGTGATGAAAAAAATAGAGCATTTGCTGTTGCTAAAGGCATAAAAGTTAATGAGATAAAAAAAGCAGAAAAAGCAATAAAATGCAAAATCACTCTTAGTATTGTTAAAAATGGATAGTAAGTTTTAAGAGAGACTTTTTGTTTTCTGAATTTTATATAACCAAATAGCAAAATTGCTGCAACAAAATATCTTCCAAAAAATATTTCATACAAAGCTGCTTTTTCAAAAATGAATTTAATTAAAGCATCCTGCATTGCAAAAAATGTCATTGCAGTAATAATTAAAAGTATTCCTTTTGAATTATTATTAGCGCCCATTATGCACCTATATCAAAAAAAAATTGTATAGAATATTTAATTATTTCTTTAATTTAGAAGAGAATAGAAGACCTTCGCTTGAAAATTTTGACTTATTTTCTTCAATAAAATCTTTCATTAATTTTACTTTTTCTTCTTCAAATTCTGTAACTTTCCTTTTGCTTAAATCTATATAAAGCGATATCCATTCCATAGAAGCTGAAAGTTTGTTAGTTTTTTGAGAAATCATTTCCATTTTTAAATGTAATCTTTTTTTATCATGATCAAAATAAGTCAGATTAACATTGACCATTTCTCCCTCTTTTACCTCATTTAAATATTTAGTATTAGTTTCAACAACCATTGTACTTCTATTAAGATTTTTTGCTGCTGTTCCACCCATTTTAAATTTTTCAAGAGCAACTTCCCATGCTTGATCAAAAACAAGCACATAATAAGCCATATTCATATGATTGTTGTAATCAACCCATTCTTTTTTTACCTCGAAAGTTTTTAATAACACTTTATGATCTTGTTAATGAAGACTGTAATTCTTGATTTGAAATGTATCCTTTTACATTTCCATTTTTATCAACCACTTCGCAATTTGAGTCAGAACAAACGATTTTTGGTAAAAAATCTTCTATAAATTCGTCTTCATTTACTTTTATTAAGTTTGATTTATCTATGTCATTAGCTTGATCAGCAGTTTTCATAATAATTTTTGCCTTTATAACTTTTGCTCTATTCACATCTTTTACAAAAGCTTTTACATAATCATCAGCAGGATTCATAATAATTTCTTCGGGAGTTCCTACTTGGACTAATTTTCCAGAGTTTAATATCCCGATATGATCACCCAATCTTAATGATTCATCTAGATCGTGGGTAATAAATACAATTGTTTTTTTTAGTTCTGCTTGAAGATCAATTAATTGTTTTTGCATATCACTTCTAATCAGAGGATCTAGGGCGCTGAAAGCTTCATCCATTAACATAATATCTGTATCAGTAGCTAACGCTCTTGCTAAACCAACACGTTGCTGCATTCCTCCTGATAATTGAGCAGGGTATTGATTTTCAAAACCAGTAAGACCAACTGCATCGATTTTTTCCATTGAGATTTTATTTCTCTCATCTTCACCTTTTCCTTGCATTTCTAATCCGTAACCAACATTTTGAATCACTGTTTTATGTGGGAATAAACCAAATCTTTGAAATACCATGCTCATTTTATGTCTTCTAAATTCAATAAGCTTATCTTTATCGAGTGACATTACATTCGTGCCCTCAACTAAAATTTCGCCATCAGTTGGATCGATTAGTCTATTTAGATGTCTTATTAGTGTTGATTTCCCTGATCCTGATAAACCCATACAAACAAAGGTTTCTCCTTCTTCAATTTTAAGCGAAACATTATCTAATCCAACGGTATGACCAGTTTGCTCTAAAATTTCATCTTTTGTTGCACCGTCTTTTACCATTGGCAGTACAGAGGAAGGGTTATTTCCAAAAATTTTGTAAACGTTGTTGATCTCAATTTTTGACATGATGTAATGTTCTAACAGTTACAATCATCATATGTAAAACAAATATTATACAACTTACAATTGTTTTAAGAAATAACGGTTGTATTTATTTGCTTTTACTTATTTTTTAAATAAGAATTTTATTTATGGCGCAAACAGATAAAGATGTGCGACTAGAGTTGTCCGCTCTCTATAGAATTTTACATATGTACGGTATGACTGATCTTGCAAATCAATGTGCAGGCGCAAGATCTGCTGAAGATAAAAATTGTTCTTTTGTTCATCCATATGGAATGTTTTATGAAGAAATTACCGCTTCATCTTTAGTTAAAATTGACGAAAACGGAAAAAAATTAGACTCAGATGGACCTTGGTTAAACGACGGATGTATTAATCTTGCTCAATGGATTTTTAATAAAAGAAATGATGTAAACTTTTATGTTCACGGACATGCCAATGATGTGATGGCAGTTGGAGGTACCAAAGAAGGTTTAATGTATCTCTCACAGGCTGCAGTTTATTTAAATCATCTTGTTGGATATATTGATTATGAATTTGTTGAGAACAAAGAATTTGGAAGCAAGTTTGAAAACCTAATCAGCAAACACGATATTTTGATTACTAGAAATCATGGATATTACACAGTAGGAAAAACTGCTGCAGAAGCTTTTTTCAGAGCTTATTATCTGGAGCAAGCATGTTCAGTTCAGGTAAAAAATCTTGCTATGGGTTTAAATAAACATGAAATAGATAAACAAAAAGCTGCATATTTCTGGGAAAACATGAGTGACTCTGATGATTATAATTATGATGGAAAAACAGAGTGGGCTGCTTTATTAAGAAAACTAGATAGAGAACATTCAAATTATAAAAATTAATGGAACAAAATTTTACAATTAAAAATATAACTAAAAATTCTACAAATTTAGAAGTTGACTGGAGTGATGGAAAAAAAAGTAAATTTAATTATTTATGGCTAAGAGATAATTGTCCAACTGCACATGATAAAGACTCCCGTCATAGAATGTTTAATATTTTAAAAGTATCAAATAATATTAATCCAAAAAAATTTGCAGTAAATAATGAAGGTAAGCTTGAAATTGAATGGAGTGAAGGAGACCACGTAAGTTATTATGATCAAAATTGGTTAAGAGAAAACTGCTATACAATAAAAAATAATTTAGAATATAAATCACCATATCAACTTTGGGACAATTCTTTACAAAATGATCTGAAGTCAATTGAGATTGAGCATGATGAAATTATGAAATCAGATGAAGGACTTATCAGATGGTTAGAGCTTTTACATCATACTGGAATTGCTATAGTAAAAAATGCTCCAACTGAAAATAATTCAGGCTTTAAAATTTTAAACAAAATTAGCCATACTAGAGAAACTTTTTTTAAAACACCTTTTGAAGTAATTAATATTCCTAAACCAAATAATTCTGCTTACACTGCACATGCCCTAAGGAATCATATGGATTTACCATGGTTTGAAACACCACCTGGTTATCAATTTCTTCATTGTTTAGTTAATTCTGCAACAGGAGGAGATTCATCCGCTGTAGATGGCTTTGCAGTTGCAGATTATTTAAGAAAAAATGAGAAAGAAATATTTGATACGCTAGTAAAAGTTCATTTAAAATTTAGAGACATGGATTATACACAAGAGTCTGTTAGAAGTTATTACGCACCCGCGATATCTCTAACAAAAGATAATGATTACCATGATATTCGGTTTAGCGTAGCAACTATGGATGCTTTAGACTGTCATCCTGATTTGATGGATAAAGTTTATAAAGCTCATCACCGATTTGGAAATTTACTTCATGACGATCAATTCCAGATTAAATTTAGATTAGGACCAGGTGATATTTTTTCTTTTAACAATAGACGATTATTACACGGTAGAACTGAATATGATCCAAACTCAGGACATAGACATTTACAAGGTTATTACATGGATCGAGATGAAATTATTGGGAGACTAAGATATTTAAAAAATTCTGTTAACTCCAACCAGTAACATTCTTTACTTCAAGATATTCCTCAAGGCCCCAAACACCTCCTTCTCTCCCATTACCTGATTGTCTGTAACCACCAAATGGAGTTCCGGCATCTGCTCCATTGCCATTAATATAAACACATCCAGATCTTAATTTTTTAGCAACTCTGTGTGCTTTTTTTCTGTCTTCAGTTTGCAAATAATTTCCAAGACCATAAGAAGTATCATTTACAATATTGATTGCCTCATCTTCGGTCTCAAATGGAATTATAGATAATACAGGTCCAAAAATTTCTTCTTTAGCAATTCTCATGTCATTAGTTACATCTGTAAATATAGTTGGTTTGATGAAGTACCCTTTGTTCAAACCGTTTGGTAACTCAGGTCCACCTGCTGCAAGAGTTGCGCCTTCAGAAATTCCACTTTCAATAAGATTTATAATTTTATCATATTGAATTTTAGAAATTACTGGTCCTATATGGTCTCCTTTTTTTGAAGCTTGATCTACTTTAATTTTGTTTGCCTCATCAACAGCTTCTTTAACAGCTCTTTCATAAATTGATTTTTCAACAAGCATCCTTGTTGGTGCATCACAAGATTGACCAGAATTGCTCATTACATTTCTAATACCGTCTCTTACTGCATCTTTATAACTATCAGCAAAAACAATATTTCCACCTTTTCCACCCAATTCAAGACAAACTCTTTTAATTGTTTCAGCAGCATTTTTTGAAATTAATCTTCCTGCTCTTGTTGAACCTGTGAAAGAAACCATATCAATATCAGGGTGGCTTGAAATGTGGGTTCCTACTCCTGCACCGTCTCCATTTACTAAATTAAATACACCTTTTGGAAAACCTGCTTCATCAATCATTTCTGCAAATAGCATTCCAGAAATAGGAGCAATTTCTGATGGTTTTAAAATCATTGTACATCCAGTTGCGAATGCAGGAACGACTTTTAAAGCAATTTGATTAATTGGCCAATTCCACGGTGTGATTAATCCACAAACTCCAATTGGTTCATAATAGATATGATTATTTGATTTATTATCAAAATGTTCATCAAATTTAAAATTTTTTAATCTTAAAATAAAATCATCTAAATGATCTTTCCCTGAAGCTGTTTGAACATCTTTTGCCCAATCCATTGGTGCACCCATTTCAAGAGAAATAGCCTCAGCCATTTCATTAAATCTTTTTTTATAAACTGATGATAATTTTTCAAGCAAACTGAGCCTTTCTTGCTTGCTAGTTTCTTTCCAAGTATCAAAGGCATTTTTTGCTGATTTAACAGCTAAATCTGTATCTTCTTTTGAACCTAAAGAAATAACAGCAAACGGGTCTTCATTGCATGGATTAATTACGTCAAAATCATTTTTTTTAATTGGATCAACCCACTGACCATTTATGTAAAATTTTCTTTTATCTAACATTTTTTATCTTAACACATTAATTAAATTTCATATCCTTTTTCCTCAGGTTCATTATCAACCAACTCATCAGGAAAACCATTAGCTCTAAAATTGATATTATTTAAATCCTCCATCCTTTTCACAATCATTGATGACCAAGCTCTAGAACCATATTTTTTTTTACCATCTTTGAAAATTTCAACTATTTGTGGAGAAATTTCTAAAGGAGCATTTAGTTTTTTTGCAAGATTATCAAATAGACTTGTGTCTTTTAAAACCAAATCCATTGTAAAATTTATATTATAAGATCCATTTAATATAACCTGACTTTCGGTTTCATGCACAAATGAATTACCCGAGGAAATAGCAATCCCTTTATAAGTTTTTGCTAAATCTAAATTAGATTTTTTTGCTACAGTCCAAGCCTCACCTAATGCAACTAAATGTGCAGATGCTAGATAATTTGTAATTACTTTTAATACACTTGCTGAACCAAGCTCACCAGTGTGCAATATTTTTCTCCCCATAACAGTTAATGCAGGTAAAATTTTTTCAAATGCTTTTCTTTCTCCACCCACGAATATAGCAATATTACCTGTTGCTGCTCTATGACATCCACCACTCACAGGTCCATCCAAAGGGATAGCTTTTTTTTCTATTACTTTTTTCCCAAGTCTTTTTACCTCATTTTCGTCTGTGGTACTCATTTCTAGCCAAATTTTATTCTCTGATAA
Organism: uncultured Pelagibacteraceae bacterium; assembly: GCA_902598485.1. Taxonomy (GTDB): domain Bacteria; phylum Pseudomonadota; class Alphaproteobacteria; order Pelagibacterales; family Pelagibacteraceae; genus Pelagibacter. Next base: position 74,584 of record CACKBU010000005.1, read on the forward strand.
ACCATTTAGAATTCCATCTTCACTTTCCATAACTTCTGCAGAAACCTCAGGAGAAGGAAGAGAGGTAATGATTAAATCGGATAGTTCAGCTAATTCTTTTGGAGACTTTGCAACTTTAGCACCTAAGTCTTTCAAAGAATTTGTTAAAGTTTCATCTATATCTCTTACTGTAAGATCAAAGTTATTTCTTAATAAACTTCCTGCAAGTTTTCCTCCAACATTACCTAAACCGATAAATCCAATTTTCATTTTATTTCCTCTTCTTTTTTGTTTTTTGTAAATACAATTAAAATCACACCAACTATGATTATTGCGCCCCCGATAAATAATTCCAGAGTTGGTTTTTCTCCTAAAAGAAAAATAGCAGCTAATAAACCTGTTGGCGGTATCCCCATAGTTACAATCGGTAGTACTTTATAAAGTGGGTTGTTTTTCAAAACATAGTAGAAACAACCATAAGTAATTGGTTGCATGATGAAACCTATATAAATTGCAATAATCCAATGATCAAATTTTGCATTTGTTAGATAATTAATTGTGTTTCCATCAATTATTGCAGATAGCATTATTAAAATTGGTCCAGAGAATAATGCTAGCCAAGCAACCAACCCTAAAGGATTTATTTCTTTGCTTAAGGGTTTAACCATAACTTGTCCAAGCGCCCATATAGCAGATCCTAAAATTGTAAGTGCAATTCCAATAAATTTTCCATCCAAGTTAGGAGATCCAGTTAAAATATAAACACCAACAAAAGCAATAGCTATACCAATCAAAGCTCTAATAGTTGGTTTTTCTTTAAGCATGAAGTAAGCAAAAATAACGCCAAACGGAACTTCCATCTGAACCAAAAGAACTGCTGAAGATGCATCAATTAAATCTAAACCAGTATATGTAATACTATATTGCAATGTATTAGCGACTAATGATGCAGCAAAAATTCTTTTTAAATATCCTTTTGGAATTGGAAACCACCAAATTAACAATGAAGCAGCAAATGTAAATCTGATTCCCATTAAAAGAATAGGAGGGAAAGACTCAAAAGCTGGTTTAGCTATTACAAAACCAAAGCCTAAAAAAATAGGCACCAAGGATGCTACGAAAGTATCTTTTATATTCATACCTATTTTTTATATTAATGATTATTAAAGAACTTCTGATATATTCACCTTTTAAATTATGAATTCAACAAAAATAGATCCTAAATATATTACTAAATCAAATCCAAGAATTGGACTTATTGCGCTTGCAAGCGATTTTATGATTGAAAGAGATTTTATTAACGTAATTAAAGACAGAGAGGTTGATTTTTTTGTAAATCGTATTGAATGCTACAACCCGCTTACAAAAGAAAATTTGATCAAAATGTCAAACAAAGTAACTGAGGTAACAAAAGATATATTACCTGATCAGGATATCGATTGTGTTGTTTATGGCTGTACCTCTGGAACAATAGCTGCAGGTTATGAATCTATAGAGAAAAAAGTAAAAGCTGCAAAACCTATGGCAGAGGTGACAACTCCAAGTACCGCTGCAATTAAAGCTTTAAAGAAGTTAAATATAAGTAAGATAAGTCTATTTACACCTTACAGCAAAAAACTTAACGATGAAGTTTTGGAATATTTTAAAAACGAAGGATTTGAAGTTACTTCAAATTCTTACTTTGATATAGAAGCTGATTACGATATCGGAAAAGTTGATCAGAATTATTTATTTAATGTTCTATCCGAAATAGATTTAAATGGGGCAGAGGCACTCTTTGTTTCTTGTACTGCTTTACCAGTATTGCCAATTATTGATAAATTAGAGAAAAAATTAAATACTACAGTTTTATCTAGCAATCAGGCTTTAATTTGGGATACGCTTGTTAAAATAAACAAAAATAATTCTGTCGAAGGATTCGGTAAATTATTTAATGAAAATTAATGTTGTTCACAAAAGAAGAATATAAGCAAAGATTAACAAAAGTTAAAAAATTGATGCAAGAAAAAGGCATCGATCTTTTAATCTCACATGATACTAACAACATGAATTACCTAACAGGTTATGATGCTTGGTCTTTTTATTATGCTCAATGTGCAATTATTCATATAGATGCAGACGAGCCTCTATGTTTTGTTAGGGCTCAAGATGCAGGTGGCGCATATATTAAAACTTATTTAAAGGATGAGAATATTTTAGTTTATGACGAAAATTATATCCATACTTGGCCAAAACATCCTTATGATAATTTGGTAGAGATTATAAAAGAAAGAAAATGGGATAAGTTATGCATTGGATTAGAAATGGATGCGCATTACTTCACTGCGTTTTGTTATGAAAAAATAAAGCAAGGATTACCTAATGCAAAAATCAAAGATAGTGATCGTTTAGTTAATTGGGTAAGGTTAGTAAAATCAGATGCTGAAATAGGTTTCATGAAATCTGCTGCAAAAATTTCTGAAAAAGGAATGAAAACAGCAATGGAAGTTATTAAACCAGGAGTAAGACAGTGCGATGCAGTAGGTGAAATCCAAAAAACTTTATTCTATGGAACAGAAGAATTTGGAGGAGAATATTCTAGTATTGCAACATTACTTCCAACAGGGAAAGGTACTTCAGCTTCACATTTAACAGCAACACAAGATAAATTTGTAGAAGGTGAGGCTACAATTATTGAATTATCTGGTGTTTATAAGAGATATCATGCTCCAATGGCGAGAACAGTTCTACTTGGAAAACCCAATCAATTAAAGATTGATACAATGAACAAAACAATTGAAGCTTTAAATGCTGGCATAAGTCAAATTAAACCTGGGAATACAGCAGATCATGTTGCACAAGCCTTTTGGAAAATATTAGATAAATACGGAATAGAAAAAAAATCTAGAACGGGTTATTCGATTGGAATTGGTTATCCTCCTGATTGGGGCGAACACACTCTTAATATTTATAAGGGAGATATGACAGTTTTAGAACCTAATGTTTGCTTTCATATGATAGCAGTAATGCAGTTCGGTGATTGGGGTGTAGAAGCATCTGAGGCCATAAGAGTTACAGATAATGGATCAGAATTGTTCTGTAATTTTCCAAAAGAGCTTCATATTAAGAGTTAATTAGCTATTGAAATATATTTACACAAATGTTTTATATGCACCTTTATGTCTAAAAATCCAGAGTTTGTAAAATTCGATAAAGTAGATAAAAGTTACGACGGCAAAGTTCTTGTCGTTAAAGATCTTCAATTAGATATTGCAGAAGGTGAATTCATAACAATGCTTGGTCCATCTGGTTCAGGTAAAACAACGTGTCTAATGATGTTGGCTGGTTTTGAAACACCAACTCATGGTGAAATATTATTAGATGGAAATATAATTTCGAATATTCCTCCACATAAAAGAGGGATAGGAATGGTTTTCCAAAACTATGCATTGTTTCCACACATGACAGTTTATGAAAACTTAGCTTTTCCGTTAAGAGTAAGAAAAGTTGAAAAAGACGAAATAGATAAAAAAGTTGATAAAGCATTATCGATGGTTTCATTAAGTGGTTTTGAAACTAGAATGCCCGCTCAACTTTCTGGTGGTCAGCAACAAAGGGTAGCAGTTGCAAGAGCTTTAGTATTTGATCCAGCAGTCGTATTAATGGATGAACCACTTGGAGCACTAGATAAAAATTTAAGAGAAAGCATGCAATATGAAATAAAACATATTCATGAAAGTATTGGTGTTACAGTTGTATATGTAACTCATGATCAAAGCGAGGCATTAACTATGTCAAACCGAATTGCGGTATTTAATGATGGAAAGGTTCAACAACTTTCAAATCCAGCTGAACTTTATGAGAAGCCAGTAAATTCTTTTGTTGCTGAATTTATTGGCGAGAACAATACTTTTAATGGTGAAGTTGTAGATATCGATAAAGACAAATGCAAAGTTAAATTAGCCAATTCAGAAATACTAGCCAATCCAATTTCTGTAAAGTCTAAAGGTGAGAAAACAACTGTTTCTTTAAGACCTGAAAGGGCATTAATTAATCCAACTGACAAGATGGATAATATGTTTACCGGAAAGATTGAGGAAGTAATCTATCACGGTGATCATACAAGAGTTAGATTAAATCTTTTAGGAAGCTCAGAGTTTATTCTTAAAGTACCAAACAGTACATCCAATTTAGAATTAAAAGTAAGTCAAGACATAAATATTGGATGGAATAGTGTTGATGCTAGAGCATTAGACCCAAAATAATCTAATTTCAAAATATATATATTTAATACAGGTATCTAATGACAAAATCAGCTGTTGACTTAATCATCCCTATTTGTTGTACTTTTACTTATATAAATTAATTTATATCAACGTTTAAACGGAGGAATAATGAGAAAAATAAGTAAATTATTACTAGCTCTTTCTTTTGTTGTATCTCTTACATCTTCAGCCTTTGCTGTTACTGTAGCATCATGGGGTGGAGCTTATACAGAGTCTCAAAAGCTAGGGTATGGTGATCCAACTGCTAAAGCATTAGGAATAGAAATCAATTGGGTTGACTATTCTGGTGGTTTATCAGAGATCAAAGCACAGAAAGAAGCAGGTGCTATCACTTGGGATATTATAGATGTATTTGCATTCGATACAATCAATGGATGTGATGAAGGTATATTTGTTAAATTTGATTTTGACAAAGATTTCCCAGCAGCACCAGATGGAACTAAAGCAAGTGAAGATTTCTTTGCACCAATGCCGAGTGAATGTGCTGTAGGTAACATTTTATATTCTTGGAACTATGCTTATAACAAAAATAATGTTAAAGGCACTCCAAAGACTATTAAAGATTTCTTTAATACTAAAAAGTTTCCTGGAAAAAGAGCTATCTATAAAAGTGCTTTAACAAACCTAGAAATCGCTTTAGCAGCTGACGGTGTTAAGTTGGGTGATGGCGGAACTAGAGTTTACAGAAAACTTTTAGAAGATGGCGGAATCGACAGAGCAATGAATAAAATCAAAGCATTATGTACAGATCCAAATGGTGGATGTGTATTCTGGTCTGCAGGTGCTCAACCACCAGAACTTTTAATGAGTGGTGAAGTTGTTATGGCAACTGGTTGGAATGGAAGATTTTTTAATGCAATAGTTGGTGAAGGTGCACCACTTGTACAAGTATGGGATGGTCAAGGTCTTGATTACGAATACTTTGCATTAGTTAAAGGTGGACCAAACGAAGCTGATGCTAAAAAAGCTCTTGCAATGATGACTAACACAGAAATGTTAGCTGGTAGTGCGAAGTATATTGCTTATGCACCATACAGAAAATCATCTCTTGATGTAATTACTGCTGGTGAGCCTTGGTACAAAGATGGTAAAACTGAAATGATGCCACAAATGCCAACAGCTCCTGCAAACACTAAGAATTATTTCTTAGTAGACCCATTCTTCTGGGCTGATAACAATACTGAAATCAGTGAGAAGTGGGAAGCAATGAAAGCAGGACTATAATTTCAGTTTTAAACACTGAATTTATATAATATATTTAGGGCGGTTATTTTTAACCGCCCTATTTTTTTATGAGCTCTGAAACAAAACAAATATTAACAACTGACGGAATACCTTTAGAAGTTAGTTTAAAAAAAGCAGAAAAGAAGAATAAAATAAAAGCATTTCTTCTTGTAGCTCCATTACTATTATTTCTTGTTATCACTTATATATTTCCAATTGGAGATATGTTTATGAGGAGTGTTGATGACAGAATGGTGACCAATATGCTTCCAAAAACATTTAAAGCAATGGAAAAATGGGAAAACCTTGAGGAATTACCACCCGAAGAAGTATACAGAGGATTTTATGAAGATTATAAATTACTTGTTGAGAAGCAAGAGCATGGAAAACTAGGTCAAAGATTAAATAAAGAAAAAAATGGTTTTAATACAATTACTAAAAGACTTTTTAGACAAATCAAAAGAAATAAAATTGATGAAAGTATTAGTATAAAAGATCAAATTAATAAAATTCATAAGAGATGGAGAAACATAGAGTTTTGGTTAGCAATTAAAAGAACTGCTCCTCCTTATACAATGGCAAAGTATTTGAAGGGTATGGATATGTATGTTGCTTCAGATGGTAGTATAGCTCAAGTAGATGAAGACAGAAGAATTCACAGAATCTTATGGCTGAGAACATTAGAAATAGCCTTTTTTGTTACACTTTTTAGCTTTTTTATGGGTTATCCAATAGCTCATCTACTGGCAACACTTCCTATGAAGTACAGCAATTTATTGATGATTTGTGTATTACTCCCATTCTGGACATCACTGCTAGTCAGAACTGCAAGTTGGATGATTTTGTTGCAGCAGCAAGGGGTGGTAAATGATTTTTTTGTTATGATTGGTTTAGTTGGAGACGATAATCGGCCAGAAATGATGTACAATAAAGTTGGAACCTATGTTGCGATGACACAAATATTATTACCTTTTATGGTCCTACCTTTATACAGTGTCATGAAAACAATATCACCAAGTTTAATGAGAGCGGGGAAATCATTAGGCGGAACACCTTTCGTTGCTTTTTGGAAAGTTTACTTTCCTTTAACAATTCCAGGAATAGGAGCCGGATGTTTATTAGTTTTTATTTTAGCAATAGGATACTACATAACCCCAGCTTTAGTTGGTGGAGCATCAGGAACTTTAATAAGTAATCAAATTGCATTTCATATGAAGACAACTCTTGATTGGAGCTTTGCATCAGCAATGGGATTAATGCTTTTGACAGGAGTTCTGGTTATTTATTGGATTTATAACAAATTAGTTGGAGTTGATAATATTAAATTAGGATAATTATGGCACTACCAAGTTATACAGAAACTAGATATAGAATTTGGCACTATATTTATCTTACAATTTGTACCTTTGTTTTTTTCTTTTTGATTGCACCTTTATTTGTAATTTTTCCTTTGTCATTTAATGCAGAAGAATTTTTAGTATTTTCTGAAGGAATGAAAAATCTTGATCCAGATGCATTTTCTCTAAGATGGTATAAAGATATGATCTATGGAACAAAAAATCCCTGGGGTCTAGCTGCAAAAAATAGTTTTATAATAGCAATATTTGCAACTATTGGATCAATTATTTTAGGAACACTTGCTGCTTTAGGATTAAGCAGCAGACACATGCCCTATAAAGGATTAATAATGGCAACTTTAATATCGCCCATGATTGTTCCTTTAATTATTTCAGGTGTTGCAATTTTCTTTTTTATGGCAAAAGCTGGTTTGGCAGCAACTCATACAGGAATTGTATTAGCGCATATAATACTTGGAACACCATTTGTAGTTATAACAGTAACAGCTACACTTTCTGGTTTTGATCATAGTGTTACGAGAGCTGCTGCAAGTTTAGGCAGTAACCCAGTTAATACATTTATGAAGATAACGTTACCTTTAATATTACCTGGAGTAATATCTGGAGGGCTTTTTGCTTTTGTAACATCTTTTGATGAAGTTGTAGTTGTATTATTCCTAGCAGGATTAGAAAATACAACTATCCCAATACAGATGTGGACTGGTTTAAGAGAACAACTAAGCCCCACAATTCTTGCAGTTGCAACTTGTTTAATTCTTTTATCTACCTTGATATTAATTAGTGCAGAGTTATTAAGAAGAAGATCTGAAAGATTAAGAGGAATAAATAGATAATTTACCCAAATAATTTATTCATATATAGAAGTCTTTATGGAAATTAAAAAAGTTGTAGTTATTGGATCTGGTACAATGGGAAGTGGTATAGCGGCACATTTATGTAATGCTGGTGTTCCAGTTACTCTTTTAGATTTGACTACTGAAATCAGCGAAAAAGCTAGAGATAGAATACATAAATCAAGACCTCCTTTGCTAATAGATAAGAACAAAATTAACAATATTAATGTTGGAAATATTGAAGAAAATTTTGACGTAGTAAAAGATGCAGATTGGGTGGTAGAGGCAGTAGTAGAAAGAATTGATATTAAACACAATATTTACGAAAAAATATTTAAGAACAGAAAAAAAGGTGCAATTGTTTCATCGAACACATCATCAATTCCAATTAAAGTTCTATCAGAAAAACTAAATGACGAAGAAAAAAAAGATTTTTGTATCACTCACTTTTTTAATCCAGTTAGATATATGGGATTGTTAGAAATTGTTAAAAATGAAAATAACGACTTAAATAAAATTAATTCTTTAAAGAAATTTTGTGAAGTTGAGCTTGGTAAAGGAGCTATAATCTGTAATGATACTCCTGGGTTTTTAGGTAATAGAATTGGTGTTTACGCTATGCAGGTCGCTATGACGGAAGCATTCAAAATGAAACTTTCAATAGAAGAAGCCGATGCAGTTTTTGGCAGACCAATGGGTATACCCAAAACAGGAGTATTTGGATTGTATGATCTAATTGGAATTGATTTGATGGGTGATGTATTAAAAAGCTTTATCAAGGAACTTTCAGATAAAGATGAATTTCAAATTGTTGCAAAAGAAATTCCATTAGTAAAAAAATTAATTGAGACAGGCTACACCGGTCGTAAAGGAAAAGGTGGCTTTTATAGAATGAATAAAAGTGGAGATCAAAAAATTTTAGAAGCAATTAATTTAGAAACCGGAGAGTATTCAGCAACAAAAAAAATAGATTTAGGAATTGAGACAGTTGACATCAATAATTTAATTAATCGAAAAGATAAGTTTGGTGGGTATGCTTGGATTGTAATCTCAAAAATAATTAAATATGCATCTTCACTTGTTCCAGGAATTACCGATAAGTTTAATGATATTGATGAAGCTATGAGACTTGGTTTTAATTGGGCAATGGGTCCTTTTGAAATGTTGAAATCTATAGGGGTAAAGAATTTCTTTGAAAGAATCGATGACTTTGAAAATAATAAATTTTTAGAAAATTTATCAAAAACAAAAGATGAAAACTTTTATGGGGAAAGACAAATTTATACAGACATTCAAACTTTAGGAAAAATAAGGCCATCAGCAATTAAAGTAGATAAAAATAATTCAGCTGAAATTCATCGATTTAAAGATTTTAATATTGTTGAATTTACAACAAAAGCCTGTGCATTAGATTATGACTCAATGGATGCACTGAAAAATGCAACTGACAAACCCTTAATAATAATTAATGAAAGCATGCAATTTTCAGCAGGTGTGAATTTAAGTTATACTATGAATTTTGCTGATAAAGCTAATTTTAAATCAATTGAAAAATTTATTAAATATTTTCAAGATACTTGCAAAACTTTAAAATACTCTAATTACCCAGTTGTATCAGCACCTTCTGGACTTACACTTGGAGGAGGTTTTGAGGTTTTAGTTCAAAGTAATTTTGTTGCCTCACACACAAATTTAGTTATTGGATTAGTTGAAACTATTGTTGGATTAGTTCCAGCAGGCGGAGGATGTAAAGAAATGTTGTGGAGATGGTCACAAACAGAGGAAGCAAAATCAGATCCAGATTATGCTCCACTAAAAGTTTTTGATATTATTGGTTATGCTAAAACAGCCACATCCCCAATCGAGGCTGAGCCATTAAAGTATTTAAGACCAGAAGATAAAAAAATAATGAACAGAAATAGCCTTTTTGAGGAAGCAAAAAATTTAATTAATAAAAATTCTGATTTTGTTCCTCCAGAAGAGTGTAAATTTAAGCTTTCTGGAAAGCCGTTGAAAGATAAAATGATTAAGGTTTTAGAGAAATTATACAACGAAAAGGTAATTTTAGATCATGGAATGTATGTTGGAACTGAGCTTGCAAACGTTTTAAGTGGTGGAGACACCACTATTGAAAAAGTATTGTCAGAGGATGATCTGTACAAACTAGAACTAGATTCTTTTATGAGATTGATAGAAACAAAACAAACTCAAGAAAGAATTAAACATACATTATCGACAGGTAAACCTTTAGTTAATTAGAATTAAACATTCTAAGGGTTTTAATATAATCAGGTCTTAAAACATAAATTGCCTTATTACCTGTTTTAATTTTAGTTAATATATCTAAGCCATAAACTACTTTACCAATTGGAGTATATTCACCTTGATAAATTGGAATTTCTTTTAATGTAATAAAGAATTCACTATCTTCTGTATCAAATTCTGTTGCTCTAGCAAAACCAACACTCCCCTCTGTAAATTTAAAATCGTTGCTCAATTCTGATTTTAACAATCCCAGTCCAGACTGTCCGCTACCAATTTTGGAATAATCTAAATTATTTATATTTCCATACTCGATATCTCCAGCTTGTACAAAAGTATTTTCTGAAACTTTATAAAAAGCAGAACCATCATACATTTTTTGTTTAATTAAAATTTTAAATCTTTCCACCGCTTTAGGAGAAATATCTGGATAAAGTTCAATTATTACATTTCCACACTCAACATTCATTACTACAATATTATCTGGATTATTAATATTAAGTTTATTTAAATTATTTTTTTCTACAAATA